>NZ_NOIF01000189.1 GCF_002265265.1 Photobacterium sanguinicancri
CTTACAATCTAATAAGGGTGTGTGAATTAGAGGCTTTTATTAATTGGAGTGTTTGGAGATAAAGAAAAAGCAGCTGAAGCTCAGCTGCTTTTGATTAAGCGAATTATAAATTCGCAGAGAGGTTTTGTGGCTAAAACACGTTACCGTTGTTTTATCTATCGTACACGCTGTTACTTTTTACTGATCGTGCAACAAACGACGGCTTTTTTTCTGTGCGTTCTTTTCGATATAGTCGATAATCATGCCAGCAATATCTTTGCCCGTAGCCGCTTCAATGCCTTCAAGGCCTGGTGATGAGTTCACTTCCATCACTAGTGGACCACGTTCTGAGCGAAGTAGGTCAACCCCAGCCACGCTTAAGCCCATCGCTTTTGCCGCAGCAACAGCTGTTTTACGTTCTTCTGGTGTGATCTTAATCAGTGATGCACTACCACCACGGTGAAGGTTAGAGCGGAACTCGCCTTCAGCGGCTTGGCGTTTCATGGATGCAATCACTTTATCGCCAATAACGAAACAGCGAATATCAGCACCACCTGCTTCTTTAATGTATTCCTGCACCATGATATTGGCTTTCAAGCCCATGAATGCTTCGATAACACTTTCAGCGGCTTTTTGTGTTTCGGCAAGTACAACGCCGATACCTTGTGTACCTTCCAGTAATTTAATGACTAAAGGTGCACCACCAACCATTTTGATTAGGTCTGGCACATCATCAGGTTTGCTTGCAAAGCCCGTGATTGGCATGCCAACGCCTTTACGGCTTAGCAATTGTAATGAACGCAATTTGTCACGAGAGCGAGAAATCGCAATCGAGGGGTTAATCGAAAACACATTCATCATTTCGAATTGGCGTAACACTGAACACCCATAAAAGGTTATATCAGCACCAATGCGCGGAATAATAGCGTCGAAGCCTATTAAGTCATTACCCTCAAAATGAATTGATGGCTGAACCGAGTTGATATTCATATAACAACGTAATGCATTAATGATCACGGGTTCATGACCGCGTGATTCACATGCTTCACGTAGACGACGGGTAGAGTATAGGTTTTCGTTTTGGGAAAGAATGCCAATTTTCATTGCGTTACTCGCGACAAATAGAAATTAATGACCAGCTGAGGGAAGTTTGGCGAACTCCCTTAGAGCCTTGTTGCCCGTAGCTGAATGGATGGCGACTATGCACGCAAATCGAACGAAAATCGAGAATTATGACGATGATATTTTTTTATCGATAAGATGTGAAACATTGATGGTGCGGGAGAGTAAGGCCAGCACTGTGCTGGCCTTATTTTTTGCTTTATTAGCGGTAAATTCGAGGGTTAGTTGCCCCCCAAATAGTGTAATGCTCTGGTAAGATTCGACCGCTGCGTTCTTCAGTTTCATCACTGGTAATAACGTCTTGGCCTTGTGGGCCAAAGATCACTACTTCGCTATTTGCTTCAACATCAACGATATCAGTGACATCGACCATGGTGGTGTTCATTGATGCCATCCCCATTACCTTTGCACGTTGGCCGTTGATAAGGACTTCTGCTTTATTGCTGAGTGAACGCGCGAAGCCGTCAGAGTAACCAATTGGTAGGTTCGCTAATACAGAATCACGATCTAATACCACGGTGCTGCCGTAACCTATGGTGCTACCTGCTGGAAAGTGGTGCAGCGATGCAATACGCGTTTTGAATGACACAATACGTTGGAATGGTGCTTTTGCTGGATAGTCACCATATAGCATCCCGCCAGGACGAACCATATCTAGATGCGCCTCTGGTAAGTTTAACGTGATGTAAGAGTTCGCTACGTGAAGGGTGATGTCTTCACGGGTGAGATCTGCACTGTCGATTAGCCATTGTGTTTCCACTTTAAAGCGTTCAACTTTACGCTTGATTTCGTCGAGACCTTCATTTGGGAAGTGGGTCATCATACCGACGATTTTTAGATTAGGATCACCTGCGATTTGCACGCCTTCAACTTGGCCTGCGTATGTTGTTAAATCTAAACCGTTACGACCCATACCAGAAGTGTTAAGAGCAAGATGAACTGGGATCGTAGTACCGTGTGTGCGTGCAATTTCAATGATTTGATCGGCTTGTTCTTTGGTGCCGATTAGTTCTTCCATGTGGAAATCTAGACCGCCTTCGATTTCGTTGCGACTAGCCGCACGTACACGCATGATTTTACCTGTGTAGCCATGTTTACGGACTACGCGTGCTTCTTCGTTGCTTGTGATACCAACGCAAGCAACATTGTTCGCGATGATAGATGGCATTAAGCCAGCAATACCGTTGCCGTAAGCATCCGCTTTCATGATGGCGCAGATCTTTGTGTTATCAGCTAGTTGGTTTTGAAGCAGCTGAATATTGTTAGAGAAAGCGTGCGTATCAACTTCTAACCATGCATTGCTAGATTCAACGCGTTCTTCACGTTCGCTGTTGTCAAAATCGACAAGTAAAGGCGCTGCTTGGGCAGCAGTTTGGCCCATAAGAGCAAGTGCGATTAAGCTTAATTTTAATTTCACAGTGTTTTTCCTGTTGTTTATGTAACGGTATTTACAAGTTAAAGCGTGAATAGCTGAACGACATCGCGTAGCGTGCCAGTTCGACGCTTTAGCTCTTCAACACCTTGTTGTGCCTCTTGCGTTGAGAGGCGGTTTTCGTTGGCGCTGTTACTCAGTGCTGCAACGTTTGAGGACAAGTGTTCAGCAGCAAAGGCCTGCTCCTTGACCGATTCAGTAATTTCTTCCATTCCTTCGGTAACGGAAAGAATTTCAGCACGGAAACCATTGAGAGAGTCGTTGGCTTGATCTGCGTGTTGAACACAGCTATCAACCTGACCGACAGCCTGTTGCATGGTATCTGTGGTACTGCTGGTATCGCTTTGAATCGAGGTGATCATTGAGCCAATTTCGATGGTCGCTTTGGCTGTCCGTTCAGACAGTTGACGTACTTCGTCAGCAACAACAGCAAAGCCTCGACCTTGATCACCGGCACGCGCGGCTTCAATGGCGGCATTTAATGCAAGTAAATTTGTTTGGTCGGCAATGTCTTTGATCACTTCGACAATTGAGTTGATGTCGTTTGCACGACTGTCTAGCTGGTGTAGTTTTTCTGCGACAGTGTTGGTTTCATACTGGACGCTTTGCATGCCTGTCACCGCGTGGTTGATTGCACCAACGGTATTTTGGGTATGTTGTTCAAAACGGGTCATTTTTTGGTTGGCTTCGTTAACCACGCCCGAAATACTTTGTGAACTGGTCGCTAGCTCTTCAATTGCGGCTGCGCTGTTACCAACATTTTCAGCTTGTTCTACCGAACGCTCGGTGACCGCTTGAACCAATAGATCAAGCTGAGTCGTAATGGCTGCTACGTTATCCGTTGTGTGGCTAACTTCTAGTAGACGTTCTCGTAATGCTGCCATGAAAGTATTAAAAGAAGCGGACATCATGCCGACTTCATCTTGGCTTGTTACTGGTACACGTTGAGTAAGATTCCAGTCACCATTTGCAATGTTTAATAGCACTTTGTTAAGCGCGTTAATGGGCTCCACGATACGAATGGCAATTAAACGAGCTGCAAGTAGCGATAGTGCCAAGATGATCATTGCAGTGAAACAAACTTGTTTTAGTTCTTTATTCAGTAGGTCATCGACTTCTTTTAACGCGAGGTCGACACCAATAACATATGTTTCTCCTTGAGCATTACGCATCGGAATAAAGATAGAGCGGTAGCGACCAAATTCTCCTTGGTATTCTTCAAATTGAATACGCTTCGTTAGAAAGGCTTCGCGCAGCATTTCTGGGACGATTTGGTATTCTTCCAAATACCATTCTTTGTATCGACCACTGCGAGCTTCATCGGAACTGTGGTTGACATAGGTGTAGTAGACACGGCCGTTTTTCATCACCGTTGAGTACGCCCAATCTAATTCAGAACCTTGGGTAAATTGGGTGAGCTGCTGGCTAATAGCATCGTAATCGTTATGGGTTTTATCTAACTGATTGTGTTTATCGACGCCGATAATTTGCTGAGTAGCGTACGCTGCCGTTTTGAGTTCTGAGTCAATGCCAGCTAATGTCGAGTTCTCTAATGTTTGGTAAGAGAAGTAAGATAATAAGAGTGTTATGAGTAGTGATAATGCAGCAAAAAAGGCTGCAAGTTTCGCCTTTAAATTCCAATTTATGGTCATGTTATTATTAGCTTCTTAAATGTGATCTTGGTTCCATATGTTTGCTTATGTAAAAAGCGGCATAAAAAGCCAAGAAGTTAACTGTTTTAGAAGCGGTTGCTTGCTTTGTGACCAAGTGTTAAGGCGAAGAGGAGTACAGTTGCGCCATTATTGACGCAAACTGAGTGAATAAAGCTAGGAGGGAGGATAAAGGGGGTTATTCGAGGTGCAGGTCTAGTGGCGTTTTACTGCTTCGGCCACCAATTTCTCGGGTCAATTTTGGTACTAAATAACCAGACACTTCCTGCATTAACCCTGCCATGAGCTTTTTCGCCTCAATATCATCGACCATGAAGTGCGCCGCCCCCTGCACTTTGTCTAAAACGTGCAAGTAATAAGGCTGAATACCAGCATCAAATAATGATTCACTCAAATCTACTAAGGCTTCAACGGAATCATTAACGCCTTTTAACAGTACACCTTGGTTAAGTAAGGTGACATTGGCGTGCTTGAGTTGACGCATTGCGGTCTGAAGTGCTGGGTTGATTTCATTGGCGTGGTTAATGTGTGTCACGACAATGCACTGTAAGCGTGTATCACTCAGTAATTGGCAAAGTTCAGCGGTAATTCGGTTCGGAATAACCACAGGTAAGCGGGTGTGGATCCGTAAACGCTTAATATGAGGGATATCCTCGATCATTTTGATCAACCAAGCCAGTTCATGATCTTTTGCCATTAAGGGATCACCACCTGACAATATCACCTCATTCAACTCTGGATGAGCTGCAATGTAGTCGAGGCTGACTTGCCACTGGCGCTTACCGCCTTTGTTGTCCTCGTAAGGAAAGTGACGGCGAAAACAGTAGCGACAATTCACCGCACAGCCACCTTTAAGGATCATCAGTACGCGGTTTTTGTACTTGTGCAGCAATCCTGGCGTTTCATTATCTTGCTCTTCGAGAGGATCGAGTGAGTAGCCTTCATGAACGTCATATTCCTGCGCGAGTGGCAGTATTTGGCGCAATAATGGATCGTGTGGATTGCCTATCTCCATGCGTGCGACAAAGCTCATTGGTACACGCAACGCAAATAACTTTCGAGCTTCTAAACCAGCTTTCCACGGCTCAGGATCGATATTCAGGGTTTTAAGGAGAAGAAAGGGGTCTGAAATCGCATTAGTCAGTTCTTTGAGCCAGTTTTGCTCAACAGATGAGGCGTTTCGGGTTATTATATGCGGCATTAAATACAACTCGAAGATGTTAAGAGGATAGAAATGGCGTCTTTCAGCACCAATGAATTCCGCAGCGGAATGAAAATTATGCTAGATAATGAACCATGTGTCATTATTGAAAACGAATTTGTTAAGCCTGGTAAAGGTCAAGCATTCAGCCGCGTTAAGATCCGTAAGTTACTATCAGGCAAAGTGCTTGAGAAAACATTTAAATCTGGCGAGTCAGTTGAAGCTGCAGACGTAGTCGACATCGAGCTTGATTACCTATACAACGACGGCGAATTCTACCACTTCATGGACAATGTTTCATTTGAGCAAATTGCTGCCGATGTAAAAGCGGTTGGTGAAAATGCGAAATGGTTGGTAGAAAACAACACTTGTACGCTAACACTGTGGAACGGTAACCCAATCACAGTTACGCCACCAAACTTCGTAGAACTTGAAGTGACTGAAACAGACCCAGGTCTGAAAGGTGATACACAAGGTACGGGTGGTAAGCCTGCTACATTGGTTACGGGCGCAGTTGTTCGTGTTCCACTATTCATTGCTATTGGCGAAGTGATCAAAGTTGATACTCGCTCAGCTGAATACGTAGGTCGTGTGAAATAATCACGCACTGATGCTTTAGGGCATGAGAATAAAAAAGGTCGCTAAGAGCGACCTTTTTTGTATCTGATGATCGTGCCATGAGCTGATTTTGGATCAGGGCGCAGACATAAAAAAACACCGCCGAAGCGGTGTTTTTTGAAGCTGGGTTATCTTGATGATTAGATCATGAAGACAAAAATAACAGCCAGCGCCGACACTAGGAATGCTGTTGCGTAACACGCAATTTTACCAGCAACGCCTGTGTGGAATTTAAGGTCATGCATACCGTGGTGTAAACGGTGCATTGCATGCCACATTGGTAGTGCTAATGTCGCGATAGTGAATAGCGCACCAATGATGCTCGTTACAAAGCCTGTTACACGCTCGTAGCTCATTGCTTCAGCATCGATCATGCCTAGCGGTACCATGATACCAAGCACAAGTACTGTTACTGGTGTTAACATTGCGAACCAAGTACCACCAGCACCGAACAGACCCCACCATACTGGCTCGTCAGAACGTTTAGGATTTAGATTGACCACGTGGTTCTCCTTAAACTAGTACTAGAACGAATAGTGAGATAGCTGCAACAGCGGCCCACTGTGCTAGCACAACAATTTTCTTATCAAGTGCTTTGCCTTTGATCTTAATCGGCATTACTTGAGGCATCATGCTGAAGAATGTTTGTGCGTGGAACAGGCTGCCCGCTAGAGCAAGAATGTTCAGCACAACAACAACTGGATTCGCCATAAAGCTTAACCAAGTCGCCCATGCTTCAGGACCTTTCACTAGGCTACCTAGACCGAAAGTCAGGCAGATAGTGAAGAAAATTAAAGGTAAAATTGTTGCTTCACGAACCATGTAGAAGCGGTAGAAAGGGTGATCTTTCCACCATGTACGTGTCATTTCACGAACGTAAGGTTTACGGTTGCTCATCCTTATGCCTCCTGAGGCTTAATCATGGCAATAACGAAATCTTTAGAAGATTCTACTTTGCCTTGGTTAACTGCTGCCGCTGGATCAACGCTCTTCGGACAAACTTCAGAACAGTAACCCACAAACGTACAACCCCAAGCGCCATTTTCGCCGTTGATAAGCTTCATACGCTCATCCGCGCCGTTGTCGCGGCTATCTAGGTTGTAACGGTGTGCCAGTGTTAGCGCCGCAGGACCAATGAACTCTGGGTTCAAACCAAACTGAGGACATGCTGCGTAGCAAAGACCACAGTTGATACAGCCAGCAAATTGCTTGTATTTCGCCATTTGCTCAGGTGTTTGGTTGTTCGGGCCATCTTCTGGTGTACGATCGTTACCAATGATGTAAGGCTTGATTGCTTCTAGACGCTCGATGAACGGTGTCATATCAACAATTAAGTCTTTCTCGATAGCAAAGTTAGACAGAGCTTCGATTTTTAGACCATTTGGGTAATCACGTAAGAAGGTTTTACAAGCCAGTTTGGGTACCTTGTTAACCATCATGCCGCAAGAACCACAGATCGCCATACGGCAAGACCAACGGTAAGCCAGATCTTTGTCTAGGTTATCTTTGATGTAACCTAGCGCATCGAGTACTGACATAGTTTCGTTAAACGGTACTTCAAACATTTCAAAGTACGGTTCTGCGTCTTTTGCTGGGTCATAACGCAGGATTTCAACTTTTTGGATACGATTGCCTGACATTATGCCTGCTCCTCTGCTTTCTTCGCTTCAGCTGCTGCTTCCGCCGCCGCTGCTTCTTCTGCCGCTGCACCGTATAGACGAGCTTTAGGTTGAGACTTAGTGATTTTCACGTCGCTGTATTCGATACGAGGTGCTTTATCACCGTTGTAGAATGCTAGCGAGTGTTTCAGGAAGTTCACGTCATCACGTTCTGTGCAGTTGTCATCTAGACGTTGGTGTGCACCACGTGACTCGCGACGAAGAATCGCTGAGTGAGCCATTGTTTCTGCAACTTCAAGGCCGTAACCCACTTCAATTGCGTATAGCAAATCAGTGTTGAATACTTTGCCTTTGTCTTTAATGCTGATTTTCTTGTAACGCTCGCGAAGCTCGGCAAGTTTGTCGACAGTCGCTTGCATTAGATCTTCTTGGCGGTAGATACCACAACCCGCTTCCATGGAGTGACCCATTTCAGTACGGATATCAGCCCAGTTCTCGTCACCTTCTTGAGAAAGAAGCGTATCGATACGAGCTTGAACAGCAGCTACTTGTTGAGCGATAGCGTCATCGTTCCAGCCTTTAAACTCAGCTGCGCGTTTTGCTGCACCTTCGCCCGCTAGGCGACCGAATACAACAAGCTCTGCTAGTGAGTTTGAACCCAGGCGGTTTGCACCGTGAAGACCAACAGATGAACATTCACCAACAGCGTATAGGCCTTTGATGCGTGTTTCATTGTTCTTGTCTGTTTCGATACCACCCATGGTGTAGTGAACGGTTGGACGAATTGGAATTGGCTCTTCCGCAGGGTCAACGTTTACGTAGGCTTTTGAAAGCTCACAGATGAATGGTAGACGCTCGTGTAGGTATTCTTTACCTAGGTGGCGCAAGTCAAGGTGAACAACATCGCCCAGTGGGTGTTTGATGGTGTTGCCTTTTTGTAGCTCGTGCCAGAACGCTTGAGAAACTTTGTCACGTGGACCCAGTTCCATGTATTTGTTTTTTGGCTGGCCGATTGGTGTCTCAGGGCCCATGCCGTAGTCTTGCAGGTAACGGTAGCCATTTTTGTTCAGCATGATACCGCCTTCACCACGACAACCTTCGGTCATCAGGATACCGGTACCTGGAAGGCCCGTTGGGTGGTACTGAACGAATTCCATATCACGTAGTGGTACACCGTGGCGGAACGCCATAGCCATACCATCACCTGTTACGATACCGCCATTGGTATTACAGTTGTAAACGCGGCCAGCACCACCTGTTGCAAGTACAACAGATTTCGCTTTAATACAGATCAGTTCGCCTTCAGCCATGTGAATAGCAACAAGACCTTGTACTTCGCCATCTTCTACTAGAAGGTCAACCACGAAGTATTCGTCAAAGCGGTTGATTTGCGTGTACTTGATAGAAGTTTGGAATAGCGTGTGTAGCATGTGGAAGCCAGTTTTGTCGGCTGCGAACCATGTACGCTCAACTTTCATACCACCAAAACGACGAACGTTCACGTCACCGTTTTCTTTACGGCTCCAAGGACAACCCCATTGTTCTAGTTGGGTCATCTCGCGAGTCGCGTTTTCTACGAAATATTCAACAACGTCCTGTTCACATAGCCAGTCGCCACCACCAACGGTATCGTTGAAGTGATTGTCTAAGCTATCCTCATCCTTGATGACGGCAGCGGAGCCACCTTCTGCAGCTACTGTGTGTGAGCGCATTGGGTAAACTTTAGAAATCAGCGAGATCTCTAAGTCTGGGTTTGCTTCTGCAGCAGCGATGGCAGCACGTAGGCCTGCGCCACCTGCACCGATTACAGCGATATCTGTGGTAATAGTCTTCACAGCTATCCTCCGAAGGTAAGACGATAAAATTAAAAAAAGTGCGTAGTACGCACTTATCCTTGAAATCCTAATGACTATTCTATGAAACAAATCTTCATTAAAATTTGATTTAGACGCAGCTTTTTCATCGAAATAGCCCAAAAGTATAGGTTGATTACATTTTTTGTGATTATTGTCACAAGTTGTCATTACCCATAAATAT
>NZ_NOIF01000190.1 GCF_002265265.1 Photobacterium sanguinicancri
AATATTAATTAAGTGTTTTTAATTGTTTTAATTGTTTGTGGCCTGTTATCGGTGTGTTTCATATTTTGCGTGTAAGTATATATAAATAAAAAGCTTATCAATACTTTCGCTACGAAGGCTAAGTCGCAATGTGCATATAATGATAATTTGGTTTATATATTGTATCAATTAACGTTGTATTTATGTGTCTACAATGTGATCTGGGCGATCTTGGTGTTAACTTTTCGTTCATGTTTATTCATAACAGGTGTGTTTTCTTCGCTGCATAAAATGGAAATTTCTCGGGATAAAATAGCGTAAGAAGGTGAGTGAAAGGTTCTGATGGGCTGCACTAGGTTTCAAGTTGATAGGTTTGGTAAACTGAGGGTCCTTTCCATGTCTATATCAACGGTACATTCTCATGATTTGGCAACCGACTGCCTCTATCAGCAAGCTTAAACAGCGTGCGGTTCTTCTTAAAGCGATACGCGAATTCTTTGAAATGCGTAATGTATTAGAAGTTGATACACCCGCAATGAGCCAAGCAACAGTGACAGATATTCATCTCCATACATTTAAAACAGAATTTGTCGGGCCGGGTTATGCGCAAGGGCAGATGCTGTATTTGATGACTAGCCCTGAATTCCATATGAAGCGTTTACTTGCTGCAGGAAGTGGTGCTATCTATCAGATTTGTAAATCATTTCGTAATGAAGAATCCGGTCGTTATCACAACCCTGAATTCACCATGTTAGAGTGGTATCGTCCTGATTTTGATCATCACCAGTTGATGGATGAGATGGATGAGTTGTTGCAGTTGATCTTGCAATGTTCGGCTGCAACCCGCATGACCTACCAAGCCGCATTTTTGTCGGTGCTGAATGTTTGCCCTCTTGAAGGTTCGATGACTGAGTTAAAAGCGGCTGCGCGAGAACTGGGGTTAGCCGATATAGCAGATCCTGAAGAAGACCGCGATACGCTATTACAGCTGTTATTTAGTGTGGGTGTTGAAGCGAAGATAGGTCAAAATGCGCCAGCTTTTGTCTATGACTTTCCTGCCTCACAAGCAGCGTTAGCACAGATAAACCCTGATGATGCCCGTGTAGCAGAGCGTTTTGAGGTCTATTTTAAAGGGATTGAGTTGGCGAATGGCTTCCATGAATTGTCTGATGGTGATGAACAATTAGCCCGTTTTGAAGAAGATAATGCTAAGCGTGTAACCATGGGGCTAGCGCCACAGCCAATTGACATGCATTTAGTTAACGCTTTACGTGCTGGTTTTCCTGATTGTGCCGGTGTGGCATTGGGAATCGATCGTTTGATCATGCTGGCTATTGGTGACGATCATATTGATCAGGTGACGGCGTTTCCGATCGATATTGCTTGATTGATCAAAATATAGCGGTAAAAAAGATCCAACGACAAAAGCGCGATACGAATATCGCGCTTTTTTATCGTATGAGGGCGACCAAGCTCCATACTAATACTGCTTTTTTGATAATAAAGTGTCATTTAGATGAATGGCACCGATTACCAAACGGCTGAATAGCTTCGCTTCCTCTCATCAGAAAGCGGGGGGAACAGCTAGTTGTTGTTGCTTTAAGGTAGCTTCTTCACAGGACTATTCTGTAAAGATGACGCGTATAAGGGCAAGTTAGGATTTCAAGGCATCTTACTTCGTCGAGCTGGGTAAACTATAAGCAATTAACAACCCAAATGCAAGTGGTTATCATTTGCGGTTTGATGCTATGGTGAACTTAAAATCGTTCTCGCATTCAGCGGTTGCAGTGGTCGCGCATTATTCCCCATCACTTGTTGTAATGCATCAACCTCTTCACGGGTACTAGTAAGGTGCTCTTTAAGGACAAACCAACGTACACCCTCGCTGCACGGTGGGGTGGTGAGTGAACCATTAAAACGATAATACTCCCGACTGCGAGGAAGCAGATCGGCAGGGCTTATAGTCGCAGTTATCTGTTGACGAGTATTGGTATCAGGTAGCGTGCTGAGTAAGGATTTCATACCATCATTTTCACGTTCACCCGTTGCGAACATCACCCCAATCACGGCTAATTCCCCTTTACTGTTAGCATGAACGAAGTGTACTTCTAAGGGATATTGTTTACCTTGTAAGTAATTCTCAGATGGGGTGTGAAAGTGAAATTGCTTTAATTCAAATGACTCACCAGCCAGTGTGAGAGTGTTTTTGCCGCTGACATTGGCTTGAACTGTGTGGCCGTTATTCACCAGCTCTGTGATAGAACCCTGATAGTTAATGTGTAGCGGGGTGAGGTTGGCATCGATGGATTGTTGGATATCAACGGGCGATTGGTTTTTACCTTCACCACATGTGCTAAATGTTTTTCCCCAAGATTCACTTCCCTGCTCACCTTGATACCCCCATTCTGCTGCAGCTTGGCTGCTTAAAGGCAGTGTGAGCGGGAGTAAAATACTGAGTTTTATTACCCATTTTCTATTCATCTATTATTCCTTTGGATTGTACTGGCCACGAAAGCTGCTTCAGTATTCTTTAAGTGAAGAGATTGAGAAGGCGTGGCGATATTGTATAACGACTGACTAAAAATAACGTTAGCGGCTAGGAGGCAAAGGGAGCAATTTGATGTTGAGAAGTGGCAGTCAGTTCACTATTTTGACTCAGACTCAGACAATTAGGGCTTGAAATAAAAACGCCGAAGCAAGGCTTCGGCGTTTGATGAGAGTAGATCGTTATTGTGTGTTCGTTATCGAGTATTACACTTTGAAGCGAGACACATCGCTACGCATTGCTTCAGCCGAGGCATTCATATCACGTGCGCTACTGCTGACTTCTGCGGTTTGAACAGAAAGGTGATCAGAGACATCTTTGATTGCCTGCGTATTGCGGCTAATGTCTTCGCTAACTGCGCGTTGCTCTTCTGCTGCGCTAGCAATTTGTGATGCCATGTCTGAGATCTCTGTGATGGTCTGAGTAATTTGAGTCAGGCTATCACTTGCCGCACCCGCGTAATCAACACTTTGCCCTGCAAGTTCAGTACTTGATTGCATGCTATCTACGGCTTGGCGAGTATTTTGCTGTAAGGTATCAATCATGCTGCGAATTTCTTCAGTTGAATCATGAGTGCGTTTACTTAAAACACGAACCTCATCGGCAACAACTGCAAAACCGCGGCCTTGCTCACCTGCACGTGCGGCTTCGATTGCGGCGTTCAATGCGAGTAGGTTGGTTTGCTCAGCAATGCCTTGAATAGTCGATAGGATTTGATTGATGTTTTGAGCATTACTCTCTAATTCATGAATGACATTGGCAGCATCTTGAACTTGATTCGCTAGGGATGTAATTGCTTCTCGGTTTTGTCCGATTACGTGCTTACCAGACTCACAAGCTTCAGTTGATGCTTGCGCCGCTGACGCTGTCATTTCGGCATGACTCGCTACTTCAGCGGAAGTGGCTGACATTTCATGAATCGCAGTCGCAATTTGGTTTACATCATTTTGCTGTTCTGACACTTTTAATGATGCCAATTCACTTTGCTTTGATGATTCTTCAGCACATTGGCTTAGGTTCGTTGATTGAGTCACGATACCTTTAATCATCGTTTGTAGCTGGCCAAGGAAACTATTCATGTTCTCTGCCAGTTCACCAATTTCATCCATACGTTTGATTTCGATGCGCTGGGTTAGATCACCACTGCCTTGTGCTAGTTGCTCAACCGATTTGCTTAAATCGGCAAGTGGACGCAGAAGGTTAGTAATGATGTAGGTTGCGATAGCGGCAATCACCAAGTACAAAACCACAGAGGCAATTAGAACAAATTTCATTTGTTGGCTGATCGATGCAAACGCTAATTCTTCATCTTGTACAACACCGAGTGTCCAAGTTGTACCAGCAATTGGTGTCGTAAAGACAAGCTTATTGCTGTTGTCGCTTTCTTGGAAAAAGGTGCCGACTTTTTGGCTGGAAGCAAGTTTACGAATAACATCTGCGGTTAATTCGTTATCTAGCTGAGTCAGTGGCTTTTGGCTAAGGGCTTCATCGCGGTAAGCAACAATGCGGTTTTCACCATCGACTAAGAATGCGTAGCCAGCGTTATCAATATCTAGGCTTAGTACTTCTTTGATAATGCTATTAATGGTGAGGTCGGATGCTAATACACCGCTGTACTGACCTTGGAATGATTTAGCAATACTGACCACAATGCTACCGTCGAAATCTTGGTAAGGTTCCGTAATAATGGTTTTGCCTGCGTTGATGGCATCACGGTACCAAGGGCGGGTGCGCGGATCGTAATCGGCAGGCCAGTCTTCCGTTTTGTCACCAAAAGCAATTCTGCCATCAGTAAAACCGGCATAGACCGATAAGAAATTACCTGCGCGTTTGGTGACTAACAGCTCACGGTCAACATCACTATTGGTGTTAATTATGCTTTCATTGGCGAGCATCATACCCGTACGGGTATCTAACCAATTAGAAATGTAATTACTGGTCGATTTTCCGATATCGGTCATCTGACCGTAAACTTGTTTGGTTGTTTCGTTTTTTAATTGGCTGATTGAAATCCAAGCTTGTACCGCACTCACTGAGGCAATAATTATGGCGATGGCCACCTGAATTTTAAACTTGATCGTATGTTTCATCTTGGACTCTCTGGTTATTTTCGCTATTCCATTGCGTCAATCGCAAAAAGAGTAGAATTATTTTTGTTTGTTAAGGTTATCGACTGATATCTCATTTCATTAATGATAAAGCGCAGTAAAGGTACAAAATGCGGGCGTTTAGTTCGATATTTGTGACCGCTCTCTACAAAAAAAACGCAGCTGATTGCTGCGCCTTGAATGTCATATGCTGAAGTTGTTAGTTGTGCTAAAGGGATGTTAAGTGAGAATTAGCGCGCCTATATAGACAATCACTAAACCCAGCAAGCCAATAATAAGACCAGTTTTTGCCATGTCCTTACTTTCAATAAGGCCTGTCGAGTAAGCCAAGGAGTTTGGTGGTGTAGAGACTGGTAAAATCATACCAAGCGAAGCTGAGAAGGCGACAACAACCAATACACCTTGTAAGCCACCCATCGACGTCAAGCTTTCCATGGAAGCGGCAACAGCTGCAGCAATCGGCATCAGTAAGTTAGCTGTGGCGGTATTAGACATAAAGTTAGCCATGAGCCAACATAAAATGGAAAGGGTAAACACTACGGCAACAGGTGAGAGCGCATCGTAGTCGATAGCATGGGCCAAGGCTGCGGCAAGACCGGTTTTATCTAGTGCCAAACCAATGGCAATACCCCCGGCGACCAACCAAAGTACATCCCAGTTAATTAGCTTTAATTCCTCTTTACCCATAATGCCTGTCAGAGTGAAAACCGCCAATGGAATAATCGACACTACATAGGTGTTCATACCGTGTAATGAGGTGGTCATCCACATCATGATGGTTAAGGCAAAGGTGATATAAACAACGATGGCCTGCCAGCTTTTTTGAAATTTACCATCCAGCTTCAAAATCATTTCTTGTTGGCTTGATGGGAACATTTTTTGTAACAGCCACCATGCAAATGCCAGCTGAACAATCACGAAAGGTAACCCCATCATCATCCAGCCAAGAAAGCTAATACTGTGCTCTCCGGTTAAATATTGTAAAGCGATGGCATTCGGCGGTGTCCCAATTGGCGTGGCGATACCACCTGTATTCGCTGCAATCGGAATACATAGCACTAAGGCTTTAATGCCAATGTCCCCTTTGGGCACAGATGCGACAATCGGTGCTAGTAGCGCTAGCATCATCACTGTGGTGGCGGTGTTAGACATGAACATCGAAAATACAGCAGTGATCAGCATTAGACCTAGCATGATGAACTTAGGTTGCTTGCCAAAAGGCTTCAATAATACTCGGGCTAAATTATTATCGAGTTCATATTTTGATGCTGCAATCGCGAGTGCGAACCCTCCCATAAAAAGAATGATAATAGGGGAAGAGAATGCACCGAAAATATCGGTGTATTTCATCATCTCACCCATGTCATGGCCAGCTGGTGGCACTCGAAATAAATGTAAGCCTTTATCTGAGATCATGATCAGTTCAAGGGCGATGATAAGAATGGATGTCGCGAAAACGGGGACGGGTTCTAAAACCCAAAGGAGTGCAGCGAGAGCGAAAATAGCAAGAAGACGGTGTTGGACTAGGGTTAAATCATCAATGGGGATGGCATCTATGGGCATCATCAAAATACCGAGCGGGATACCAAATGCAATGAATAGCCGTATGAGCTGTGAGACTGATAAATTTTTCATAGTGATGTTGGTTTGCTTTTTATAATGAGATTACAAATCAGCATACTATTTGACCAAAAAAATTCCGTTGGTAAGGTCAATTTTTGGTACGAAAAAAGGAACGCACGGCGTTCCTTTTTTTAGAAATGTTAACTGGTTAGTCGTTTAAGACTTTTTCAGTTCTGCATAAGGTTGGCCCATACGCGTGCTCTGAAGTGGCTTCATTTCTTCGACAAAATGGATCATATCTTTCGGGAACAAGTTGATTACCGTTGAGCCCAGTTTAAAGCGGCCCATCTCTTCACCTTTTTTCAGAACCACTGCGCTATCGCCTGTTGCTGGATAATCCCAACGACGAACAGCAGGGCCTGTTGGCGGTGTTACTGTTCCGGCCCATACTGTCTCGATGCTACCGACGATGGTTGCACCAACCAGTACTTGTGCGACGGGACCATGTTCAGTATCAAAGATACAAACAACACGCTCGTTACGTGCAAATAGGTTAGGAACGTTTTCTGCGGTAAGCGGATTCACCGAGAATAAATCACCAGGTACATAAATCATCTGACGGAGTGTACCGTCACATGGCATGTGAACGCGGTGGTAATCACGAGGTGAAAGGTACAGAGTAGCAAACTCACCCTCGATGAACTCATCAGCCAGAGCTTTGTCGCCACCAAGCAGTTCGCAAGCATCAAAGTAATGACCTTTTGCTTGGAATAAACGACCTTCTTTGATTGGACCTAGTTGGCTAACACATGCATCTGCTGGGTGCGAGATGATGTTGCTGTCGCCATTGATAGGGCGTGCGCCATCTTTAAGTTCACGAACAAAGAATTGATTGAATGTCGGGTAGGCTGCTGGATCTGGATTACGCGCTTCAGACATATCAATTTTGTATTGGTTTATGAACCAACGAATGATTGCGGTGGTGAGCTTACCACCTTCAAAAGCTGCAATTTTGCCAACTAAGCGGGTTAACGCATGTTTCGGTGTGCAGTATTGCAAGCCGATTTTGAGGTTATCTAGCACAGTATATTTTCCAGAAAGTGTCAATTAATCAACAGTCTAGTTACTCGTTTTAACAAACAAATAATAACTCGAACCGAGAATAATACCGAAAGTCTTTTCTAAAGTCAGTTAAATCAGTCAGCAACTAAATGCGATAGAGATGAAAATAGAGCAAGCGTGTCGAAGGGATGGGGCTGAGAATGCCTCTGTACGAAACAGAGGCATTTGAATGTTAGTCTACTTTATTGCGTGAGAACTGACGGTTAGCGACATTCTCAGACATGCTTTCAATGATCTTATGATAGCTGTCATAGCGCTCGCGGGAGATTTTTCCGTCTTGCATTGCTTCACGGATCAAACAACCAGGATCGCTGCCGTGTTTACAGTCTCGGAATTTACAACCACCAAGGTATTCACGGAATTCAACAAAAGCGTTAGTCACTTGTTCTGGCTCTAAGTGCCATAAGCCAAATTCACGCACTCCTGGTGAGTCAATCAAGTCGCCACCACCAGGGAAGTGATATAAGCGTGCTGCGGTTGTTGTATGTTGGCCCAGACCTGAGTTCTCAGAAACATCACCAATTTCAGCGTCTACTTCCGGCATCAGTGTATTGACCATGCTGGATTTGCCCACGCCTGATTGGCCAGCAAAGATATTGATGTGATCTTTCAAGTCTAGCTTGAGAGATTCCATCCCTTCACCTGTAGTCGAGCTGACATAGCGCAGCTCATACCCAATATCTTGGTAAAGCGATAGGATTTCTTCTACTTGTTTACGCTCTTCATCGTTCAGTAAATCGACTTTGTTAAGCACAATCAGTGGCTCGATGCCGACTGTTTCTGCTGCAATTAAGTAACGGTCGATGATATTAAGCGACAATTCAGGCAACACTGATGAAACGATGATAATACGGTTAACGTTAGCCGCTACCGCTTTTACACCGTCATAATAATCAGGTCTGGTCAGCATTGATTTGCGTTCATGGACGGCTTCTACGACGCCAGAAATTCCATGTAGTGTTTCAACACCTGGGCGCCAAACAACACGGTCACCAGAAACGAGGCTTTGGATGCTTCGACGTAAGTTACAGCGATGAATTGTTCCTGTTTCAGGATCTTCAACATCAGCATGTTGGCCAAAACGCGTGATCACTAGCCCTTCACGAGCAGATTCCAGCAGGGTTTCATCCCACTGAACATCAGTTTTCTCACGTTTCAATCGTTTGTCTTGGTTTGAGCGAACACGTCGGCTCTGCCCTTTAGTCAGCTTTTTCTTTTTGGCCACAAGATTATCGTTCTGTATTGGTTGGCTTTCGGTATAAGCCAAGTATGATACATGGTTTAGTCATAAAATAGGCAATAATCCAATGACAATCAGCGATCAGAATTTAATCTGGATCGATCTTGAAATGACAGGTCTTGATCCTGAAACACATAAAATCATTGAAATCGCGACCATAGTGACAGATGCCCAACTAAATATTTTAGCAGAAGGCCCTACGCTTGCGATTCATCAGCCTGAAGCTGAATTAGATAAAATGGATGATTGGTGTACCAATACTCATACGGGAAGTGGTTTAGTTGAACGTATTCGCCAGAGCAAGCTAACAGAAGAAGATGCTGTTCGTGAAACAATTGTGTTTTTAGAAAAGTGGGTGCCAAAAGGCGCATCACCAATTTGTGGTAATAGTATTGGCCAAGATCGTCGTTTTTTGTATAAGCACATGCCTGAATTAGAGCAGTACTTTCACTACCGCTATTTGGATGTAAGTACCTTAAAAGAGCTAACACGTCGTTGGCAGCCTGAGCTTCTCGATGGGTTTTCGAAGAAGGGTAGCCACCTTGCACTCGATGACATCCGTGACTCGATTGCTGAACTGCGCTACTATCGTGAGCATATTTTCAGTATTTGATTGTAAAATAATCACTTGGCGGGGTGTGAACAGTTTTTTTTTGTGAAGTGTTGCATCCGTCAGTTTTCCTCGTATAATGCGCAGCCTCGAAGGCAATAACGTGTTTGTTTCCTTTCGATAAAAATCGGACGCGGGATGGAGCAGTATGGTAGCTCGTCGGGCTCATAACCCGAAGGTCGTTGGTTCAAATCCAGCTCCCGCAACCAAATTCTAGATTAGTGCTTATTAAGCGGTGATCGAAAGGTGAAAAACCTTTCAGTGATGCGACACTAGCTCAGTTGGTAGAGCGCAACCTTGCCAAGGTTGAGGTCATCGGTTCGAACCCGATGTGTCGCTCCAAATTGGTTTTTCAGTCACTGACTGAGAGAGCAATAGTTGTTACCGTACTTTAACGGTGAGATATAAATCGGACGCGGGATGG
>NZ_NOIF01000191.1 GCF_002265265.1 Photobacterium sanguinicancri
CTTTTTCCATTGTTTTTTACTATTTCATCGATAGTTTAGCTCTTATAATAGCAAGTGAGTTATCACACGGATTATCCGTCTGTCGCTGTACTTGGCAGGTAACGTGGGTATACTCAGTTTCTTTGTTACGGACATGCACGTTGTCGCAGAATATTGCTTGTGAACTGGGAACAGTGAGCAAAGTGATTCTCCGCCTCCTAACATCCATGTGCGTTTTTATATGAACTTAGCGCTAATTTGGGGCTAAGGATTAAGCGAGAGTAGAGCGAAGGCCATGCAACAGTACATTGATTTTTTTTCGGGTAACCCTATTTTATCTTTAGCTTGGGTTGGTCTAGTTGTCGCGATCATCGCATCGTTTGTGAAGCAAAAGACCGCAGGTTACCGTGTTGTCACTCCAACAGAAGCGACTGTTCTTATGAACCGCGAAGAAGGTGTGGTGGTAGATATTCGTTCTCGTGACGAATACCGTCAGGGTCATATTGCGGGTGCACATCACATTTTGCCGAGCCAAATTAAAGAACATAACTTTGCGGAGCTTGAAAAGCACAAAGCTGCCCCAATCATTGTGGTATGTAAGACAGGTCAAACCGCGCAAGATAGTGCGAATGAACTTAATAAAGCTGGCTTTGAAAATGTGAGCGTATTAAAGGATGGTTTGATTTCTTGGAACGAAGGCAACCTGCCACTTATCCGTAGTAAGGGTAAGAAGTAAGTTTCAATTGTCGGTATTTCTGCCGAGTAGATATGACATCGGCTCGGTAACATATTTTATTTCATCACATGATGAACACGGTAAATAAAAGGATCTCAACATGGCTGAAGCAGCAACTAACGAAGCGCAACAAAACTTCCAAATTCAACGTATCTTTCTAAAAGACGTTTCTTTTGAAGCGCCTAACTCGCCAGACATGTTTCAAAAAGAATGGAATCCAGATGTTAAACTGGATCTTGATACGCAAAGCCGTGAGCTAGGTGAAGGTGTATTTGAAGTTATTCTTCGCCTAACTGTTACTGTTAAAAATGCAGATGACACCGCATTCCTATGTGAAGTTCAACAAGGCGGTATCTTCTCTGTTGACGGTATGGAAGCACCACAACTTGCACATTGCCTAGGTGCATTCTGCCCGAACATCCTATTCCCATACGCGCGTGAAACAATTTCAAGCCTAGTGGTTAAAGGTACGTTCCCTCAACTAAACCTAGCGCCAGTTAACTTTGACGCTTTGTTCATGAACTACCTACAAAACCAAGCAGAAGCGAACCAAGAGAACGCTGAAGCTTAATCAACGCGCGAAGTCGATATGAATCAGAATGCGAAACAAACCGTTAGCATGACAGTGTTAGGTGCCGGTTCATACGGTACCTCACTCGCGATTGCCTTGGCCCGCTCTGGTGCCAATGTGGTGTTATGGGGCCATGAGCCTGAACACGTCGCTCAGTTAGAAATTGATCGTGCTAACGAGGCTTTCCTTCCGGGTGTTGCTTTTCCTGAGTCTTTAATTTTGACATCAGATCTGGCGCAAGCGGTAGCGGCTAGCCGTGACTTATTGGTCGTCGTACCGAGTCATGTCTTTGGTGATGTACTCACGCAAGTGAAGCCTCATTTACGTGAAGACTCACGTATTTGCTGGGCAACCAAAGGCCTTGAGCCAGAAACGGGACGTTTGTTGAAAGACGTCGCGCAAGATGCTTTGGGTGACCAAGTGCCACTGGCAGTGTTGTCTGGCCCTACGTTTGCGAAAGAACTTGCCGCTGGTATGCCAACTGCGATTGCTGTTTCGTCGCCAAACCCTGAGTTTGTGCGCGATCTGCAAGAAAAGATCCACTGCAGTAAGTCATTCCGTGTTTATAGCAATACTGATTTTATCGGCATGCAGCTTGGCGGTGCCGTTAAGAATGTCATTGCGATTGGTGCGGGCATGTCAGACGGGATTGGCTTTGGTGCCAATGCTCGTACAGCACTGATTACCCGAGGCTTAGCAGAAATGTGCCGTTTAGGTGCTGCGCTGGGTGCTCAGCCTGAAACCTTTATGGGAATGGCAGGGCTTGGGGATTTAGTACTGACATGTACTGATAACCAATCACGCAACCGTCGTTTTGGCTTAGCCTTAGGTGAAGGCCAAACGGTCGATGGTGCACAAGAAGTGATTGGTCAAGTGGTTGAAGGCTATCGTAATACCAAAGAAGTTTGGATATTAGCGGAGCGTCATCAGGTTGAAATGCCAATCACTGAGCAAATTTATCAGGTGTTATACCAAGGTAAAGATGCCCGTGAAGCCGCCAAAGATTTACTCGCTCGCGAGAAAAAAGACGAATAGTCAGAGTGAAAACACGACGGACTATTTGCCTTGTCGGGTATATCGAGCAATATTAACAACGCGAGCTTATGGCTCGCGTTGTTTTTTTTTGAGAGCGCGTTACAGTTATAGCTATATTGTGTAACTAAATTCATTCGTTATCTTACTGCTGACAGTGGGAGATAATGAATGAAATGAGTTGAGTCTATGGTTCATTTCCGAAAAGAGAAAGCAGAGGGTGATGTGAAGGAGTGTAAACAATATAGTCTTTGGCAATCGGTGAAGCAGGAAGCGAGAGACCAGTCAGAGCAAGAACCAATGTTAGCCAGTTTTTACCATGCCACTATTATCAAACACGATAATTTAGGGGCGGCGCTGAGCTACATTCTCGCAAATAAATTGGCAACACCCTCTATGCCTGCGATGGCAGTACGTGAAGTGATTGAAGAAGCCTATGCCGCAGATTGTATGATCACAGAATCGGCAGCGTGTGACATTCGCGCTGTAGTAGAGCGCGATCCCGCGGTGGGCATGTATTCTGTGCCCTTACTGTACTTGAAAGGCTTTCATGCGCTACAAGGTTATCGTGTTGCCAATTGGCTATGGAAACAAAATCGTATTGCGCTAGCGGTATATTTACAAAACCAAATTTCAGTGAGCTGTCAGGTTGATGTTCACCCTGCCGCCAAGATTGGTCAGGGCATCATGTTTGACCATGCGACCGGAATTGTCATTGGTGAAACGGCGGTGGTTGAAAATGACGTTTCGATCCTGCAAGACGTAACACTTGGTGGTACTGGTAAAGCAGGCGGTGATCGTCATCCTAAGATCCGTGAAGGGGTCATGATAGGTGCAGGGGCGAAAGTTCTGGGTAATATTGAAGTGGGTGAAGGCGCTAAGATAGGTTCTTGCTCTGTGGTATTGAACCCAGTGCCGCCGCATACGACCGTTGCGGGTGTACCTGCGAAAGTGGTGGGTCGACCAAGTACTGAAAAACCCGCGATGGATATGGATCAGCAATTCAACGGTAGCTCGCAAACCTTTATCGAAGGTGATGGGATTTAAGGTTTTTTCTATCGTGATGCAAATAGCAAAAAAGCAGCCATTGGCTGCTTTTTTCATTTTAAGCTTAATGATAGTCGCTTACATCGCGCCTTCAAAACCGAGCTGGCGCCACGCTTCATAACCAATAATAGCGGCAGCGTTTGATAAATTCAGACTACGGCTGTCTGGGTGCATTGGAATGCGTAAGCGTTGCTCTAACGGCAGGCTTTCAATCAAATCTGCAGGCAGGCCACGCGTTTCAGGGCCAAACAACAGGATATCACCTTGTGCAAATTGTGCGTTGGTGTGGAAGTTAGTGGTTTTAGTGGTGCAGGCGAAAATGCGACGATCACCAATTGCTTCCATAAAAGCGGCAAAATCTTTGTGGCGATGGACGTGGGCAAGATCGTGATAGTCCAAGCCAGCGCGACGCAGTTTCTTTTCTTCTAAATCAAACCCAAGTGGTTCAATTAGGTGTAAGTTGGCACCACAGTTAGCGCACAGGCGAATAATGTTGCCAGTGTTTGGGGCAATCTCAGGCTCGTATAACGCAATATCAAACATAATCACTTCGGTCTGCAAAGATAAACTGGCTGTATTGTAACGAATATCGCCCTTGCTGTTCGAATTTCTTATTCTTCCCATGCCATTAATTAATCAGCAAGTATGATTAGGTCATTGGTGGCGCTGGTATTAAGTATCGAGTGGTAAGGTGATGTTCATCCGTAAGCCGCCCAGTGGGCTGCGGCTTGCGACAATAGTACCACTGTGTTGGCGAATAGCACTTTCGGTGATAGCCAGCCCTAGACCTGTACCACCGCTGCTGCGATCGCGGGCGGTCGAGACGCGATAGAATGGCCTGAAAATATCATTCAGCTCATCATCAGGCACGCCGTCGCCGTTATCATCAACAGTGATCTGTAATTGGCGACCTACGGGCTCAATCTGGATCTGAATCACATCATCACCATACTTGATGGCATTACGGACTACATTCTCAACCGCGCTGATCAACAAATTGGGATTACCGCTGATCGGCCAAGCTTGTAACGGATTGTAGCTGAGGACCTTTTGACATTGCTCTGCTTCAAACTGGGCATCTTCTAACATCTCAAACCATAGTGAATGCGCATCCGAAGCTTCACGCTGTTGGTGGCTATTAACCTGCATGCGAGATAGCTCCAGTAATTCACTGATCATCTGCTCTAAGCGCTCTGCTTCGGTATCGATGCGTGACAGTTCTTTACTTTCACCTTGCTTACGCTTCGCAAGTGCGGTCGCCATTCGCAAGCGGGTGAGTGGTGAGCGTAACTCATGTGAAATGTCGGACAACAAGCGTTGTTGACCACCAATCATCTGATTAATTGCTTGAACCATTTGGTTAAAACTGGCGCCTGCTTGCTGAAATTCGACTGAGCCTTGCTCCAGTTTAGGATCTGGCGAGAATTGTCCGGTCGCGACACGCTCGGCGGCTTGTTGTAAACGACGGGCAGGGCGGCTGATGGCCCATGCTAGCCATAATAATAATGGGGTACTCACCAGCATGGTTAGCAATAGCAGCTGAAATGGTTTATCCAATATTTGAATAAAGAAGGGCGGTTTTTCACGCCAAAAACGGCCAACGTACATTAGGACTTGTTGGTCATTATCGTTAATGGCAAAAGGACCAGCCATCATCCAACGACCGTATAATTTTTGTCGTGGAGCGTCGGGACTATCCGCGATAGTCACGAAGTTTCGTAGCGCTTTATTGCGACCGTGGGGCGCAATGACCTCTCCCTCTAGGGTCGTGAAATAGACGCGTGAACCATCGTGGCGTTCATGGCGAGTAATTGGTTTCAACTTGCGGCTGAGCTCTCCAGGCATAGTGCTTATGCGGTCAGATATGCGTGCAGCGACTTGATTTAGCTTGAATAACTGCGGCTCTGGAATAGTGTGTTGTGCCCGAGGGTCTAAGTTCGGTAATAGCACTAAGGTGATAACGACTAAAAATAGCGTTAACCAAAATACGGCAAAGATCCGGCCGTATAAGCTGGAAAATAATGGTCGACGCATAAGCTTACCTTTTATCATGATTGACCCTGAGTGGATTTAAGGGCTTAGACCGTAGAGGCGTTGTTCAAAGTCGCGAGTTCGCGCTAGTGATCATCGACCAACAAATACCCTTTACCACGTAGTGTTTTGATACGGGCTTTGCCATCTTCGCGTTCAGGTAGTTTCTTACGTAAGTTTGATACGTGCATATCAATAGCACGATCAAAAGGAGCCAAGCGCTTTCCTAGCACTTCAAGGCTGAGTTCTTCCTTGGCGATGATTTTCCCTGGGTGCTGAATTAGGTAGCTTAGTAATGCCAGTTCTGTCCCCGTCATTTCAATTAACTGACCTTGGCAGATAACTTCTTGGCGACCTGGGTAGACTTCAATACCTTGGCTACGTAAGCAATCAGATTGAACTTGCGCGGGGTTGGTGCTGGTTTGAGTGCGGCGTAAAATAGCACGCATACGAGCGAGTAGCTCGCGGTCGCTAAACGGTTTAGGCAGATAATCATCGGCACCCAGTTCAAAGCCTATCACCCGATCTATTTCTTCCCCTTTCGCCGTCAGCATTAATACGGGAGTGGTGTGATTTTCACGCAACCGGCGTAGCATTTCAGTGCCATTGAGCTTTGGCATCATTACATCAAGTAGAATGAGGTCGATGCTGTCGTCAACTTTCGCCAGCCCCTCTTCGCCATTATTAGCTTCACAAACCTCAAAGCCTTCCATTTCTAAAATGTCGGTTAACAGTGACGTTAACTCGGTATCATCATCAACTAATAGAATCTTTGCCATTGTTTAACCTTTTGCTTCGAAGCTTGCTTATCTCTGCGTTAATGCGTGATGCGATGATTAGGTCGAGATAGCTGAGCGGTGAGTCTCTTCTATTGAAATGAATAGAAGGTATATGAGCTAAGTATCCCTAAACTTTGAGGAACAGCCAAGTAGTGCGATCTTGATTTACGCAGCTTTACGTTAGCAAGACAGCGCTTTACCTTGTGCGAGTTATTATTAATTCATACCGAGAACGGCATATCTGGAGAGATACAATGAAAAGCTTTAAAAAAACCTTAGTAATGGCAATCGTACTTCCTTTGGCGCTAGGTTCTGCATCAGCAATGGCTTACGGTGGTGGTAAAGGCCATCACGGTGGTAAAGGTGGTTGCGGTATGGATGGTGGTAAAAAAATGTTCCGCGAATTGGATTTAACCAGCGAGCAAAAAACGCAAATGAAAACATTGCGTGAAAGCCACCGTGAACAACGCCACGCCAATACTGATACCCGCGATGCACGTAAAGCCTCGCACCAGCAAATGCAGCAACTACTACTCGCAGATAGCTTTAATGAAGCTGAAGTGCGTCAGCTAGCGCAACAAATGTCAGAGCAGCAACTTGATCACCGTGTTGCAATGCTAAAAAATCGTCATGACATGCTGAATATTTTAACCGCAGAGCAAAAGACCAAGCTGCAAGAATTACAAAGTGAGCGTATGGCGAAATGTGATGCTCGCCGAGATGCAAAAGTGAATTGATTGAAGTCACTATAAATTCGTTATAAAAGCCGTAGTTATCGCTACGGCTTTTTCATTTATTCAACATATCAAAACATTTTTGTTATTAATTTTCGTCGCAAAACAGCTATACTCCCGACTAAGCAAATCATTGATTGCTAAACTACAAGAGTTAACTACCGTGTAGGATAGCCTTACACCATTTTGCAGTTCATAACTTGCAGTGATTATCATGGACGACAATTCACCTTAGCCCACGGTTATCACCCAAAATTTGCACTGATAGGGTAGCAATGACTGCTACAAACAGATTCTACGTGTTCATGGTGTACTGAGTATCGCTGTTGTGCGGCTTAGCTTACGCGATGAACCTGCACATTACGGCTTGTGTACGGTATGTTGAATAATGTGAAGTCACAAGCGATCGTGATGTGAATCAACGAATTTTTTTATCAAGATTGTAATACTCCTACATTAGTAGGAAAGTTACAGTTTTCGCGAGCATAGGGTTTTCCTTATGGTGCCGAGAGGGGGAACCTCGGTAACTCGTGTCTGGATTTGATTTTTCAATTCCCAAAGTCAGAGGGTAACCATGATTAAGAAGATTGGTGTTTTGACCAGTGGTGGTGACGCACCTGGTATGAATGCAGCGGTTCGCGGTGTTGTTCGTGCAGCGCTATCGGAAGGCCTAGAAGTATACGGTATTTACGACGGCTACCAAGGCCTTCACCAGAACCGTATCGAGCAACTAACACGTACTAGCGTGTCAGATGTGATCAACAAAGGCGGTACATTCTTAGGCTCAGCGCGATTCCCTGAGTTCAAAGATGTGAAAGTACGTGAACAAGCGATTGAGAACTTGAAGCTACACGGTATCGATGCATTGGTTGTTATCGGTGGTGATGGTTCGTACATGGGTGCGAAGAAGCTAACTGAAATGGGCTACCCATGTATCGGTATTCCGGGCACGATCGATAACGACGTGGCAGGCACTGATTACACCATCGGCTACTTAACAGCACTTAACACTGTTATTGATGCGATTGACCGTTTACGTGATACATCGTCTTCTCACCAGCGTATTTCTATCGTTGAAGTAATGGGTCGTCACTGTGGTGATTTAACCCTAATGTCTGCAATTGCGGGTGGTTGTGAGTACATCATTACACCTGAAACAGGCCTAGATAAAGAAGCTTTGATTGCTAAAATCAATGAAGGCATCGCAAAAGGTAAAAAGCAC
This sequence comes from Photobacterium sanguinicancri, assembly GCF_002265265.1. GTDB lineage: Bacteria > Pseudomonadota > Gammaproteobacteria > Enterobacterales > Vibrionaceae > Photobacterium > Photobacterium sanguinicancri. The sequence continues at coordinate 8,132 of NZ_NOIF01000191.1, forward strand.
GCTATCGTTGCACTGACAGAACTGATGACAGATGCCAACGAACTGGCCAAATACATTGAAGATCAGACTGGCCGTGAAACACGCGCAACCGTTCTTGGTCATATTCAACGTGGTGGTCAGCCTACAGCATTCGACCGTATCCTAGCGTCACGCATGGGTGCTTTCTCGGTTGATTTGCTGCTTCAAGGCGAAGGTGGTCGTTGTGTGGGTATCCAAAATGAAAAAATGGTTCACCACGACATCATCGATGCAATTGAAAACATGAAGCGTCCAGTACGTACTGATCTTTACGCAGTGGCAGACAAATTGTTCTAAATTGCGAAGAGAGATCACGTAGGCTTCTATTTATTGAGCTGCGTGTTGAAATGAAAGCCGGCCTTAGCGTCGGCTTTTTTGTGGCTGTAAGTTAGTGAACATGCTGACATAAAGAGAAATAGCAGGCACAAAAAAGGCCACCGAAGTGACCTTTCATTAAGCTAATCTGTGGTTATACGAGATTATGCTTTTGCTTCAGCTGCTGCTTTAGCGATAGCTGCAAAGCCTTTCGCGTCAAGTGCTGCACCGCCAACTAGCGCACCATCGATGTCTGGTTGTGCGAAGTATGCTGCTGCGTTTTCTGGTTTAACAGAACCGCCGTATTGGATAACAACTTTTTTCGCAACATCTTCAGATTTCTCTGCGATGTGAGCACGAATTTGTGCGTGGATGCGTTGTGCATCTTCAGCTGTTGCTGCTTTACCAGTACCGATAGCCCAGATTGGTTCGTATGCGATGATAGCGCCGTTAAGAGCGTCAACACCTAGCGTATTGATTACTGCGTCGATTTGACGAGCACATACAGCCATCGTTTCGCCAGCTTCGTTTTGTGCATCAGACTCACCAATACAAAGAACTGGTGTTAGGCCATTTTCTTTTAGGAAAGCGAATTTCTTAGCAACGAACTCGTCTGATTCAGCGTGGTATTCACGACGCTCAGAGTGACCGATGATGATGTGGCTTGCACCAAAGTCTTTCAGCATCGCTGGAGACATATCACCAGTGAAAGCACCGCTATTGTTTAGATCTGTATTCTGTGCACCAAGAATGATCTTGTTACCGCCTGCAGCGATTTCACGCTCTGCAAGGTCGATGTATAGCGCTGGTGGAGCAACGGCTACGTCAACACCTTCAACACCTTCTAATTCAGCGTTAAGGCCTTTAAGAAGGTCAGAGACCATTTCCTTGCTACCGTTTAGCTTCCAGTTACCCATAACTACAGGATGGCGCATAGCATTTCTCCAAATTTAAATAGTGTAAATTAAAACAAATCGGTTTAAGTCGTTGCTACGCCATCTGGTTGAGAGCCACATAGATAGAAAGACTTAATTCGATTTGTCTCAATTACGTAAAAATATAACAG
>NZ_NOIF01000192.1 GCF_002265265.1 Photobacterium sanguinicancri
TAGGCTAACGCTTCCTGCTCGACAAGGCACGTAGAGGACTTTCACCTCCTAGGTTGACACCATGCTCGGCGCACAACAAAAAGCCCCGTGAGATGATTCTCACGGGGCTTTTTTAATGATGATTAGTTAGAGCTAATAACGAATATATTGAGGAGACTATTAATGTACAGCTGCAACTTTCATTACTTAACTCGCACAAACCAACTCAGCTTTTATACAGAAAATGGATATTTAATCGCTTCATGATGCTCATAACCCACGACTTCAAAATCATCCATTGTTACCCACGTTTCTAAATCTTCAAGCGATTTGATTTTAGGGTTGATGATTAATTGTGGTGATGCAAACGGCTCACGCTGAAGTTGAACATCACGCATGAGCGCTAATTGATCTTCATAAATGTGAGCATTAACAATTTTGTGGTACGCCTTACCTGCTTTCAAGCCTGTGATTTGTGCCATCAAGGCTAGTAAGGTGAATACCTGAATTTGATTGAAGTTTAGGCCTAGCGGCACATCGCATGAACGCTGGTAACTTGTGAGATGCAGCGTATCGCCAAGTAGCGAGAAGGTGTGGGTGTGCATACAAGGGCGAAGGCATCCTAAATCAAATTCACCTAGGTTATAGAACGTCATAATTTCACCGCGGTCATCGATGCCCTTAGACAGGTTATCGACAATCTTACGCAGCTGATCGATAGTTGTGCCATCCGGCTTTTGCCAACTACGGCCTTGTACACCATATACTCGGCCCATGTCGTCATGGCCTTTACGATGCGGGTTATTCAACCATGCTTGGTTTTCATTGGCATTCATGTCCCAGGTTTTAGTCCCTAATGCACGAAAGTCAGCCGCGTTATCATATCCACGTAAGTAGCCCAATAACTCTGCAATCGCCGATTTCCAAAAGCTTTTGCGGGTGGTGATCAGTGGAAATTCGTTATTGGCGACATCGAACGTTAAGTCAGCATTCACAACGGTTAAACAACGTTTGTTAGTGCGTTCGTTTTCAATCCAAACACCGTCGTCAACAATACGCTGACAGAGATCTAAATACTGCTTCATCGTTCTACTCGCTCGTCATTAAACCGAAAAGAATGCGAAAACACCTTCGGCTACTCGAAAAATTGTGGCCGATCTTACCAGAAATCGCGTTTGTTTTTTGAAGAAATACCATGTTCTCCTGAAAACCAGCCATAAAAAAAGCAGCTCTAATAAGCTGCTCTTTTCTTCTATTTAAGAGGGTGTTTATGCAGTTTTGCCTTTAGGCTGCATTTTATACGCCCATAACATCATTAACAGCCCACCGATCACCATAGGCAACGACAATATTTGGCCCATGCTGATCCAACCGCCAAATAACCCAAGCTGCGCATCCGGCTCACGGAAGTACTCCACAATAAAGCGGAAGCTACCGTAACCAAATAGGAACAAGCCTGATGCTGCGCCCGCAGGACGTGGCTTACGGATAAAGAGATTAAGGATAATCAGCAGCACAACACCTTCAAGGAAGAATTCATACAGCTGTGAAGGGTGACGAGGCAGTGGCCCTCCCGTTGGGAATACAATCGCCCAAGGCACATCACTCACTCGGCCCCAAAGCTCACCATTAATAAAGTTACCTAAACGGCCAACACCTAAACCAAACGGCACAAGTGGCGCAACAAAGTCTGCAACCCCAAAGAAAGTACGGCTATTCTTATAGGCGTACCAGAACATTGCCGTGATCACACCAAGTAAACCACCATGGAAGGACATGCCTCCAGTCCATACTTGGAATAGGTAAAGAGGATTATCTAAGAACAAGCCAAAGTTATAAAACAGCACGTAACCAATACGCCCGCCAAGTACAACACCAAGAAAACCAGCAAACAATAAGTCGCTAACTTGCTCGCGTGTCCAACCGCTATTCGGTTTATCTGCACGACGGTTGGCTAACCACATAGCAAACACAAAACCGAGTAGGTACATTAATCCGTACCAGCGAATTGCTAGCGGACCAATTTCAATTAATATCGGGTCGATATTAGGGAATGTAAAAAATCCTTGGCTCATTCAAGTTATCTCATTGTGTTATTCAGCGGGATTAACCGATGAACATTTTGAAACTGATAAAAAGTAAAAAAACAGCGAATATTTTCTTTAACGTTGGCGTCGGCATTTTACTTACCAATGCTGCACCATAGCGGGTTGTTAACATTGATGTCGAGACGATCCCAATTAAAGCGGGTAAATAAACATAACCCACACTCATCGGGGGTAGCGCTTCATCTCCCACACCAGCTGCAATAAAGCCTAGCATACCGGCAACAGCAATAATTGCTCCAGCCAATGAAGCACTGCCAATCGCACGGCGCATTTCAAGACCATGCCAATTTAAATAAGGCACAGTAAGTGAACCACCACCAATACCGGCAAGGCTTGACACAACACCAATCACACCACCACTACAGATACATTTCGTCGAGCTAGGTAATGTGCGTTGGTGGGTCGAAAAACGAATCGACGCTAACATTTGCAAGGCAAGGAACAGGACTATCCCCGCAAAAATCTTTGGCAACAATGCCGCAGGGACAAGTTCAGCTATAATGCTGCCGCCCAAGCCACCAAGCACAATACCTGGCGCCAGCATCTTTACCACTTTAAGATCAACGTTACCTAATCGCAGGTGATTGCGCGCAGATGATCCCGATGTCAGCACGATACTGGCTAATGACGTCGCGAGGGCGATATGCATGACCATGTCATTGGCAATACCAACCTGCGGTAATAACCACACTAACGCGGGCACCACCAGTAAGCCACCGCCAATTCCTAACAAGCCAGCGAGTAAACCTACAACACTACCTAGCACCAAGCACATGGCAAACAGCCATAACGTGGATTCCATTTATTGACCCTACTTACCTGCACGAATAAAGCCGCCAAGACCTTTGTCTTCGACGAAACGAGTTGTTGTCGCTCTAACATCCGTCGCCAAAGACGACATCATTACTTGTTGCGTCAATGCCGACATTTCATCAGAAGTGATCTGACGAAGGATATATTTAATTTTGGCTACGTTACGCGTATTCATACTCAGCGAACGATAGCCCATGCCCACCAGCAACAGCGCACCAACAGGATCACCTGCCAACTCGCCACACACACTAACAGGAATACCAAGTTGCTGACTAGACGTTAAAATATGCTTCAATGCATGTAAAACTGCAGGGTGTAATGCATCATAGACATTGGCAACCCGTGCATTGTTCCGATCAACAGCTAATAAATATTGGGTTAAATCGTTACTTCCCACCGAAATGAAGTCTACTTTGCCTTTCAACGCTGGCAATTGATACAAAATTGAAGGCACTTCGATCATGATCCCTAAGCGAGGACGATGCAGTACTTTACCCTGTTGCTGCGCATGTTTGCTCACTTCCTCAAACGCACGTTCAATCAAAATAATCGATTCATCTAATTCAGCTACCCCAGAGATCATCGGTAGCAAAATATCCATATTATCTAAACCAATACTGGCTTTTAACATCGCCCGTACTTGGATCAAAAATATTTCGGGATGATCCAAGGTAAATCGAATACCACGCCAGCCGAGGAAAGGATTATCTTCTTCGATGGATAGGTAAGGTAGAGGCTTATCACCACCAATATCAAGGGTCCGCATCACCACTGGTTTATTCGGGTATAGCGCCAGAATAGAGCGATATTGTGCCGTTTGTTCTTCCTCAGAAGGGAAACTGCGCTGCAATAAAAAAGGGACCTCTGTCCGATATAAACCGACACCATCGACACCACGGTTTACAGCAATACTGGTATCGGCACTCAGACCTGCATTAAGGTGAACATAAACACGCTGGTTATCTTTGGTAACCGCACATTTAGCTAATGCACTTTCGACCGTTTTGTCTAACTCATTTTCTTCGCGTAATAAACGTCGGTATTCTTTTAATACATGGCGATTGGGATTCACCAAAAAATCCCCGCGATAACCATCAACAACCACTTGGCAGTTATGGATTTTCTCAGGGATAAAATCGACCCCCATAATCGCAGGAATACCGAGAGCGCGAGATAAGATTGCAGCATGTGAGTTCGCTGCACCTTCTTGTGCCACTACCCCTGCCAATTTATCGCGAGGAATGGTCGCCAACATTGCAGCAGTTAATTCTCGCGTTAACAGTACACGCGGTTCATCCCACTGATATTCAATGACATCTTCATTTTGCAAAAAGAACAACAGGCGCTGACCGAGCTCACGAATATCATGCGCACGCTCTTTGAGATACGCATCTTTCATATTAGAGAAACGAGTCGAATACGCTTCCACCACTTGACGGATTGCCCACTCAGCTTGATCACCCGATGCCACTTTCGCAAACAGATCTTTACGTAACATAGGATCATTGAGCAGATGGCTGAACAGATCAAAAATCGCCAATGTTTCTTTATGAAGCTCACTATCAAAACGTTTACGTAGCCGACGAAATTCATTACTCGCCAGATCAATTGCAATCGTAAGACGCTCTTTCTCATTATCTAAATTAAGTGAAGAGGCAGGTAATACGTGCTCTAAACGTGGCTGGTTATCATCCCACCATGCTTTCGCAACTGCGACCCCTTGCGACGAAGCAGAACCAATTAAATGCAAACCATCATGCTGATCTGGCCACATACCTTGTGCTTTAGCATGGGCAAGGATCACCGCGAGCTGCGCCGCGAGTGTCACCATGAAGGATTCTTCGCTTTCATCGAACTCACGGCGATCTTTTTGCTGAATAACCAGTACACCTAACACTTTACGCTGGTGCGTTATCGGGGTACCAAAGAAAGAACCAAAGTGCTCCTCTCCCGTACCAGGTAGGTGTTTAAATTGGGGATGCGATCGCGCATTGGCGATATTGATAGGTTCGGCACGACGGCCAACTAACCCGACTAAGCCTTCGTCAAAACCCATGCCAACATGGTGTCGGGTTTTGACAAGGCCCTGCGTTGCCATCAAGGTGTATTCCTGACGTTTATAGTCAGCGATATACACCGAGCAACAATCGGTATTCATTGCCTGGCAGGTGCTGATCACTAACTGGTCGAGCGCATCGATCAGGGTTTCAGCACTGGCAACTTTTTCTACAATTTCTCTGAGCTGTGTCAGCATAAGCTGTTTTGCGCCTTACTTTAGAGTGGGCATCTGCAAGCTTAACGGCGACCCTTGTGACGCTTCACTCTACGCTCTTTACGTTCCTTAAATGGCATCGCCACTGCGGCAAATTCTTTTAGTGCACGTCGGTATACATCGCGCTTAAAAGACACCACCTGACGCACCGGATACCAATAACTGACCCATCGCCAACCATCAAATTCCGGCGTGCTCCCACGCTGCATATTCACCTTTGACTCATCGCATTCTAGGCTAAGCAAAAACCATTTTTGCTTCTGCCCGATACAAACGGGTTTCGAGTCCCACCGCACTAGACGTTTAGGCAATTTATAGCGCAGCCAATGGCGGCTGGAGGCTATGATCCTTACATCCTTTTTGGTAAGCCCTACTTCCTCATACAATTCTCGGTACATGGCTTGTTCTGGGGTTTCCCCTTCATCAATGCCACCTTGTGGAAACTGCCAAGAATGTTGTCCATATCGTCGAGCCCAGAATACCTGGCCGTGGCTATTACAGATAACTATCCCGACATTAGGACGGTATCCATCGCCATCTATCACTGGACGACCTCATTATAAATCTCTATTACGCCTGATTTTTTCATAGATCGGGCAAAAGGTTAACAAACATTCGAATTATTAACTGTTTTTTCCTACTTAGCACTCAGTTTCTGGATAACTCAACAATGGAGGTTGTTTTATAAACAGCTAAGTGAGAGGTAACCCACATTTATTCACTTTTTCTGTGGATAGATTTGTGAAGAAGCAGGCTTTACGTGAATAAAGCACCTTATCAACAATAAACAATCAAGTTCAAAAAACAAACGAATAATAATAAATAAAAATAAAAACATACACTTAACGCAGTTTTATTTATACAGTGAATAGACATCAAGTGACTAAAACACCATCAAAAACGGATTGGTCAAAGATCCATCAATTGTGGAATTATCCACATTACGGCAATCTTTGCAGTGGTAACAGCCTCGCCATATCGTTTAAAAACCCAACAAACCCCTGTGTATATATCCAGAAGCCAGTGTTGTATTTTTTTTAGGCAAAACTCCTGTGGATATCTTTCCTGCGGATCATGATAATGCCATTTATAGTCATAAATAAAAAAGTGAAAAACACGTCCCCCTTAACTCTATAACGTAATTTTTTACCTTAGTATCATGCAGTTAATATAAAACCAATAATCGATGGCACCGACACTCATCAAAAAAAATGCCTCGTAACATTAGGATCGTTCAAAGAACCACCATAACGCCACAAAGATCCAGCCACGCTTATCATCAATACGTCCGTCACTTATGATAAAATATTCACGTAACATCACCCGAAAATGTTAACTCTGAAGATGCCCAGTATGACGCGTATTTCTACCCCCTTACCACCCCAGACTGAACAAGAACTGCTTAGCCGCGCACAAGCGTTAGCTGGCCTAACACTCGGGGAACTTGCAGCCCAAGCAGGGATCATTCCGCCACCCGATCTGCGTCGAGATAAAGGTTGGGTTGGTCAGTTACTTGAGTGGCACTTAGGGGCAAGCGCGGGCAGCAAACCCGTTCCTGACTTTATCGAGTTAGGCATAGAGCTTAAAACAATTCCTATTGGCTATCACGGCAGACCATTGGAAACGACCTTTGTTTGTGTCGCACCACTGATTGGATTACATGGTTTAAATTGGGAAAACAGCCACATTCGACATAAATTGGCCAAGGTATTATGGGTGCCCGTCGAAGGGGAACGTGATATTCCGCTAGCGGATCGCCATGTTGGATCACCACTATTATGGCAACCATCAGAAGAAGAAGAGAACCAGCTTCGCCAAGACTGGGAAGAGCTCATGGACATGATTGTATTAGGCCAAGTAGAACTTATTACGGCTAAACATGGTGAAGTACTGCAATTACGCCCCAAAGCTGCCAATAATAAAGCACTAACGGAAGCGTACGGCGCCAATGGCCAACCAATAAAAACACTCCCTCGTGGTTTTTATATAAAGACTCACTTCACCGCAGCCATTCTCGCCAAACATTTCATCATCTAAACATGGCTCATTCGCTCTGACATTACAGAGTAATCGTCATGTCTTGGTGACAACAAGATAGTTGATTATCAGATGAAAATTCATCATAAGGGTCAATGACTCGTAGCGTTACAGTATCTATCCCTAAAGGTTTTAAAAGCTCACCAACTTGCTCCATATTCCGAAATGTGAGCATGCCATCTGCGTCATCTTTTAATGGTACTAACTGGTGCTTAAACTCAATCTCCATCAAGTAATCCGCCATACCAGCATGACTTGTTACGATACATTTCGGTTTGGGTTGCTGCGGCGATTTCAGCCAGTGCTTTAGCTGCGTTAACTTCATCAGTCGCATCCTGTCGATTGTGCATGAGTTTAACTATGTGTCACATTCCCTCACTCAGCAAGTAAATGGCGGTCGACTTCTGCATAAACTCCCGTTAAGTTAATAAGATATACCCTGCCAACAAATGCTATTTCGCTTGCACGCTAGGGTGATACTACCTCACCGCCTGTTGAACAACCGCAGGGACAGTGCATGCAGCATATTTATGGTACTTGCAGTCCAAGGAGGGCTAATGAAATATCACCGCATTCCCCATTCCTCACTAGAAGTCAGCAAGATTTGTCTTGGCACCATGACTTTTGGTGAACAAAACACAGAATCAGAAGCACATAACCAACTCGATTTCGCCTTTGAGCGCGGGATAAATTTTATTGATACAGCTGAAATGTACCCAGTCCCTCCCAATAAAGAAAGCCAAGGGTTAACAGAAACCTATATTGGCAATTGGCTTGAAAAGACCGGACTACGCAGTAAAGTAATATTGGCAACGAAAATCGCCGGGCCACGTAACCTACCGTATATCCGCGATAATATGGCACTTGATCACCGTAATATTCATGATGCCGTAGATGCCAGCCTTAAACGCTTAAAAACAGATTACATCGACCTATACCAACTGCATTGGCCGCAACGAGAAACCAACTGCTTTGGTCAACTGAACTATGAATATAAAGAAGATAATTCAGGCGTGACTATTCTGGATACGCTAGAAGCATTGGCTGAATTACAACGAGCTGGGAAAATTCGCTACATTGGCCTCTCCAATGAAACGCCTTGGGGCGTAATGTCCTTCCTAAAATTAGCCGAGAAACACAATCTTCCCCGCGTGATCTCAATCCAAAATCCTTATAGTTTGCTCAACCGCAGTTTCGAAGTCGGGCTCTCTGAAATTAGCCATCACGAAGGTGTTGAGCTCTTAGCCTACTCACCACTAGCATTTGGGACGCTAAGTGGTAAATACCTCAACGGTGCTAAACCTGCAGGAGCACGGTGTACTTTATTCGAGCGTTTCTCACGTTATTTCAACCCACAAGGCGTCGCCGCAACACAAGCCTATGTCGACATCGCCCATAAACATGGGCTCGATCCTGCACAAATGGCATTAGCTTTTGTTAATCAACGTCCTTTTGTCGCAGCAAACATTATTGGGGCGACGAATCTTGACCAATTGGATGCCAATATCAAGAGTATTGATCTCAACCTAACTGACGATGTTTTACAGGATCTCGCCGAAGTCGGTGTGCAATATTCTAACCCTTGTCCATAACGAACCATCCCCGCATAGGCGGGGATGATTATCTGGTATTATTTATTCAGCCCTGTCACTCTCATACGTAATAGCGACAGGGCTGCTATTACGTGAGCTGTCTGGATCGAAACTCTCGTCGGAGGTGACGTGTTTTGCGTTGAGCAAGAGATGCCCCAAACTCAACCTCTAGACGACGATCTTTACCGATACCGATATCTCTTAGCAAGTGATCAGTAAGGTGTGGAAAATCCACTTCAATTCGACGATTTGCGTGTCGCCATGCTTGTTGCTCACGGTGAAGATCAGCACGAACTAATAGTACAGCTAGGCGTAAATAAACGGATTGGCGCATAATTTAACTCTCCATAGTTAATATTGGAGGGTCACAGATGCTGACGAGATCAAACTTTTACTGCAAGTAACCGCGACAGTATCCGCGGCCCTGAGTTACAGCGGATGGCTGTTATTGTGTTGAATTTTTTGAAGTATCACTAAAGTGCGCACAACATGTATGCATCGGGAAAATAATCATGGTCGCCTCCTAGTGAATGTGGGGGTAGGTGTTAAAGATGTGTAAATTTTAACCACTACAGAGAATTAAACAAGTACAAATATTCATCAAAATGAATAAAGCATTTTTATGCTACTTAC
>NZ_NOIF01000193.1 GCF_002265265.1 Photobacterium sanguinicancri
TACTATTTAGCATTTTTATGCCGCTGTGTCATTTTTTGAAAGTTTATTAATATTTTTTATTTGAGTGCTCAACAAACGGTAGGGATAATAGACCGATTGGTTCTAGTTATTGGTTGTAAGGCAAGTGCTGGGTAGTATTTTAATGATAAAAAAAGACCACTGAATTCAGTGGCCTCTTTGGTTTAAAAACGCGAGATTAAAATGCTGTCTCTATGCGATTGCGAGCATTTTTTTCTGGTGTGCAAGGTATTCATCGAAAGTACCTTGGAAGTTCACTAGCTGCTTATCTTTCACATCAATGATAGATGTCGCAAGCGACGAGACGAACTCTCGGTCATGGCTTACAAAAATAAGCGTACCTTCATAACCTTTCAGTGCGTTGTTAAGTGCTTCAATCGCTTCCATATCCATGTGGTTCGTTGGTTCGTCCATCACGAGTACGTTGATGTCTTGCATCATTAACTTACCAAACAATAGACGGTTCTTTTCACCACCAGAACAGTTCTTGGCTTTTTTGTTGGCATCATCAGCTGTAAATAGAAGGCGGCCTAAAATACCACGTACCATCAAGTCATCGTGTTTGGTTGTACGCCACTGTGAAATCCAATCGAAGATGCTTAAGTCGTTGTCGAAATCTGCAGTGCTGTCTTGTGGGCAGTAACCAATAGACGCATTTTCAGACCATTTCACGATACCGTGTTTTTGTTCTAATTCGTTTACTAGGCAGCGTAGTAATGTTGTTTTACCCACACCATTTTCGCCGATAACGGCTAAACGTGTACCTGCTTCTAGCAGTAGGTTACCTTTTTCAAACAGTAAACCATCATCGAAGCCATGGCCTAAATCTTGAAGTTCAAGTGCTTGACGGTGCAGTTTTTTACCTTCGCCAAAGTCAATTGATGGGCTAATACGGCTAGTTGATTTCACTTCGTCTAGCTTAATTTTATCCATTTTCTTGGCGCGAGAACTTGCTTGTTTCGCTTTAGAGGCATTTGCACCAAAGCGGTTTACGAAGTCTTGAAGCTCGCTGATTTCAGCCGCTTTTTTAGCATTGCCAGCGAGTAGCTGTTCGCGAATAAGACCAGATGCTTCTAGGAAGTACTCATAGTTACCAGGGTAAATGCGCAGCTCACCGTAGTCGATATCTGCCATGTGAGTACAAACTGAATTTAAGAAGTGACGGTCATGCGAGATGATGATCATTGTACACTTACGTTGATTCAGTTCTTCAGCTAGCCAGTTAATAGTATGAATATCCAAGTTGTTGGTTGGTTCATCTAGTAACAAAATATCTGGGTTTGCGAAAAGTGCTTGTGCAAGTAACACACGCAGTTTCCAGCCTGGTGCTACTTGCTGCATTAGACCGAAGTGGAACTCTTCTTCGATACCCGCTTGTAGCAAAATATCGCCAGCACGGCTTTCTGCTGTGTAGCCGTCCATTTCAGCGAATTCGCTTTCAAGTTCAGCAACTTTCATGCCGTCTTCTTCACTCATCTCTGGTAGAGAGTAAATACGGTCACGTTCTTTTTTGACTTCCCATAGTTTACGGTCGCCCATGATCACAACGTCGATAACGTTGTGTTGCTCGAAAGCAAACTGATCTTGGCTAAGTACGCCAAGCTTAAGTCCAGGGGTGATCGACACATTGCCAGAGCTTGGCGTTAGTGCACCACTAAGAATCTTCATGAACGTTGATTTACCACATCCATTGGCTCCGATTAAGCCGTAACGGTTACCGTTACCAAACTTAGCAGAAATGTTTTCAAATAAAGGCTCGGCGCCGAATTGCATGGTGATGTTAGCGGTTGAGATCAAAGAAGTATTCCTAGGTATAAGATGGGCTAATTGCTTAGTCAGATATGCCAAATCAACAGAAATGAAAGCACGAATTATTAGGCGGCGAATTATACAGATAAATTCGACAAAGAACAGATGTGAGAGGTAAGTCACAGATGGTAGTTGGTTGGAAAAACCAGAAAAGAAAAGAGATTAGCTAATTTAAAGGGGAAATAAGACGTTTGACCGTGGTGCTACGGGCTCAAAAGCATGAGCCCGTGCGTTGTAATTCAGCTAAAACTAAATGTTAGCCCTGATTAATGCTCCGTAAATAATGTGGCGATTTCATTTTCTGTCAGTGCTTTGTGGTACACCTTGACACTATCAAACGCTTGAGCTGCGGTAATAGGGCAGTTCTCTGTTTGGTTTTCAGCACAGACAACACTAGTATGCCCACCAACCTTAAACGGTGAGCCGCCGCCGTAACCTGAACTGTTCATGGCGGCCATGATAGGTTCTTGGCTGGCAAGTAAGTCACCCTCAAACATCACGTTATCTAAGTAGCCTTGCAGCTTATTGTTCTCGCGATCTATAACCATGGCTACGTGGTGCCATTGCTCATCATCAATAGATGCTGCTTGGCTGATGATGACTTTATTGTCTTTCATTAACCGGTCACGGAAAGTCACTTGCACTTCAATCCCAGCGCTGGTGGTTCGAATTTCCCAGCCGCCGTATTGCATGTTGTTGGGGCCAGATGACGATTTGCCGATCAGTAGCTTATTACCCTCTGTTTTTCCCATTTTGAACCACATGGAAGCGGTAAAGCTTTTATGGCCGGGATCTAGAGTATGCGGCAATAACGCATGACCAAGCGCATCGTTCTCCATCTTGGTTGACGCGATTAATGGAATCGTGAGGCCGTTGTCATTACCGGGTCCAGATATTTGCGCATTGAGAATATCTTTGCCTGTAATCTTATCGATATCTGGCGCGGTTAAATCGTAGTGATTAGTTGAACCATCCTTGATGGTATTGCCATCTAAGGTATCCAGATCCCAATTGCCCGCGATGTCACGCTTAATCACTTGGATCTGAATTGGGCCTGTGGTTTCAAATTGTCCATCTGTTGCAGTATAGAGGAGCTGATCGACACCGATAAAGTCAGCGAGTGGGGTGTAGTGCAGGGTGTTACCCACTTGTGTAACTTTGCCACCTTTTGCTGTCATGCGGTCAAAGTGACTGATGCGTAATATTTCACCGTTGGCATCAAAGTCGTTGGCCAGTGGATTAACTGAGCCAGATTCGTTTTGATATACCGTGATGTAGTCTTTAAATGTGGCAGGCAGCATAGGATCGGTCAGCGCTGTTGCTGCTTTAAACTTAGATCCATGTTGTAAGCGACCCGTTGTTTTCCATGCCTGCATGTTACCCATGTGGGTGGACGGGGTTTGGATTTGTTCATTGTTGTCGGTTTGTTCGCCGTGGCCTAAGCCAAAGTTATGACCAATTTCATGGGTGAAGCCCCAGTTCATTCGATAGTTGGCAATACAGCCAACCCAGTCGCCGCCCCCCCAACAATAGCCACCGTTTTTCGAATCTTGAAACTGAATTGAAAAGTTTGCAGCGTCTCTTGCTGAAGGGCGAGGATCGCTTGCTTTACTTGAGTCACCATTCACTTCAATCAGTGAGCGTGCGATATCCCAACGTAGGCCCGTTTTTTGTGCCCACGTGTAATCGAGCTCATTGATATGGCCTTCCATTTGAGCAACAGCATTGATGATGTTGCTACCTGCGTTTGCAACGAACTGCGAGTTGTTGTGAGTGAAGGTGATTCGCCCTAGGTTGTTATGAAAATCAAGCCCAGGCTGTGGCAAGTACAAACGATTATTTGTCATGACAGGCATATCAAAATCGATGATGAGCTCGTCATTAGTGATTTCGCTATTACCCAGCGCATCTTTGTTAATGCGATCTTTAATACTGATGTCATGGGTCCAGCGAAGGCGATCACCACCCCATAAAGAGAGGTACATTTTGCCATTTGAATCTACAACACCTGTTACAGTGAGCGTTGTATCATTATCTACAATGCCGCGGTACGTGCGTACTTCAGGCATAGGAATAACAGGCATGAACTGTTGTTCGCGTCTTTCATCGTAAGTGAGTAACTGATAATGCGGCGAACGTACAGAATGCTTGGTCAGCGAAAGGTTGTATTGCTTGCCTTCATGGGTGACCGATAGCGCAATTGAACGCGGTAGTGCTTCACCTGCTACCTTGCTCTCATCGATCACTACTGTATCGATAATCACTGGGGTTGATGTCCATGAGCTTCCCGCTGCACCTTGCGTTTCAATGCGCACATAGTAACGACGGCCGGGTAGGATATTGTCTAATATAGCTCTGTTTTTACCTTCTCTTAAATCGCTAAGCTTGATGCGGTATTGCCAACCTTGAGCATTATTCCCCGCATCCCTTTCACCGTAATAGACCCATACATCGCTATCGACAGCGCTTTGGTCAAGTAAGAAATCAATAGTGATTTGGTTGCCATAGCTGGTTAAGCCACTCTGATAACCATTTTCGATGATTGCTGTCGCAGGGTAGAGACGACTATGCGGGATTAAGTAATCACCTTTTAATAGCTGCTTAGTAATACTTGGCCCTTGCCATGCCACCGATAAGTGATCACCACCACCGCCTTCTTTGTGCATGGCTTCAATGTAGTAGAGCTGTCCTGCATTCAGCTGAATGTTTTTGGTAACTTGGTAGTGGTTACTCCAGTTGTCGATAGAGGTATAGCCATTGATTCGTGCAGCGACAACGCCTTTCTCTGGCGTTAGATCTTCACTAATGCGCAGTTCGCTACCATCGTCAGAGGCAATCCAGAAGTTATATAGGCCTGTTTCGGGTACGCGCAAATAGCCTGATATTTTCTGGCCATAGTTATCACCCATGCCTGCAATACTTTTAAATTCAGGCAGCACGGTTTGCGATGAAATTGGTGCTAAGGTGTTGATGTCGTTGATTGAGTTGCCAGAAATCCCGGTCCAAACTTGTTGAAGCACGCCTTGTTGTTGCAGCTGTGCAGCGGCAAGGGTAACGACTTTAACCTTCGATGTGGTACTTAAAGCACCATCTTTAATTTGAATTGTGAGCAAGAAGCTTGGCGTATTGGCACTCGTTGTCGCTGAAAGTGCTTTTGCTAGCTTGATATTACCTTGGTCATCGATAGCAAAGTAACCATCATTGTTACCTGATTCAATGGTAAAGGCAGGGGTATTGTGACTGGTATAAGAAAGCGTACCCACTTGACTGTTAGCGAGGTTATTGGTTGCAAAAGCAAACGTAAAAGAAGCATAGTTAAAGGTCGGTGTACCTGCCGCTAGCTCCAATGTTGTGGCTTGTTGTTCACTTGATAACTCGCTGCTATTACCCGCCGTATCGATGGCCTCAACTTGGATTTTATAGAGTCGGTTTGCTTCGAGTGCCGTTAGTGGGTAGTGAGTAGCATATGTTTGGCCGACAAGTTTGCCATTTGCATAAATTTTGTAGAGTAGGTTAGCTTGGCGCGCATCGCCAGGTGCCATCCAGTTAACCGTCAAGCCATCGTGACTGATATTGGTTAGCGTAACCTGAGTGGCTGGCGATGGTGGGATAATATCGTTAATGATAATAACCCCAGTTTGGCTGCTTGCTGATTCATTCCCCGCCTTATCAACGGCTTTGACGGTAATGTTATAGCGGGTGTCGCTTGTTAGCCCTGTTAACTCAAGGCTTAGCCCATTGACTGTTTTGAGTAGCTTACCATTGTTATAAACAGCGTAGTGATCGACGCCGACATTGTCAGAGGCTGCTAACCACTCTAGCAAAATGTCATTTTTGCTTTTTTTCAGCCAGTTAAAGTTGCTGATGGGCGTTGGGTTTTCGGTATCAACAGGTTGGAGTAGGAATTCATTAGCAATGATCTCTCGCGTACCCTCTGGGATGGCCCAAGCGACATCGACAAAATCAGCACCACCACCTTCAGCCATTATCGCACGTAACAAATAAGGCTTCCCTGCTTCGAGCGTGATCAGTTTAGATTGTTGTTCAGGACTTTTATCCCACTGGTTGATCGACGTGTGCGTTGGGGCTGCGGCTATCTTAGTGAAGTCTTTTTCACTTGTGGTGCTACTTAGCAGCAGTTCAGCTTCATCATCTGCCGCTATCCAAAATTGATAGTCTCCGGTAACGGGGGGAATGATATAGGCAGACATACGCTGTCCGTACCAGTTTGCGGTATTACGTGGTGATGAAAAGCTTGCTTCAGTGCTGACCGAAGAAGGGGCTTGCGGATAGGTCGGGTGAACTTTTAGCGAAGCAAGGTTGCCATGCATGTTGGCACCAGTATATACCTCGCGGTGTACCCCTTTTTGTTCCTTACTGATAAAGCCAAGTTTCAACTCGGTAGTTGAAACGCTTAATCCATCACTGACTTCAACCAGCACTTGCATGACTTTATTGGCCAGTTCAATAGGGGAGGCTTTTACCGAAAGTATCCCTTGTTCATTAATGCTAAAGAAACGTTGAGCATCAGCAGTAGCAAGGTGGTAAGTCAGAGGGTCATGGTTTTTATCTGTCGCGAGTATTTGGCTCACTGAGTAACCATGAGGTGCATCCGCAGCTAACACAATTGCCGTTGGCTGACTGGTAATCTCAGGCGCATCGTTGGCTTGCGGTGTGGCTTTAAAGCTAATCGGTTCAGATACTTTACCATCATCATTAAAGCTTAAGACTTCATAGAGGTAGCTTTGATTAGCGGTTAAGCCATTGTCTGTAAATGCGTGGAAACCTTTTTTGATCACCGAGATTTGTTGGCCGTCACGGTTTACATAGTAGCCTGATGCATTGTGAGCGTCTTGCCAACCTAAGGTCACCGATGTTTCTGCGGTTGCCAGCAAGCGCAGCTGGGAAACTGGCGGCATAGGTTTGGTTACATCAGGTTTTTCTGGCTCTACGGGAATGCTGGGTGTCACAGGTTTTTGTGTGTTTGCATCACTACCTGACTCTCCGCCACAAGCGGCAAGAAGCACCAAGGAGGTTATGATAAATAAAGGCTTAGTAATCTTCATGTCTGCGTAATCTTTATAATTATTGATTTATAGCAATCTGGCTAACCAGCGCGTTTTATTGTTTTAAAATACCAAGTTTGATGAGTACCTTACTCTTTACATAAGAGTGATAACTGATTGGCTTTCGGAATAATTATGACGGTTATTAATAAAAGTGAAAAGATGCTAGTTATCTAAATTAACGTTAAGTTATCTGTAACTTGGGGGACAATTAACAGAGTTGTGATCTTGATTCAGCCGGTTAGTTTTTTTGGGGTATATGGCGTTTGAAGAAGAAAAAGCCAGCTAATAGGGTTAACTGGCTTTTATTACTTTTTAAATTTAATGATAGCAGCAGGTTAGGTACGGAAGTTATTTAACTCTTTGCGTAAATCTGTTGCGCTATCAGCAAGGCGAATAGTGATGTCTGCAGAGTCATTCATACTGTCCATCGCGTCGGTCGCTGTTTCGTTGATGATAACAACGTTACGGTTTACTTCCTCAGTCACAGAACTTTGCTCTTCAGCAGCAGAGGCAATTTGGTTATTCATGTCATTAATCACATTGATTGCCGCGTTGATTTCTTCAAGGGCAATTTGAGCCGCTTGCGTTTCTTCACGCGTATCTGACGCTTGCTGTTGGCTTTCTACCATTAAGGTCACGATAGACTGTGTTTCGTCTTCTAGACGAGCCAGCATGCCTTGAATTTCTTCTGTCGATTTTTGAGTGCGGTTTGCTAAGTTACGTACTTCGTCAGCAACAACAGCAAAACCACGGCCGTATTCACCTGCGCGCGCAGCTTCAATTGCGGCATTCAATGCCAGTAAATTGGTTTGATCGGCAATACCACCGATTTCAGACAAGATACTCTGAATAGCGGCGCTTGAAGCGGCTAGACTTTGAATTTGGTCTTGGGCGTTGTGAATGCGCTCAGCCAGTTGGGTGACTGATGTTGCTGCGTAGTCCATTTTAGCGATGCCATCTTGGCTGCTGGTTTGAACTTGATTAGCCGCCGTTGCCGCTTGTACTGCAGAGTTTGCCACTTCTTGGGCTGTAGCACTCATCTCGTTAATGGCAGTGGCTAATGAATTCACTTCATTTAGCTGGGTCATTAGCTTGTCTTTGGCTTGATCAGCTTTAATACGACCTTCACTTGCGTGAGTGTCTACACTTTCAGCCGTTGATGTTGCATGGCGCAATGTGTCTTGCATTCGGCCTAAGAAGGTATTGAACCATTGTGCCAGTTGGCCTGTTTCATCGGCGCTATTGATTTGAATGCGGCGAGTTAAATCACCTTCACCTTCTGCAATATCACGCATGCGATCAACCAGCTCTGCCATAGTATTGCCAATACGAGTCGCGAGTACGAACATAGCAACAATGCCTGCGATTGCCGCCAATACGCCAGCGAGAATACCTTTCGATATCGCTTGTTCACTCTGTGTTTCGCTCCAGTTGGTAAACTGAGTAACATCTTTAACCAATACTTCTGAAGGGATAGATACGAGAACAATCCAAGGGTTGCCTGTGGTGTTAACAGAAGATACCGCGACCATTTCATTACCAATGGTGAGTAGCTCATTGCGATTGGATGATGCAAGCGCTTGGATGTTAGCCCACTGTTGTTGCGTCTCACCGGATACCTTACGGCCTACATCGGAGGCTTTTTTGCTATGAGCCATAACATTACCTTCCCATGAGGTAATCATTACATCGCCCTGGCCTTGAAATAGATCACGAGCAAGCTGTTCACTTTGGCCTTGGAATTCAGCAAGTGACCAGTCAAAACCTAACGAGCCAACAATTTTCCCGTTCACTTTTAGTGGTTGGCTAATCGTAGTAATCAGTTCTTTATTACCACGAACATCGTAGTAATACGGTTCCATCACAAAAGTTTGACCAGACTCGAATGGCGCTAAGTGCCATTCATCAATGCGTTCACCATTGTTATTCAATGCTTGGTTGCGGAACGAGGCCATTGCTGCTGGCTCGAAGCCGCCAGAAGATGTTGGAGAGAAAAATGGAGATAAATAGCCTTGTTCGTTAATCGATGCCATACCATTGTTTGTTATCGCGTCACTCCATACTTTATCTTCCCAAACCATGTAACCTGCAAAGACGCTTTCATCTTGGGTTTTTAAGCCGGCGATAAATTGATCGACCAGTAAGTCAGCACTCGCATTTGCGGTACTGCTTAATTCAAGCATGGCACGAAGCTGATCTAGGTTGGCAAGCACAGGTGCTAGCTGACTATTTAACGTGTTACTTTGTTCTTTTGCTGTGGCAAGCAGGTTATCTTTCGTCGCTTGGGTAAGCTGTTCAGAGACTTGTTCTGTGATTTGCTGTTGGACGTTACTAAATGAATAGGTTGTAAAAGCCATTGCAATGCTAAGTGTGAATACCATTGCTAGGCCAGCACTGACTGCAATTCGTGTTTTAATAGATTTAAACACGGTGTTCCCTCTAGTGTAAGTTATTAATAAAAAGTGACTTTTTTCTATTTTTTTTGCGGTTTTTCGACCTGTTATTATGCTGAGATATTTTACATTAA
>NZ_NOIF01000194.1 GCF_002265265.1 Photobacterium sanguinicancri
GGGTGTTTTTCTTTAATTGATCTAGAGTTTTTCATTGCATTTAGTTACTGAATACGCAATTTTAAAAAACAAGTAAGGGAAAAGTGACGTATCCGTTAAATTTGGTACTGAGCCAATAGCCAAATAAGGCAACCCGAAGAAATTATCAAGAATTGCAATAGTTTAGGTTGGAGTGGAAGTATGTGTTCAGTATTTGGTATCTTAGACATTAAAGGTGATGCAAGCGCATTACGTACAACGGCATTAGAAATGTCTAAAAAAATGCGCCATCGTGGACCGGATTGGTCTGGTATTTATGCATCGGACAAAGCAATTTTAGTGCATGAGCGCTTGGCAATTGTCGACTTAAACAGTGGCGAACAACCACTTTATAACCAAGAAAAAACACATGCATTAGCGGTTAACGGTGAAATCTATAACCACAAAGAATTGCGTGCTGAATTTGCACCTGACTACCCTTTTCAAACTGAATCTGACTGTGAAATCATTCTGGCGTTATACAAAGAGAAAGGCCCAGAACTACTGGATTATCTGAACGGTATTTTTGGTTTTATCCTTTACGATGAGCAAGAAGACGCTTACCTAATCGGCCGAGATCATATTGGTATTATCCCGCTTTATCACGGCCATGATGAACACGGTAACTATTACATTGCATCTGAAATGAAAGCGTTAGTACCGGTTTGTAAAACGATTAGTGAATTCCCTCCGGGTCACTTCCTATGGAGCAAGCAAGGAGAGCCAGTACGCTATTACAAACGTGATTGGATGGAGTTTGATGCTGTCGCTGATGCAAAAACCGATAAAGTCGCACTGAAGGATGCACTTGAAAGTGCAGTTAAACGCCAGCTAATGACAGATGTACCTTATGGCGTATTACTTTCTGGTGGCCTAGACTCATCTGTTATCTCAGCAATTACGAAAAAATTCGCGGCTAAACGAATTGAAGATGATGAACAATCACAAGCTTGGTGGCCAACCTTACACTCCTTCGCAATTGGTCTTGAAGATGCGCCTGATTTAAAAGCAGCAAAAGTAGTCGCTGACGCGATCGGAACAGTACACCATGAGTTAACCTACACCGTACAGGAAGGCTTAGACGCTATCCGTGATGTGATTTACCACATTGAAACCTACGATGTAACCACCATTCGTGCATCTACCCCTATGTTCCTTATGTCGCGTAAAATCCGCGCTATGGGTATCAAAATGGTACTTTCTGGTGAAGGTGCAGATGAAGTCTTTGGTGGCTACCTGTACTTCCACAAAGCACCCAACGCACAAGAATTCCATGAAGAGACAGTACGTAAACTGCTCGCTCTGAATATGTTTGACTGTGCTCGCGCCAACAAATCAATGGCGGCATGGGGGATTGAAGCGCGTGTACCATTCCTTGATAAAGAATTCTTGGAAGTAGCAATGCGTGTTAACCCACAAGACAAAATGTGCGGTAACGGTAAGATGGAAAAACACATTCTTCGCGAATGTTTTGAAGATTACCTACCAGAATCAGTCGCATGGCGTCAGAAAGAGCAATTCTCAGATGGCGTGGGCTATAGCTGGATTGACTCGCTGCGTGATGTAGCAGAAGCAAAAATATCTGATCAGCAACTCGAAACTGCGAAATTCCGCTTCCCGTACAACACACCAATGACTAAAGAAGCGTATGTATACCGTGAAATCTTTGAAGAGTTATTCCCGTTAGAAAGCGCGGCGAAATGTGTACCGGGTGGTCCATCAATTGCTTGTTCAAGCGCTAAAGCCATTGAGTGGGATGAAAGCTTTAAAAACAGTGCGGACCCTTCAGGCCGTGCAGTGGCAGCAATCCACAACGAAGCATACAAAAAATAGCATTTCTATTTCCCCCATAATTCCTAGTGATCAAGCGCAGCCCTCGGGTTGCGTTTTTTCGTTATTACGACTGCCACTTGATTGCAACTTAACGCACAAAGACTGAGAGTTTATGTTGTAAACTTACCTCGTTTTTTATAAAAACGCTAACCAGCCCACAGAACACTTTCATGTTATCCCCTAGTCTGACTGCAATAAGCTTTACATATTCAGCCAAATACTAAGTAATTTCACGTATTAAATAATTATCACGTCTAGTTAATACTTATTCAATTGGCTAGGAAAGTTAAAAATTTTCATCAATTCCAACTAGTAGATAAACACGACATGAAACGAATCAAGACAGAAGCAAACGGCCCTGAATTCTCTCAATTCATTGCGGGTTATTGGCGTTTAATGGATTGGAACATGACACCGCAAGAGCGTCTAACCTTCCTAAAACAGCATCTAGAGTTAGGCATCACAACCTGTGATCATGCCGACATCTATGGCAACTATGAGTGTGAATCAGCTTTTGGGGAAGCATTAAAGCTCGAACCAAGTTTACGCGATAGCATCGAGCTAGTGAGTAAATGTGGCATTCGTTTACCAAGTGCGCCATCAAACGATGTGACCCTTCCGCACTACAACACCACAACAGACTATATTGTCGCGCAAGCTGAGCAATCACTAAAAAACCTACGAACTGATCACCTTGATTTATTGCTGGTACACCGCCCCGATCCATTAATGAATGTGGATGATATAGCTGAAGCATTTAACCAGTTAAAACAAGACGGCAAAGTAAAACATATTGGGGTATCGAACTTCACCACCAGCCAATTTGATTTATTACAGTCACGTCTAGATTACCCGTTAGCAACTAACCAGCTAGAAATTTCCCCTGTAAACATGACGGCCCTTCACGATGGTTCATTAGACCAAATGCAGCAACACCGCATTGCCCCTATGGCATGGTCATGCCTTGGCGGCGGTAGTTTGTTCAGTGGGCAAGATGAAAAATCTAAGCGCTTACGGGCAGAACTTGAAAGCATTGCCGCTGAAGTAGGGGCCGACGGTATCGACCAAGTTGTGTATGCATGGATACTAGCATTACCATCAAATCCGTTACCTATCATTGGTAGTGGTAAAATTGAACGTGTTCGCCAAGCACTACGCAGTGCTGATATTACATTGACTCGCCAACAATGGTTCCGTATTTGGGTTGCTTCAAATGGCCATAATGTGCCTTAAAAAGATTGGCTGCTGAGTCGTCGCCACGATCAAAAAAACCAGCATAAATGCTGGTTTTTTATTGGTCATCGTTATCAGCGAGTGATTAACGTTCCCAGTATGCTTCTTCTAGGCTGTCTTCACGCTCTGGCAAACCACGAGATAAGCGTGGTGAGTGCTGCGCAAGTACTTCATAACTAACACGGTTAGAGTACAGACAAACTTGAGAGAACGATGAATAAGTCAAGAAGCTATGCTGGTGCTTACTTGAATTCGGTACGTTCTCTTTATGGTAACGATTTGCTGACATGTCATGCAGTAATGCAGACAATGCGCCATCACCCGCACCATTGGTATTCTTAATGCGCTCAGGGCCACCCATGTATGGTGAGATGTGAGAGTACGCCTTAATCGGCTCTTCACAAGCATCTTTCAACATAGGACGGCTAAATTCGTAACGGTTAAACTCTGCGATTTCACCAGGTAACAATGGCAAGCTTGTTGTGCGCTTAGCACTGTCTTCCGTGTAACCTGCTGTGTATAAACCAATAGGGCCAGCAGTACATAAAACCAGATCTACCCACTCTAGCGTTTGGTCTGCTGCAACCAATGGATCAGATTCACCAGTTAGTGCTTCTGCTTCATCTTCATTCATTGCTACAACCGTCACGTGATCACGTAGGAAATCACGCCACCATTGTGGATCATCTTGAATAACGAACTTAGTACCCAGCGTTAATACCACTGGCACATCGTATTTTTTCGCATAATCAATTGCTCGCATTGTTGCCGCTGGCATTGGGTCGCCATCTTTACAACGAACAAGATATGCTGTTAATACAAGTGCAGATGCATTTTTGAATACAGATTCAGGAATGCTATCTGGGCTTAGTTGGTTCATGTGGCCTTCGTTAATCGCAAAGGTACGCTCACCTTCTGCCGAAATTAACGCAAAGCAACGACCAATAGGGCCATGTACAGGCTGTAAGTAATTCATATCCATACGGCTTGATGTATTACACAAGTAACGATATGCGTAGCTACCTACTTCAATATCTTTACTCATTACACCTAGCAGTACCGATTTATCATCAGCCAATACTGAATAGTTGTGTAGCGTGTTACCAATGGTACCGCCGGCAAACTCATGGCTAATTAAGTTCTGTTCTTTTAGTTCTTGATATAAAGCTTCTGCTTTTTCATCAGAGATCACTAAAGAATGACCTTTGCTTAGCTCATAACGTTCAAGAAAAGCATCATCTACACATGCTTCAATATCAACCAAAGTTTGATCGATACCAACAACATGGGTACGAGTTAGACGTTTTTCTTGCTTAGTTTGACTCAGAAGTGGATCACGAGCATGCACTGGAAAGTAATGCTTCGATTTACGTTGGCCTGGAAATTTCATCTGAATGAGCTATCTGTCTAGTGAACTTTTTGCGAATTCTATCACATTATCGTGAACATAAAAGAAAGCCGATCATTCTTTTTGAGAGGCCGATCCTTTTCCTGTAACACAATAATGCCATTTTATACGCCTGAATATGTTAGGCGTCGTTAACCATCACAATCAAAACAATACGAAAATTCGGATGATCAGCAACTTAGAGTATCAGTTTTCTGAGTACCAACCTCGCGTATGTTGCTCAATAAGGTGAGTCATCATAGTGATGTGTGCTGAGTTATCATTCAAGCATGGAATAAGATTGAACGTTTCGCCACCAGCTTCAATAAATAGCGCTTTGCACTCTTCTGCAATTTCTTCTAACGTTTCTAAACAATCAACAGAAAAAGCAGGACACATAACGTCTAAACGTTTGACGCCTTTTTTTGCTAAAGCTTCAATGGTCTTGTCTGTATAAGGTTGCAACCACTCTTCACGCCCAAAAATAGATTGATAACTCATGCTCATTTTTTCACGCGGTAGATCTAACTTATCAGCCAATAATGCCGTGGTTTGATTACAGTGTGCCGAGTATGGATCGCCGTTATCAACATAGCGCTTTGGAATGCCATGGTATGAGCACAATAAATAATCCGGCTGACCATGCTCAGTCCAAAAATCAGTTACCGATTGTACAAGGGCTGAAATGTAATCTGGGTGATCAAAATAATGGTTAACAAAGCGTAATTCAGGAATTTCTGGCCATGCTTTAATCGACTTCGCCAGCTTATCAAATACTGCTGCGGTGGTTGTTTGCGAATATTGCGGATAGAGCGGTAGCACCAACACCTTGTCACAGCCCTGACCTTTAAGCTCTGCTAAACCATCTTCAATACTCGGTGAGCCATAGGTCATACCGAGCTCGACTGGTACATCAAGCTGCGTTTGTAATAGCTGCTGCTGACGTTTGGAGTACACCATTAATGGTGATCCATCATCCATCCAAACAGATTGGTACAATTTCGCTACTTTGGGTGCACGGATAGGTAAAATAACACCATGTAAAATTGGGCACCAAAGCCAGCGTGTCATATCAACCACACGTTTATCGTGCAAGAATTCACCCAAAAAACGCTTTACTCCGGCCGATGTTGGCTCGTCTGGCGTCCCTAAGTTCACCAACAATACGCCGTACTTTTGACTCATTTTCTATCCGCCGCTCTATCTTAGTTAAACCATATAATAGCTAATACTATCACTAACTTGTACGGCTCAATATCGTAAAAGATCACGCAGCTTACAAAATTACCTATTTCGAGTCAGGATACTTTTTATCTATGGCTTTTAATGACCTAAGGAATAACCCAAGTCCACCAATTGCTAACACCAGTATCGTCATCAATTCAAAGGCTGTCATTGCGTTGAAACTAAAGCGAATCGATGAAATAACGCCAAAAATGAGTGCAACGAGTGAGCCTATTGTTAATAACCAACCGATGATGTTTTTACTATTAAAAAAGATAAGGCCAACACCAAACATAAATGGGATCATAATCATGCCCCCTGTCACACCAAAGCCTGCACCTAACGCAGAAAAGCCATACAATCTAGAGCCAAAACCAAAACTCGATGACACCGATATGGCGTTAAAGAGTAAATAAAATCCTCCACACATCATAATCAAGCCAATAAAAAATTGACCAATACCGCCCGATGTACCGCCAGCGCCATTCATACTTTTATTCCTTTTCCTTTGTATTTAGTCATGTTCAACAAACGATAGTTATTGTTACAAAGGTATGACTCTAAAGGCATAGCAGAAGAATGGGTAGTCTCTCGCAGAGTTAAAAAGAAAGACTGGGAGGTTCGATACACTATCGACTGAAATTAGGGTGTATGAATATCCTACGCACAGAGCCCCTTACCTACTCTGTAAGTTTAAGCAAAAAAAAGGGCATACCTAAGTATGCCCTTTTTTATTAATCACAATGAATACGTGATTAAGATAATGCTTTTTCTAGCTCAGCGCTTACAGCTGCAACATCTTGTGTACCATCAAATTTAAGGTACTGCGTTTTACCCGCTGCCGCTTCTTTACCGTAGTATTCGATAAGAGGTGCAGTTTGGTTGTGGTAAACACCTAGACGCGCTAGTACTGTTTCTTCTTTGTCATCTTCACGGATAACAAGATCTTCACCAGTTTCGTCATCTTTACCTTCCACTTTTGGTGGATTGTAAACAACGTGGTAAGTACGACCAGAAGCAAGGTGAGCACGACGGCCCGCCATACGCTCAACAATAACTTCGTCAGCAACATCGAATTCGATAACGTAGTCGATATCAACGCCGTTTTCTTTCAAGCCATCAGCTTGAGGAATCGTACGTGGGAAACCATCTAGTAGGAAGCCTTTAGCACAATCGTCTTGGGCAATACGCTCTTTAACCAGACCAAGAATGATGTCATCAGACACAAGTTGGCCTGCATCGATTACAGATTTAGCTTGCTTGCCTAGCTCTGTACCCGCTTTGATTGCTGCACGTAGCATGTCACCAGTAGAGATTTGAGGAATGCCAAATTTCTCCATGATGAATTGTGCCTGAGTACCTTTACCTGCACCTGGAGCGCCCAGAAGAATGATGCGCATCGTGATCCCCTTTTAATATAAATAAGCTTGGTGTTTCTCAAAAAAAGTGAAAATACACTGATTAGACGTCAGTCGCAAGCCCAGCACTCAGTCTGGACTCGGTTTACATTCTTTATCAACATACTATGCGATAGTAGCAAGAGCGTCGATTAGACCTTAGTCAGAATTAATCACTCATGCGTACGCCAGTACTGGGTATCTCACCAATGGTTCGCTATTTAGCTAGCAGTTGGTTTACTGCATTTAAGAACAGAGACGGATCTTCCATCGCGCCGCGCTCAGCAAGCATCGCCTGACCCATTAGCATTTCAACCCAACGGCCAAATACGACTTCATCCGCTTCGTCTGCCATTTGTTTAACCAGCGCATGCTCTGGATTGATTTCGAAAATGTAATTCACTTCAGGCGCTTCTTGACCAACAGCAGCCATTAGCTTCGCCATTTGCGTGCCCATTTCGTTTTCATCTGTCACAACAACCGCTGGAGTATCGTGCAGCTTGAAGGTAGTACGCACTTCCTTCACACGATCACCTAGGTAAGCTTGAGTACGCTCAACGACGGACTTAAATGCTTCTTGTGTTTCTTTTTGCTTTTCTTTGTCTTCTTCATTCTCGAACTTCGACAAATCAAGATCGGCTTTAGTGATCGATTGGAATTGCTTACCGTCAAATTCAGGTAAGTAGCTCATGAACCACTCATCAATACGATCATGCATTAAGATAACTTCAATACCTTTTGCACGGAATTGCTCAAGGTGAGGGCTATTTTGCGCCGCTTTAAAGCTGTCTGCTGTGATGAAGTAGATCTTCTCTTGATCTTCTTTCATACGCGATACGTAATCAGCCAGTGACACAACCTGCTCAGCGCCATCATTGTTTGTTGAGCTAAAACGTAGCAAGTTTGCAATCTTATCGCGATTAGCAAAGTCTTCAGCTGGACCTTCTTTTAGCACTTGACCAAATTCATTCCAGAACGTTTGGTATTTTTCAGCATCGTTATTTGCCATACGTTCAAGCATGGTCAGTGAACGCTTAGTGCACGCTTTACGCAGTGCTTGAGTCACTTTGTTATCTTGCAAGATTTCACGCGATACGTTCAGTGGCAGATCGTTAGAATCAATCAAACCACGCATGAAACGTAAGTAGCTTGGCATAAACTGCTCTGCGTCATCCATGATAAATACGCGTTGAACGTAGAGTTTTAAGCCGTGCTTACTATCGCGGTTATATAAGTCAAATGGTGCTTTCGATGGGACATATAGCAAGCTAGTGTAATCCTGCTTACCTTCAACACGGTTGTGACTCCAGTGCAGTGGTTCTGCAAAGTCATGAGATACGTGTTTATAGAATTCTTTATATTCTTCTTCAGAAATATCTGATTTGTTACGCGTCCACAAAGCTTGTGCTTTATTGATTTGTTCCCATTTTTTGTTGCCCGTTTCTTTACCTTCTTCGTCCATTTCTGCCGTCTGAAGGTGAACGGGAATACCGATGTGATCTGAGTATTTACCAATCACATCACGTAGACGGTATTCACTTAAAAATTCTTTTTCTTCTTCACGCAGGTGAAGAATGATATCGGTACCGCGTGTCGGTTTAGTGATGTCTTCAATGCTGTAGTCACCTTCACCGCTCGATTGCCAGCTAACACCCTGCTCTGCTGGTGCACCTGCAGCACGCGTACGCACAGTCACAGAATCTGCCACGATGAATGCAGAATAGAAACCAACACCAAATTGACCAATCAGCTGCGAGTCTTTGCTTTCTTCGTTACTTAAATTACTAAAGAAGTCTTTTGTGCCTGACTTTGCAATTGTACCTAAATGTTCAATCGCATCTTCACGGCTCATACCAATGCCGTTATCACTGACGGTTAACGTACCAGCTTCAGCATTAAAGGATAATTTAACACCAAGGTCTGAGTCACCTTCATATAAGTCTGGCTCTGACAGTGCACGAAAACGTAATTTATCTGATGCATCAGACGCATTAGAAATTAGCTCACGTAAAAAAATCTCTTTATTTGAATACAAAGAGTGAATCATCAAATGAAGAAGTTGTTTCACTTCTGACTGAAAACCACGGGTTTCCTTATTGGTGGCAGTATGTTGTTCGCTCATCGACACTCCAAATACAAGTAGTTCTACGTAAAATTACCACGATATTCATACAGTTAAACCACTGCTTGTCCATCTATGGCAAAAATTCCAAATTAGATACTAATTAGATGTGGTCAAATAGTGCATTTTCAACCTAAAATAGCCTTTTTTATT
>NZ_NOIF01000195.1 GCF_002265265.1 Photobacterium sanguinicancri
GCGTCCTCTTCGTTAGTCAGAATGGCCTTCAAGTCACGCTTGCGGCAAACACATATTGAGGATCTCTTACGCAGTCTCAACTGCTGCCTGTTTAGTTGCATTCCATTGCGGTGAAACAGGGTCGCTAGACATTTATCGGTTAACCCACATCTGGCACTATTCAAAGGGTGATGGTTACGTCATTCGTACCAGTTAGTTTCAGGCTCAGTGCGGGTGCAAACGTTCTTGTTAATCGTATTAAGGCACGTCAGTGAAAGGGCTAATCAAAGCATCGTGCTCTGGTTTATTGGTACACGCGTCAGTTGTAAGGTCATGGCCTTATCTCATGGTTTAATGACAGCGATTCGTACTCGACCATATTGGCACAGTTAGACGATGAGCCTCTTTCACTGCGTGACTAACGCTTCATAAATTGATCTTCATTGAATAGTGTTTTGTTCCTTAACATGAAGTAAACACATCGCCCTAATTTGTGAGCGAGTACAGATAGGGCTTTCGACTTTGGCATTCTGCGTTGAAGCTTGGCTAAATAGCGTTGGGCATCATCATTACCTCGAAGATAAAGTACGCAAGCTTCAGAGAACGCCCATTTAAGATGAGCATTTCCAATTTTGGCACCTGAAGTACCATAGATTTTACCTGCTGATTCAGCTTTGCATTTGACTAGGCGAGAGTAAGAGGCAAACTTCTGTACTGAATCAAAGCGTTGGATGTCACCGATTTCATAGAGAATGGTGAGGGCGAGTATTTTACCGACCCCTTTGATAGATTTGAGTAAATGGTATTCACGATAGAAGTGTTTGATGGCATGGTTTTCCACCTGTTTTTCTATCTGTCGAAGTTCTTTATCGTAATGTTCAACGAGGTTTAAATCGAGATTGATATTAGCTTGAACGTATTTATCGTCAAAGGTCTCGCGTAGCGCTTCTCGTGCCTGGCTATAGCGAAGATTGGTTCCATGGGCGGGTAAGTTATATTGACTCAAAGTGTTACTGACGTGTGCTTTGAGCATTGCGCCATGACGGATGATTTTCATTCGGCGACGTAATAAGTCACGTGTAGCACGCATTGATTTAGGGTAATGATAGGCGACAGGGAATGTACCACCACGAAGTAGTTTGGCAATTTTAAATGAATCAATTTTGTCGGTTTTAGCTTTACCGCCGTGAATCGCTTTCATGTACAAAGCATGTCCGAGAATAAAGTCGACCGCATTGTCTTCACACCAGTCGGCTACCCAATACCAACAATGCATACATTCAACGCCGACAATAATATTTCCGATATAGGGTTCAAGAATTCTCATTAAATGTTCAGGTGAGGCTTTAATCTCTTGATGGATACATATTTCACCATCATGGTTGATGATGCAGACATATAAAGAACGGGCATGGAGATCTATCCCGCAGTAATAAGGGTGGTTCTTCGTATAAAATTGCATATGAGTCTTCTCCGTTTTTTGGTTTAGTCGCCTTCCAGCATACTCCTTTGGGGTATGTTGTCGGAGAAGGCTCAATAAGTATCAAAGGCATCAAGGTGACGCTTTACACTTGGCGGTTTTGGTTTGAAGTTCAGTAGGCTTGGTAAGTTCAGTGTTAGCGCACCTTATGCCAAGCGTTACCCGACTTGGTTGAGTTCTTTTTGTGTACTTAACTCCGCTGTAGCTGTGAGTTGGTCAATTCCAGATAAATTCGTATGCAGTAAGAATCGTTCATCGTTTATAGCGGCTTCTCGTTTTTCAACGTCTCAATGACTTGCGTGAATGTTCACTGGTCACCGCGCCAACTTCTTTACTTGGTTTTCACCATGATTCGGCCGTGGCGGTTGGTGCTCCGTGTACTCAACAGTTCTTGAATTTCTCAGCTATTGTTGCATCATCATCGAGGAATGCCGTTTTCAATATTGTGGTCGGTTCGTTGGTAGGGAAGTGGTTACATTTTGGTGGTTGCCGTAAACAATTAAATTGTAGGCGATGTTCGCGGCTTTAGTTTGGGCTGCCTTTAAATCAATATTCGCGCAAGATTTTGGTTCATCTTTTCTAGGTAAACCATAGTGTTAACTTCGTCGTAGCCGCTATTTTGTGGGTAAACGCGCAGTAATTACCTTGGTTATAGTTTTGAATTTGTCTGCCTTGAGTTGGGTGTTTGTCGCGCTTAATAAGCGCCGTTTTTAATTGCATTTCATCATGGCAGGCAAGCTGCTTCACCCAAGTCGAACGGCCGGGTAACAATGGCATTAATGTGACGCCTGACACTCGGCGGTTTTGGTTTGAAGTGTATTTGGTTTAGTAAGTTCAGCGTTGGCGCACCTTATGCCAAGGCGTTACCCGTCTTGGTTGAGTTCTTTTTGTGTACTTAACTCCGCAGTCGCTGTGTGTTGGTCAATTCCAGATAAATTCGCATGCAGTAAGAATCGCTCGTCGTTTGTAGCGGCTTCTTATTTTAAACGTCTCAATGACTTGCGTGAATGTTCGCTGATAACCGCGCCAACTTCTGTACTTTGTATTAACCATGGTTCGGCCGTGGCGGTTGATGCCCAGCGTACTCACTTGTTCTTAAATTTCTCATCCATTGCCTCGCCATTTTCGAGGATGGCCGCTTTCAATAGTGTGGTCGGTGCGTTGGTAGGGAAGTGGTTACATTTTGGTGGTAGCCGTAAAAAGTAGAATTGTGGGTGATGTTCGCGGCTTTGGTTTTGGCTGCGTTGTTATCAATTTTATCGCAAATGTAAGGTGTGGCTTCACTAGGTAAACCATAGTGCTAACTTCATCGTTGCCGCTATTTTGTGGGTAAACGCGCAGTAATTTTCGTGGTTATAGTTTTGAATTTATCTGCCTTGAGTTGGTGTTTGTCGCGCTGAATCAGCGCAGTTTTCAATTGCATTTCATCATGGCAGGCAAGCTGCTTTAGCCAAGTCAAACGGCCGGGTAACAAAGGCATTAAGGTGACGCTTAACACTCGGCGGTTTTGGTTTGAAGTGTATTTGGTTTTGTAAGTTCAGCGTTGGCGCACCTTATGCCAAGGCGTTAGCACTATCGAAACTTACGGAGTTCTCATGGAACCAATTGTTCAAAAGTTTAGTATAACTAGTCTGTTTGGCTGTCAGGATGTTTCCTTATCTATTATCGACAAGGAACTAGTTCTGATAGGAGAGAATGGAAGCGGTAAAACGACAGTAATGAATATGTTTTACCATATGTTAAAAGGAAGTATGAAAGTGAATTAGATAACTTTCGGTCTAATAATTTGAACCCTTTGTATTTTTGGTTTACCTCAACCGAAGGAAAAAAGGGGCAGGAGCTATCTCAGGCTTGGAATAAAGCTGAGGACATCCCAGCGGATCTAACAAATACTTTTCTAAATGCTTTATCTTCAACGTACATCAAGTCTGATGTAATAACACCAGAGCCGAAGTTGTCTAGTGTTCCAAAGGTATATAATGCAATCCCTGCGAAACCTCTACTTTCAAATGTTGTAGAGAGAAATATACCTCAACTATGTGAAAAATATCGTTTAGATCCATTAGGTATTCGTAATGATAAGAATATGAGGCATGTGTGCTTAGACTGTGGTACTGATAACTCGGAATACCGTAAGTCAGAAAAAGAAGCATACAAATTGGTTTCTCAATTTGTGCCATCACGTTATTCAAAATCTGCTGAAGGCTTCCATCGTTGTTGTAATTGTGGTTCAAAATGGTACATAAACTATTGTTGGAGCTGTCACACTGGTAGGGTTGACGATCGTGATCCAAAGACTCCTCACTGTAAAGAATGCTCGTGGTGTAAGTGTGATAAATGCTCTTCTTGTTCATACTATGGTTGCAAAACTAATGAGTACTCGAAAGACAATAAATATGCTGATAGTCAACATATTGAGCTTTAGTGAAATTTGCATATAACACATATGAGCCTTCGGGCGTCAAGCGGCAAAGTGGATCCTATCGACCGCGTAAGCGGTCGACTAAAAGTCGATTAACAAGTGCGTCCTCTTCGTTAGTCAGAATGGCCTTCAAGTCACGCTTGCGGCAAACACATATTGAGGATCTCTTACGCAGTCTCAACTGCTGCCTGTTTAGTTGCATTCCATTGCGGTGAAACAGGGTCGCTAGACATTTATCGGTTAACCCACATCTGGCACTTTCAAATCTGACTATAGCGAAGATTGGTTCCATGGGCGGGTAAGTTATATTGACTCAAAGTGTTACTGACGTGTGCTTTGAGCATTGCGCCATGACGGATAATTTTCATTCGGCGACGTAATAAGTCACGTTAGCACGCATTGATTTAGGGTAATGATAGGCGACAGGGAATGTACCACCACGAAGTAGTTTGGCAATTTTAAAGGAATCAATTTTGTCGGTTTTAGCTTTACCGCCGTGAATCGCTTTCATGTACAAAGCATGTCCGAGAATAAAGTCGACCGCATTGTCTTCGCACCAGTCGGCTACCCAATACCAACAATGCATACATTTCAACGCCGACAATAATATTTCCGATATAGGGTTCAAGAATTCTCATTAAATGTTCAGGTGAGGCTTTAATCTCTTGATGGATACATATTTCACCATCATGGTTGATGATGCAGACATATAAAGAACGGGCATGGAGATCTATCCCGCAGTAATAAGGGTGGTTCTTCGTATAGAATTGCATATGAGTCTTCTCCGTTTTTTGGTTTAGTCGCCTTCCAGCATACTCCTTTGGGGCATGTTGTCGGAGAAGGCTCAATAAGTATCAAAGCAATCAAAGTGACGCATTACACTCGGCGGTTTTGGTAGGAAGTTCGGTGCGCTTGGTAAGTTTATCGTGGCGCACCTTATTGCAGGCGTTACCCGACTAGGTTCAGTTCTTTTTGTGTACTTAACTCCGCTGTCGCTGTGAGTTGCTCAATTCCAGATAAATTCGTATGCAGTAAGAATCGCTCGTCGTTTGTAGCGGCTTCTTATTTTTAAACGTCTCAATGACTTGCGTGAATATTCGCTGGTCACCGCGCCAACTTCTGTAGTTGGTTTAACTATGGTTCGGCCGTGGCGGTTGATGCTCTGCGTACTCCCAGTTCTTAAATTTCTCAGCTATTGCAGTACCATCATCGAGGAATACCGCTTTCAATATTGTGGTCGGTGCGCAGGCAGGGAAGTGGTTACATTTTGGTGGTTGCCGTAAACAGTAGAATTGTGGGTGATGTTCGCGGCTTTGGTTTTGGCTGCGTTGTTATCAATTTCATTGCAAATGTAAGGTGCGGCTTCACTAGGTAAACCATAGTGCTAACTTCATCGTAGCCGCTATTTTGTGGATAAACGCGCAGTAATTTTCGTGGTTATAGGTTTGAATTTGTCTGCTTTGAGTTGAGTGTTTGTCGCGCTTAATCAGCGTCTTTTTTAATTGCATTTCATCATGGCAGGCAAGCTGCTTCACCCAAGTCGAATGGCCGGGTAACAAAGGCATTAATGTGACGCCTGACACTCGGCGGTTTTGGTTTGAAGTGTATTTGGTTTTGTAAGTTTAGCGTTGGCGCACCTTATGCCAAGGCGTTACATTTTCAAAGCCTCTGGGTGGCAGAGGCATATTTCTGAGAAATTAAGAAACTACTTCCGAGTGGAATGAGAAGTCGTTATATTTTTCTTCCAACCACTTTAATCTAAATTCAGTTATGTCTGAAATTGTTCTAAAGCCTTGTTTATATGCAGTGTGACTTTTAGCTATAGGCTGTTCTTGTTCGACCAAAATCACTTTACGCTTGCCTCCATCTTTTTGATTTAGGTTGAAAGCTGCATGTGCGGTGGTGCCTGTACCAGCAAAAAAGTCAATAATCAGTGCATCCTTATGAGTATGACTAATTATTAAATCTTCAATTAGTTCAAGTGGCTTGGGCGTTTCAAAAACTTTTGTACCATAAATATCTTTAATTTGGTTCGTAGCTCTTTCGGTAAGATATCTGTTATCTACCCATAGACTACGAGGTTTAACTCTTTTGTCTGCTGTGTGGTAATTTTTCACATAGATAACACCATTCTTACTGGCAGTTAATTTCCACGATTCTTTAGTTGCTTTTTCTTTGCCCCACAACCACCTACGCTCAATACCTTTACTATCAAGAGGGTATGATACCTTTAAAAGGTTATCTGGGTTTTCAGTAAAAACATTACCATCGTTATCGTAATAAAGAGGGTAGTACATGTTAGGTCTATCCTCTCTAAGGCTTGCGTCACCTTTCTTTCTAAATAGACCATTTACTTTATATTTACCATGTTCATCTTCCTTGTCATATGAGGACAAGTCGCTCTCTACA
The DNA here is from genome assembly GCF_002265265.1 of Photobacterium sanguinicancri. Lineage (GTDB taxonomy): Bacteria > Pseudomonadota > Gammaproteobacteria > Enterobacterales > Vibrionaceae > Photobacterium > Photobacterium sanguinicancri. Next base: position 6,291 of record NZ_NOIF01000195.1, read on the forward strand.
AAACCGACTACTTTTGCTTTAGAGCTTTTACCATATACAACAATGTACTCATGGTTAGTCGCAATGCTATCTTTACTACCTTTACCATTACGACTTCGACATACAGCTATACATGCAATAAAGTTACTTTCACCAAATATTTGATCTAGTAATATTCTTAGGTAAGGCTGTTCATAATCATCGATGCTGATTGCGACAATTCCTGAGTCTTTGAGTAGGCTATGGAGATGCACCAATCTAGGAGTCATAAACTGCATCCACTCTGCATGACTACCCCAAGTAATATGGTTATCTGAAACTCTACTGTCATCATAGATAAACTTACTTTTAGTGTTGTAAGGAGGGTCTATGTAACAGAAGTCAATACTGTTTTTTAAACAGCTCTCCAATTTTCTAAGAACAAGTTCATTATCTCCTTTATAGAGAATATCTGTAGGGCCGGATCTTGGCTGTACTTTTCTATCAGATTCAAATAATGAGGTCTGGGTGTCGATGTTTAACAATAAACTTTGACTTATCTTGTTGATATTCTTGTTCATAATTGGTTTCATGCGTTCAGATTTTTAAACGATAGCACAAAATCGTTTTTCACTGAAGTTAAGGAGCCAAGATGTCTGGTCGCGAGCAGTATGAAACAGGAAAAGTTAGCACAACTTATGAGCAGAAAAGTATCAAAAAGCGTATTGAGGCATTTTTGATTGATAATGTAGGTAAGATTGTTACTAGAGAAATGATCATTCAGGTGTCAAAAGACCCCAAAACGGGTAAAGAACCTGAAAATTGGCATCAGCGACTTTCAGAGTTACGAACAGATGATGGTTACACTATATTGTCCAAGCGAGATCGTGCTTTTTTATCTGTAGAAGAGTATGTTCTGGAATCCCTTGAAAAACGAAAAACCGCAGGTAAGCGGGTTTTACCTACTAAAGCAACATGGTCGACTATTCTCGAAAGGGCAAATAATTGCTGTGAGTGGCGTGACGGTGGTGAAATCTGTGGTTTAAGCAATGGCAGCATTGATCCAATTGGTGGTGGAACGGTTAAGCTTACCCCTGACCATATGCAGCCGCACTCCATTAACCCTAATGCTGACCCCGAATCACCAGAACAGTGGCAAGCATTATGCGGCCGACATCAAGTCATCAAGAAGAATTTTTGGGATTCAAGCTCAGGCAAGATGAATACAATAGCAATTTTGCAAGCGTTGCCTCATAAAGAAAAAGAAGCAGCATTAATGTTCCTACTGAAATATTTCGGCAAAGATTTAGCTTAATCGCAAGAAAATGTAACAAGGCAATCAAGGTGATGCGTTACACTCGGCGGTTTTGGTATGAAGTTCGGTGTGTTTTGTTGGTTCAGTGGGGCACACCTTATTGCGGGTGTTAAATTGCAAAAGGAGTTTCAATGTCTATTTCAAGATTACATAACGATACAGTTTCTTTGTTGAAGAAAAATGGTGAGAGTGAAGAAAATATTAAGGCAAACGTTACATCCGAAATGATTTTTATTACTGATTCTGGCATCTTGATTGAATCTGGAGACTTATTACAACGAAAAATGAGTAATGGGGGGATTGAAACTTATGAGGTTATTGACCCCGGTTTTCATGAAGCATTCGGTAGAAATATTCCTGCACACTATCAAATTAAACATAAGAATCTAGGGCTACCTGAAGCGGAAAAAGCCATACAACAAATCACGTACAATATTTCAGGTAATAACGCTAGGGTTAACAATCACTCTGTAGATAATTCAACTAATGTTGTACAGACTGAACCTGCTGTTATTGAACATATTCAAGCGTTACGCCAAGAAATCAAACGAGTTATTGAATCAGATGTTGCACAAAAAGATGCATTAGAAATAGTTGATGCAATTGAGGGGCAATTTGAATCAGCTAAACCAAGCAAAGCTGTGATTAGCTCACTTATATCAGCATTGCCACATGCTGGTAGCATTGCTTCAATTGGTTCATTCTTAGTTTCAGTTCTTGGTGGTTGATAGCAATTTAACAAAGCAATCAAGGTGATGCGTTACACTCGGCGGTTTTGGTATGGAGTTCAGTGTGCTTTGCTGGTTCGGTGGGGCACACCTTATTGCAGGCGTTATGCATTCAGAGCTGATTTAGGTGTGTTTCGTAACAGCATCGCGCATTTCCATGTTTCTCCGGCCATTCGTCCAATTGAAAGGCTGCCATTAAGTATTGAGGAATACGCGTTGGTAGTAACTCTGTTTTCTCTGACTTCCACTCTTCCTGCTTTCGTTTAATAGCTGTTTGTTTCCCTGTTTCAGAACCGATGTTTCCTTTAGCAATTGGTATCGTCGCATTTGCAGCCAATCAAGTATGCCAGCCGGGATATGTGAAAGTATAGCTAGCTCAAAGTCGGGAGTAGACATCGTAAATATGACAGATCGATATTGTTGAATGTTCATCGCTGGAACATCATGAGCGAACAGATTCACGGCCAAATTATGACAGCGTTTGCGGACGGGAATGCATAACAAAAGTATCAAGGTGACGCATTACACTCGGCATTTTTGGTATGGAATTCAGCGGGTTTGGTGAGTTCATCGTGGCGCACCTTATCCTAGGCGTTACATGCTTTGTTTTTAACGGTTTTTATTTCGTCGGGCTTCAGTGGTTTCCATCCGTTGTGGCAATGCAGAAAGAATCGTTCATAGTCTATGCGGTTTTGGCATCGAGGTTTCCCAATTTCTTTGGTCTAAATGGCATTGTTATGCCCAAGTTATGGAAGCCGCATTATTGAGTTCCGAGACGGCGTATTGTGATTTTTATGGTTACTAAATCGCTGTACTCACTTTCTCAATCAGGCTTTTTATCTGCTGATATTCTTGTGTTACGGTTATATTCGGCTCTGCTATTGTTGTTTGATTTCCGGTTGCCTCGGTGGGGCGGCCAAGCCGCATTGAATTAAGCACTAGCATGTAACACATATGAGCCTTCGGGCGTCAAGCGGCAAAGTGGATCCTATCGACCGCGTTAGCGGTCGACTAAAAGTCGATTAACAAGCG
>NZ_NOIF01000196.1 GCF_002265265.1 Photobacterium sanguinicancri
ATATTATTATTTTCTTAGCTCTACTATTTTTTAAAACTTAACTTTTCAGTCAACGACGATATTTCATTCCAGATGCAGACAAGTCGGTAATTGGAAAATCGGCTCACAGTCTTCTCTGGTTGGATCGTCTTATCAGATTCAAATCTTTTCTTAAGAACAGAATCCGACTTTTTATTTTGTTTATTACAACTAAAAGGCACAAGTTTCTTTCTGGTCGCAAGGTTTATCTGAACCTTATTGTTCCTGTGCTTAATTCTGCATTGAACGATAGTGTCGAGTGAAAAATAACCGTATCTAGCAATAGATTTACTAGCCATTAAAGAAAATGACTCTTGTAGAGACTTTTTGGACAATGGGACTACCTTCAATAATCAACATTCGGCAACTTTAAAGAAGCTCATCTCATCTTGTAGTTCACTGACAGAGGCAGTAATCGTATTATTGATAAATGAGGTTTCCTTACTATTATCAACATTGGTATTAACTGCACTATTGATGCCTTCAATCCGCTCAGAAATATCTTTCGTCACCGAGGATTGTTCTTCCGTTGCCGTTGCAACCAAAGCATTCACATTTGAAATATCACTGATTTTTGAAGAGATGTTTTCAAACGCAAAAGTAAAATCAGTAATTATCTGTTTAGACGCATTTACCATAGTCACGTTTTCTTTCATGCTCACATCAGCTTCAATCGAATTTTTTTGCAAATTATCAATAATCTCTTGAATGCCGACAGTTGCTTGCTGCGTTTTGCCCACTAATGAACGTACTTCATCGGCAACAACAGCGAAGCCTCGCCCAGCCTCACCCGCCCTTGCCGCTTCAATCGCCGCATTAAGTGCCAATAAATTCACTTGATCTGACAAGTTATTGATCACTTGGATCACAGATACAATATCTTCAGAATAATTGCGTAACCCATGCACAATCTCGGACGATGCAAGAATAGAGTCATTAACTTGGGAGGTGATCTCTTCTGCGCGGATGACCATATTGCTACTTTCTTCTATCACTTCGATTGCTGTTACCGCAGCATTTTCTGCTTCATGCGCATTCAGTGCTATCTCCGCGGCGGTAGCTGACAGCTCTGTGGCGGCGGTCGCCACTTGCTCAATTTCTGTGTATGAATACTCAGAATTTTCGATGTTGACTTGTACTATATCCGTCAGACGTTGCTGACTCTGTTGGATACTCTGCATATGATGTGCTGATAGCGATACGATAGAGCGAACACGTAACTGTAACTCTTCGAGTGAATTAGCAATTATATCTAACTCATTACCGGATTTAGTCACCTTCAATCGCTCAAAATCACCAGAGGCCATTGCACCAATAAATCGTGTAATTGGACTGATCCCTTTCAGTTCATGCTTTATCACCAAATACATAATCGTTACTACGCTAACATAAAGCAGAAATGTAATAGCCATGTTGTAGCCTAACGTGGTCTTAATCTCTTCTTTTATTTCATGATCTTGAACACCATTGCCCAAGAACCATCCCCAGTCCGCAGTCTTGATAGCTACGCTATTAATATCGGTTGTGACATCATCGTTTGTTGACTGCCAAACATAATTGACTGGCGTGTTACTCACTTTATTCGACATATTAGACATCAGCGCAAGCTCCGTCTGTTCACCGACAATTTCACTAAATGACTTATCATGAATTTGTGGATCTGATGGTGCAGAGATAAAACGTAAGAGACCTTGATTATCACGTGTTGCTGTCCATACATATTCATTATCTGAGTATTGGATTCCTCGTAATATCTCAAGTGCTACGGCTTTCGCCTTCTCCTCAGATAAATCACCTCTTGCCGCTAATCCCTCTAACTTATTAACGATTTGACTTTGTATTTGGAGGATTTGCTCAACTCTGACTTTATTTTGGTCGCGCATTGAGTCAAACATCGAAAATGCATTATAGGAAATCATTACGGAAACAAAAATAGTCAACAAGACTATCAACACAATAGTTATTTTCTTAAACATTATAAATCCATCACATCTAAACTATTTCATTAAGATTAAGGTATAAAATACGAATCTTCACAACATCAATCATCTATTAACAGTTAACTTACAAGACGTTAATTAACATAGATACTTTCAATGCCTACAGACCGACTTAAATAAAATCCTTGAATTCCTTCACTCTTAATTTGAAGGCAAATATCAATATCATTAACCGATTCAACTCTTTCGATAATTAACGATTGATTACTATATTTTCTTAATTCAACAATAGGGTTTATAAGCTCTCGAATACTACTCACATCAGCTTTAATATAACTGATACAATCTGTCGTCAATAGGCCATGTCTAACATCATGATTAAAACAGTAATCGTCTAATGCAAAGAAGACGCCGTACTCATGTATCTCTTTAATCAACCCTACATTTAATGCCTCAGGCTTTCGCTCTGTTATCTCAATGACTAATTTAACATCACGAACTGCTAGTACATCTCGTAACGAGATAATATCAGCAACAACTGAAGATAAAGCAACAGGGTCGACATTCACAAAAAGCTCATCGACAAGCAGATCTTTATTGCGCGATTTAACGTCAACAAAGGTAATCAACCACTTCAGTTGCTTCTTGGCAATAAAGCATGACTCCTCATCACTGAGTTCTTGATAGAAAACTTCGGTACGTAAGCCTTTTGGCCTGAAAAACACTTCACAACGATTAATTGACGGTTTTGTATAACTATGAATTTTTTGCACAACCGGGATAAAGCTCAGCTGCTTGTCTTTTGCATCGACATTATAGGAGAGATTGAGGCTATCACTTATTGTAGGGCTATTGGTTTCACCATCTAAGACGGTTTTTCTCGGTTTAGTTAGTATCACGCCATATCCTTAATTGGTATAAAAACAGGGCAAGATTACCGAAGCAGAACGATGAGAACATGTTAAATAAAGACAAATAACACACAGCCAAAACTTGTGATACTTATCATCTAAAACCGCCATTAAAAGCAATAAATAGCGATGAATTTTGTGGTTTTTACAGTTATTTAGTTTTTTTATGCACGGCTAAAGACTGAAAAGTAATCACTTAGCCTTATTTAACTTTATTTAGCTATAAGGCTTGTTAATAATAGTCACATTGAATTTCGCCGATTATAAGTGGCCACTCTTAAATGGACAACATAAGTATTATCAATGAGAGTAACTCTATTGAGTTATGTGCCGATCCGTACCAAATCATTATCAATGACGAATATAAAATCACACTTACCATTATAGAAGGGAAGCTACTTGAATTACTGTTGAATCATAAAAATGTCACTCGACAATTATGCGTTGAACAGTTATGGGAAGGTCGGGTGATCTCAGACCCCGACAAAAGTTTGACACAAGTGGTATCAACTTTACGAAAGAAATTCGATAAAGTTGGTATAACAAAATTAATCGTCACTACGCCTAGAGTGGGCTATCGTATATCGAAACAGTGGAAGCACGTTGTGAATCCAACTGATATATCAACGGCTAAGACCGATGACAATAATAAAGTTAACGATAAAAAATGTCGTAGTCTATTGCTAAAGAATAAAATAACACTTCAAGTGTTTATGTTCTTCTTAATTTGTTTGCAATCGATGGTTTTCTTTCAATATTTTCATAAAAGTGGAAGCAATACCTCATCTTACTCACTTACATACTTAAATGAAGAAGTAAATTCAGATTACCGTACCTCGCGCTGGGGCAGCGACTTCTTCAATAAAACATCAAACAAGCTTAGCTTTAGTATCAACAACTATAGAGTGTACTTATCATGTCAGGGTAACAATAAGCGTATCAATACCACCTACTCTATTAACGCCTTCGTCGCTAATCTACGAAACAATAATAATTTAATAGATTTTTGCTCTTATGGTTCTTAAATATAAAGTCATCATCTTGCTCCTCGTCTCAACAAACATTTACATCATCCACGATTGGATTTCATTTTATAAAATTAACAAAGGCCGCTATATTACAACTATTAAAGATATTAATGTGAATAGTTACAGCCTCGCAGAGGTTAAATTAGAGATAAAAGATCATACTATTCAGATACAAGTGAGCAATGTTAGTCCTAACGATGCTTGTATTGGCAGCTATGTTTCCGCTACTTATGATTACTACCAGCACTTTCTTAATAAGACAATCAAACTTACACAAGGTCATGTGACTGTTAATCATCCTCAAAAAGCGTGTAAGGTGAGAGCTTATAATGAATTTGCTCGCGTTCTCGGCTACGGAACGAGCCATCAATTAAATGTATTAAACGATACTAACGGCGACATTTGTTTTCGCTCTAACCAACTCGGCACGTACTGCTTTGGAGCCTCTGATGAATAAGCATTTCTTACTTGCCTTAATTGCCCTGGTTTCATGGATACCAACAAGCATTTGGGCTCAGCCAGAGTCAGGGAACATAACGCGCTCAGGCTGGTCTATCGACACACATTCGCCCAATATGATCGTAGGCAGTGCTTCCTGTTCTTCTGGGTTATGCTTTGTCCCTATTGTGCTAGCGGAACCAGATAGGATCAGTTTTGTACTTAAACTGGAACTTCCCGAGACATGCACAAGAGATAAGTCCTTACTTTCTCTAAAAGATCACTACGCTTTTTTAGACATATTCAAAGTCGATGGTAAAAATGTTCGCTTTACTAAAATAACAACCCGTGACGGTGTTAGTTTTCTAGAGCCCACAACCGATAGCGGCAATTATGTCATTATTAACAAACTTCTCACTCAACCAACTATTACATTTTATCAGATCACATCTTTAACCAGTTGGAAGATTAATAACGAAGGTTTTGCCAGTCAATACAAGTTATTAACAGCATTCAGAGAACTTTATAATAGTGCTATTTAGTCGTAATACCGACCTACGCTATATCTGAGTTAACCTCTTAACGGATCCCTTTACTAATGAAAAACCGCGGTTATATGCAGCGGTTCTTTATCATCCATACTCACAGCGACTAGCATTTATTGCAAGAATTTGGCTTTTGCTTGTATTCCATCAAGTTACCTTTTGAATCGAGCGAAAAGTCACAGCACTCTTGATACAGGCCAAGTAGCCTTTCGCGACTTTTATGCACGCGAGACTTCAATGTTGAGTACTTTATGCCATGCTTTTCGGCATAGTTTTTCTGTGTTTCGCCGTTGATTTCAATCGCTGTTAGCATCTCGGCTTCATCTTGGGGCAACGCTTGAATAAATGGGGAAATGCAGCCCGCAAGTTGGCTTGGAATGCTCTCTTCTTCTTTGCTATACCAAAGTTCATCCTCTTGCAGCGCATGCTGGCGACCTTGCTTACGGTAAAAATCAATAATAGCGTTGTTCGCCACCTGAAATAGCCAGGATTTGATCTGCGTAGGATCTTTGACCGTCTTTAAATGGGTGTATGTCTTAATCAACACTTCTTGCAGCAAATCATCGACATCTGCAGTATTAGATACATTTTTGCGTAAAAAAGCTTGAAGGCTGGCGCGGTACTCACCCCAAATATGTTCGATGTTCATTTCTATACTACTTAATTAGCTAATTAATTAGCTAATTAAAACTATTCTATACCTAAGTGGCTTCCAGCGCAGTTTCCAATCAGAACAAAACTAAAAAAGCGCAGAGCTTTCGCACTACGCTTCAAATTCATATTAAAATTTTGGCTGAACTTTTAGGGCAACTTATAGCGGTTCACTCACTTTAATTACCAGCTTGCCGAAGTTTTTACCTTCAAGTAAACCAATGAACGCCTCTGTGGTGTTTTCGAAACCTTCAACGATATGCTCACGGTACTGAATTTTCCCTTCAGCCAGCCATGCTGACATGTCTTGAGCAAACTCACCATAGCGATGTGCGTAATCGTCAAAAATAATGAAACCCTGCATCTTAATGCGTTTAACAAGCAAGGTACCCATTAGCATAGAAAGACGATCTGGACCTTCAGGCAATGATGTCGCATTGTATTGCGAAATCAATCCACACAATGGAATACGTGCACCCGTATTGAGTAGCGGTATCACAGCGTCAAAAACTTTGCCACCGACATTCTCAAAGTACACGTCAATACCCTTGTCACACGCAGCAGCTAACTGTAACGCAAAGTCATCGGCTTTATGATCAATACATATATCAAAACCAAGTACTTCGACTGCATGACGACATTTTTCTTCACCACCCGCAATACCAACCACACGGCAGCCTTTCAGTTTACCGATTTGACCCACAGTCGCACCAACAGGACCCGTTGCCGCCGCAACAACTAAGGTATCCCCTTCTATTGGCTGACCGATATCTAATAAGCCCATGTACGCGGTAAAACCAGGCATACCCATAATGCCTAATGCATACGATGGCGCTTGAGGCTGGCTACCTAGCTTAATCAAGCCTTCGCCATTAGAAACCCCATAATCTTGCCAACCCGTATACGCAAGCACCCACTCACCAACGGGGAAATCAGCATTATTTGATTCTTCAACCTGACATACTGTCGCACCCACCATTACATCGTCTAGCGCAACTGGCGCAGCATACGATTTAGCATCGTTCATACGGCCACGCATGTAAGGGTCGAGCGACAGGTAAACACTTCGCAATAGCACTTCACCACTTTGAGGCACAGGTTTCGCGACTGACTCTAATCGAAAGTTCTCAGCTGTTGGTACACCATGCGGGCGTGAAGCTAAGACAAAACGGCGATTTTCTGTTGTTGAGTTTGTCATGTTATATCCTTTTAATTTGCTGACTTGCTAGTTCACAACCTAAAAATAGACCAGTCGTCTAGTTATAGACTGAACTTTTGCTTCTTTCTCAAAAAAGTGAACAAAAGTGAGTAAATTTAATAAAGACATGACCAGCTTTTTTCAGCTGATCATTAAGATTCGTCCATACCTTTTTTAAGTATGGTTTGGGTTGTTTTCATCACGCGCTGGAGACCCGTTTGGGTTTGAGTTAATTTACATAACAAGCTCGCACCAACCCACAGATTATAAAGGTGTTCTGCAGCTCTATAGCTGTCCATTTCGGCAATAGAGCCATCTTTGATACCAGCTTCAATGCAATCGGCAATCAGTCCAAGTACACTTTCGACCCCATCAAGTAATGCAACTCGCATCATCTCAGATAAGTCAGCCACTTCAGCCGTTAACTTTACGACCAAACAACGCTGTGTTGAGCATTCCTGAGCTTGAATATCGATCCAACACTGCCAGTAACTAACCAAGCGATCATAAGCGCTCAGATCACTGTCTTCAAAACGAGCTTTAAGACGCATCTTATAGTTTTCAAAATAATCTTGGATCAGCGCTTCACCAAATTGCTCTTTCGATTTGAAATAATGGTAAAACGAGCCTTTCGGCACATCGGCATGTTTAAGTAGTTGCGACAAACCGACATTCGAAAACCCCTGCTGAGCAATCAGCTGGTAGCCAGTATCGAGAATGTGCTGTCGTGTATCTTGAGTTTCTGATTTCATGGCATTAGCTTACGATCAATTAGACCAGTCGTCTAGTCGTTTATAAATAAACAGAAAATCAACATCTACAATTCCTACAGAAAAGATTGAGCACACCCTGCTCACTTCTACGTGAGATTTCATCACTCCCGTACTTAACATTAAAAGCTCAATATTAGATTGCCATTTTCACCTCATAACAAATCACAGGTGATATTGATTCTCATTTGCATTGGTAATATTGTTGAAACATACATTCGCAGGAAGAATAAATTATGTCTATTTCAACAGTGTCGGCACCTTCCGGCTCTATCGGTTTTAGCGCTAAGCTGAAAAGAAAAATGTTATTACTAGGGCCCGCTTTCATTGCTGCCATTGGTTATATCGATCCTGGTAACTTTGCCACCAATATCGAGTCTGGAGCATCATTTGGCTACCAACTACTATGGGTAGTTCTATGGGCCAACTTAATGGCAATGCTGATTCAATACCTTTCTGCAAAGCTTGGAATTGTGACAGGGAAAAATCTGGCAGAACATTTGCGGGATCATTTACCTAAATGGGCCGTTTACCCTTATTGGATTCAAGCTGAGATCATCGCAATGGCAACTGATTTGGCTGAGTTCATAGGGGCTGCGGTTGGCTTTCAACTCCTGCTTGGTGTTTCACTCTTTGACGGAGTATGCATTACCGCAGTAGCCACCTTTGTGATTTTAGCCTTTAACCGTCGAGGACAAAAACCGCTTGAAGTGGTGATTGCTAGTTTATTGATGCTAGTGGCCATTATTTATGTGGTTGAATTGGTATTTGCCAAACCGCAAGGAGGGGCGTTATTGCAAGGGATGTTAATACCGAGTCTCACAGATCCCCATCAAGTATATTTAGCCGCTGGAATGTTAGGTGCTACTGTTATGCCACATGTTATTTATCTACACTCGGCATTATTTAAAAACAGCTATGGTGTAAGCCCTACGCAACGATTGAAATCAACTCGAACCGATATCTTTATTGCTATGACCATTGCTGGCTTCGTTAATATAGCTATTGTTGCAATGGCCGCAGCAGTGTTCCATTTCACAGGAAACCAAGATGTGGCAGAGATAGAAACAGCCTACATGACGTTAACACCACTTGTGGGTAAAAGCGCGGCAATTTTGTTTGGTATTTCTCTTATCGCATCTGGCTTATCATCAACGGTAGTCGGCACACTGGCTGGACAAGTCGTCATGCAGGGTTTTGTAAACTTTCACATCCCAATTTGGGTTCGTCGAACAGTCACCATGCTGCCGTCTTTTATTGTGGTAGCAATGGGTGTCAACAGCACTAAAATTTTGATCATGAGCCAAGTGGTACTGAGCTTTGGGATTGCACTGGCTATTATTCCTTTATTAATTTTCACAAATAGCAAAACAATCATGGGGCCATTTCACAATCATAGAGCCACCTCTATCATTGGCAACTTGATTGTGGTTCTAGTCATTATTTTAAATGTATTCTTGCTGTATACCTTAGGTTTTTCAAACTAAAAAGCTACAATTCATCATCAACTAGAAAAGATGACTAACACAGATGTAATTTAGCGGTTATGAGTCGATGGCAATCATCGACTCTTTTTGACTATGATAGGCATCTAATCTATATACTGTTTGACATTTTTTACATATTAAAAAACTATAAAGACAGGTAAACGACTCTGGCCTCAGCGAACCTGACTCAAATTTCAGACACAAAAAAGCCCCGTCATTTCTGACGAGGCTTCGTTGTGTTGGCGGAGCGGACGGGACTCGAACCCGCGACCCCCGGCGTGACAGGCCGGTATTCTAACCAACTGAACTACCGCTCC
>NZ_NOIF01000197.1 GCF_002265265.1 Photobacterium sanguinicancri
GATTATATTCAGGGAATTATGATATATAAGTGCCTAAACTGTTTCACTGGGGCTAAAAATGCATAACACCTCCACTAAGTTCTTAATTGGTAAGCGTTTCCTTTTTGACCCTTACGACAACAGCTTAATTGATCAACTTGAAAATGATGAACTTACTCGCCTAGGCAGTAATGAAAGCCGCGCCCTCAGCCTTTTGATAGAAAAGCCTGGCGCAATCATCACACGCACCCAACTCCATGATTTTGTTTGGCGAGAGCAAGGTTTTGAGGTAGATGACTCTAGCCTAACCCAGGCTATTTCAACGCTACGCAAAGCGCTTAAAGATTCAACCAAATCACCCGATTTTATAAAAACAGTACCTAAACGCGGTTATCAAATGATAGCGCCCGTTTCTGAGCATTTAGCGCACATTGAAAAACCCGAAAAACCTGAAAAAACATTTGCAGAAGACCTCGTAAGCCAAATCCCGACGACGTCAAATAAAGCGACTGAAAGCGAAACGACGCCAGTTGACAATACGGTTCACCACGCAGTTACATCATCAGAAAGCATAAATAAACGTGTGAACTTATTCGGTTGGTTGGCTCTGGCATTAGCACTGTTGCTACCTTTAATTATCAATAATAGTTACCCACCTAAATCTGCTGCTTTTAACCAAATAACAGAAGTAGAAGGGATTCCTGTTCTTGCACCTAATAATCACCCCGGTTTAAGTAACTGGGAGCCAATGATTCGTAGCTGTGTCGCTCATTACCTTGAGTATCACCCAGAAAACAAACGCCCTATCGAAGTGATTGCGACTGGTGGCCAACAAAACCAAGTTTGGATTAACTATATCCATAGTATTGATACGCCTACTGAAAATGTGACGTTACGTTTGTTATCAAGCCAAGAGGATAACGACCAGTTATGCAAATAAAAAAAAGTTCTGCCTCAACCATTTTTAAACGCTTTTGGCCATACCTGATCTTGGCTATATCAACGGTGTTCAGTAGCTGGCTATATTATTCAAGTGACTATAAGCAAGAACAGCTGATTATGTCGCGTGAATGGCAATCAAATACCGTAAGCCGTATTGAAGAAAAGTTGCTCGATAATGAACTATTAGTGCTTCGTCGCGTTGAGCAAACAAGCCACATGGTTTATCTGCCTAACAAGAATTATTCTCGAATCACACTCATGAAGCTGTACAGTGATAATGAAGAACCACTGACCTTACATATCTCTGAATCAGGTGTTTGGAATATCAGTGGTGGTTATTTACTGACGGAACCTTCAGAGTTTAAAGACATTACTTCGGGTACAAATAAAGACTTCCAGAAAAAGCAGCTAACAGCGATCAGAAAAATATTCCGTATGGATGCACGCCAAAGTCGACGCATTGATGTTCTAAATGAAAAGAGCTTACTGCTAACCAGTCTGACATACGGCTCAACCGTGTATTACTCGTTGTAAGTCACTTGTCTGTTTAAGCAGCAAAACAAGACATAAAAAAACCGCACGTGAGTGCGGTTTTTTATTGTTAGCATGTTTTGCCTAATACAGCTTCTGACGGCCAGCAATTGAATGTGATAACGTTGTGCCATCCACCAATTCCAGCTCCCCTCCAACAGGGACACCGTGCGCGATTCGACTCGCAGGTACATCATACTCACTACAAAGCTCTGCAATGTAATGGGCTGTCGCTTCACCTTCCACCGTTGGGTTAGTCGCTAAAATCAGCTCACTGATGGTCTCTTTTTGGAGTCTAAATTCCAAAAGATCCAAACCAATGTCTGATGGACCAATACCGTCTAACGGCGATAGATGTCCCATGAGTACGAAATATCGTCCAGAAAATTGTCCTGTTGATTCAACAGCCACAATATCTGCGGGACTTTCTACAACACAAATCTGCCCCGATTCCTGACGACGAGGGTTAGCACAAATCGCACATACCTCTTCTTCAGTGAATGTTCGACACTGTTGGCAGTGTCCAATTTCTGTCATGGCTTGGCTTAGAGCATCAGCAAGTTGAAGACCACCTTGCCGATTGCGCTGTAACAAACTGAAGGCCATTCGCTGTGCTGACTTGGGACCAACCCCAGGCAGGCAACGAAGGGCCTCCATTAATTGTTCCAGTAATTGACTGGTACGCATTGATTAGAAAGGCAACTTCAAGCCAGCTGGTAAGTTCATACCACCTGTAACACCAGCCATTTTCTCTTTTTGCGTTTCTTCAATACGGCGTGCAGCATCGTTAAATGCCGCTGCAATAAGATCTTCAAGCATGTCTTTGTCGTCTTCCATTAGGCTATCATCTAGCTCAACACGACGTACACTATGGCTACCAGTGATCGTAACTTTAACAAGGCCTGCACCGGACTCACCCGTTACTTCCATGTTAGCGATCTCTTCTTGCATCTTTTGCATGCGCTCTTGCATTTGCTGCGCCTGCTTCATCATGTTACCCATACCGCCTTTACCAAACATATTATCTCTCTCTATTGGTCTGGTTAATATTCACGCTATACCACAGTACTGATAATGACTGCAGTTAAATCGGTCGAATGCTCTCTTCATCTACTACAGCCGCAAAGCGTTGGCAGATAAAGTTCACATGGGGGTCTTGCTGCAAACTTTGCTTCGCTTGACCCAATTTATTTTGATAAATCGCTTCTCGCCATTCCAGCGGCGTTTGCCCTTCATCACTTAATTCAATCGCTAATTCAATCGGCTGCTCTAGCAAGTGACCAATTGCTTCTTGTAACTGTTCTCGCGCCTTCGGGCTATCGAGATGCGCTTGCGCTTGACGTAATTGCAGAGTGACCTTGTGTTCACTTTGCTGATACGCAGAGTTTAGTGCTAATTGTTGAACTAAACGTCCCACATTAAGCTTAGTCACTAAATCTGACCAACTATCCTGATTTGCCGCTTCATTGACAAGTTGTTTTGTCATTTCGGGCGTCTTTTCATGCTCTAACGCTTGCTTTATCTGGCGTGGGGCAACCTTAACCTTAGATTCCGGTTCGGTGACGACTTGCGTCGACTTCCACTGGTATTCTTCAGGCTCAAGTGGCGCTTGCTGCGCAGCTAAATGTGGCGGCATGGATGAATTCGACACCGACATCGCAGTTTGGCCATGGCCATTTCTTGCTTTAGTCGCTATACGATCTAAAACATTGGTTGCGACTTTCTTGGCGGGTGCCGATTCAGACTTTTTTCCTGCTGGCTGTTCACCTCGGTTTTTCTGACTACGTAAACCATTACGTGCCGCTAATAGACCTGAGACACCTGATTGCGGCTGTACAGGAGCCGCCATAGGTTGGGGCTCTACCATCGTATTACTCTGCGCTGTCGGCGCGATAGGTTGCAATGGCTGCTGTGTTTGAATCGGCTGTGTTTGTGGCGGCTCATTATATGACGCAGGCTGCGAATTTAAAGGCATCGCATCTGGTCGTGTTGTTACCTTTTCCGCAGAAGGCAACATTGAGCTTACCGAGCTAGACGGTTGCATCTTCGCTTTTAATGCTTGCATGCGCTCCATTCCACCCGACATTGGTGCAGGTGATGAATGAGGGGCAGCTTGAACATTTGGCTGTTGTTGCATACTTTGCGTTGGTGGCGTAGCCGCAACAGGCTCGGTCACAGGGACATTAATAGACTGCGGAGTGATCCCCTGTCCTGACATAGGTCTAAACGCAAGCATACGCAGCAAGACCATCTCTAAGCCAGTTCGCCCTTCTGGTGCATAAGCTAAATCTTGACGGCCTTGTAAGGCAATTTGGTAGCTCAGTTGTACATCTTGCGGCGACATAGCACCACTTAATGCAGCAATACGTTCAGCATCAGGGGCAGATTCATCTAACGATGCAGGCAAAGCTTGGTGAAGGGCTACACGGTGCAACTGTGCTGCTAATTCACGTAATAAGCTATCCCACTCAACACCAATGGCCGCTAACGATGCCACACTCGCCATCGCAGCTTGTGCCTCGCCTTGAGCAACAGATTCAAGTAACTGTAATGCTTGATCGGTATCTAGCGTTCCTAGCATCATAGCAACAGATTCTGTTCCTACACTGCCATTACCAAGCGCAATCGCTTGGTCGCTTAAACTAAGCGCATCACGCATTGAACCATCAGCGGCGCGGGCTAATAAATTAAGCGCTCGCGGTTCGAAATCAACCTGCTCTTGCGTTAAGACATGCGCAAGTTGATCATGTATTTGGGTGACATCTAAATGCTTCAAGTGAAACTGTAAACAGCGCGATAAGATCGTGACTGGCAGTTTCTGAGGATCGGTGGTCGCTAAGATAAACTTAACGTATTCCGGTGGCTCTTCCAGTGTTTTCAATAACGCATTGAAGCTGTGACGAGATAGCATGTGCACCTCATCAATCAGGTACACTTTAAAGCGGCCACGAGCAGGTTTGTATTGCACGTTATCGAGCAACTCACGAGTATCTTCTACTTTGGTTCGCGATGCCGCATCGATTTCTAATAAATCAACAAAGCGACCTTCATCAATTTCACGGCACGTCGAACACTGTCCACAAGGTGATGCCGTGATCCCTTGTTCACAATTTAACCCTTTGGCGAAAATACGTGCGATGGTTGTTTTACCGACACCACGAGTGCCGCTAAAAAGATATGCGTGGTGAAGTCGGTCATGGGCAAGTGCATTGGCCAGAGCCGTTAAGACATGGGATTGACCTACCACATCGTCGAATTGATGTGGTCGCCATTTGCGAGCCAAAACCTGATAACTCATGAATTATTTAACCTTACTGAATCAAGATTTCAATGCTAGCACAGGGAGGATTTTGGCGCGAGAGGACTCTAGCTTGAGCGTCCAATACTTCACCACTGGTGCGTATTACACAGCAGTGGTGAAGACATTGAGCATCAAGCTTAACGATTAGTGACCACTAAAGTCACAAATGCTGAACACATTAAGGCCTAAAGTCTTCAAACGTGCCTCACCACCGATATCGGGTAGGTTAATAACGAAAGCAGCATCTTCTACTTTACCGCCTAAACGACGAACAAGTTTGGTCGTTGCTTCAATTGTTCCGCCCGTTGCTAGTAAATCATCAACCAACAATACTTTGTCGTTTTCATTGATCGCATCAACATGGATTTCTAGCGTGTCTTGACCATATTCTAGCTCATAGCTCTCGCCAATCACTTCACGAGGTAATTTGCCAGGCTTACGAACAGGAACAAAACCTACGCCAAGCTCTAATGCCAAAGGCGCACCAAATAAGAAACCGCGCGCTTCGGTACCAATCACCTTAGTGATGCCTTGATCTTGATACTTTTCAATCAGCACGGCAATGGTTGCACGGTAAGCCGCAGGATCTTCCATTAAGCTAGTAACATCACGAAAAAGAATACCTAGCTTAGGGTAATCTTGGATTGATTTGATGCTATTTTTGATTAGAGCTAGCTTATCTTGAGTCATAATTGTATTCCATACCCTACCCTAATAATGAGTTTAGGGTTTTACGCAAACAATACGTCGACTGCAAAAACAAGCAGCGGACGCAATCAGCCCGCAATATTAGTAATTTTCGCGGCGAGGAGCAACCGACTCGACAACGGGCAAACGATTAAACCAGACTAACAAAGTTACTCCGATCACAATCAGCATCATTTTATGCCATACAAGAGGTACTACAGCGATAGAAAAAGCAAAACTCGCCACGATCATGATACTTGCGCGTCGTTTTACTTTACGTGAAATAGCACCGTGTTGATGCCAATTATGCAAAATAGGACCAAAAGTTGGATGGGTAGTTAACCACAAGTTCAGTCGTGGTGAACCACGCATAAAACAGGCGCTAGCCAATAATAAAAATGGGGTTGTTGGCAACAAAGGTAAGAAGACGCCCAGAACACCTAAGACGACACAAACCCAACCAAATGCTATTAATATAAATCGCTTTATCATTCCACTCGTCGCCTTCACAAACCTAATCAATGCAATGCCAATAAGCACCTGAAATTTGAGCGATATGATTCTATCGTATTCTTAGTATAACAAGAGCAAGAATTAAGCTGTTCTCTCGAATAATCTGTATCAAAATGCGACTAGAAAGCGCGTTTATAAAAGCTATTCATCAGTAACACCATTCGTCGCTATAAACAGTTAAGTATGAAATAGTTAACTCTAAATCCAATCTAAAAAAACCAAAAAAGAATATCCATCATAGTCAATACCATGATGGATATAACGCTTCAATGCCTGACGACAAAACTGTTATTCTGCTAGCGGGCAATAATATCGAGCAGTGTCAAACTAGCGGGTAATGTTGGCAATAATAGAGCAACAATTAAGCCAATAAAATACAACGCGTTGTAGGGTTCTTTATATCCATATTCCATCTTAATTTCCTTTATATATTCCTTTCTATGATAGAAAACGGCGAAAACACAGCATCATAGATAATGACGCACATATATTCGCTTCATATGAGCTGAATTTACCAAATCCAACCTCGCACAATGTGATGAGGCAGGCGCATCTCTATGGATGTTTATCGCGGTAACACTATATAAGAGGACATCACCGACAAAAACCAACTGAAAGTAGGGATATATATGATCTTCACTATAAAGATTTATAATGGTTTGATTCAAATCAGGATAATGAATCTAGAGAGATTTAGACTAAAAAGACGATAAAACAAAAAGAATAAAAGATTATGGCTACCCCAGAGAGAATAGATGATGTGCTTCAACATAATTTAGAAGCTCAATACGAAACCTTGGCTGCATCACTCAGACATGAAGTCATATCAAATGCACTGATTTCAAACCTCACCGCAATGAAAAAGTTAGAGTTGAATGAACTAATAAAAATGGCGAAGTCATCTTACATCCCAACGTTATTAGATCTTGCGGCTAAAATAGAAAAAGTGGATGCCGCGGTATGCACCTTAACTTTAGGTATGTATGGCCTATGTGCCGATTGCGAGGAAGAAATTGAAGCCGACGATCTTTTAAAAGATCCTGCTCAGCCACGTTGCCGTGCATGTCGCGAGCATAGCAGATACCACCATGATGACTAGCTTGAAAAACGCCGCTAGTGCGGGCTTATAATCATGATGAATGCATAGGATCTGATGATGCTATTCTAAGTACGCTAAAAGTGAAAGTTCACAAAAGGCATCGTCAAGCTGCACTTTACTCATAAATGCAGCTTATACGCATGCTTTAAACACTCGATAGCTGTGGCATATACCACAGATTATGACGCTTACTTAAACTCTTGCTCTGCCATCCAAATCTTGAAGGCCTTCTTCTCTTTTGTTGATGCTTTGGTATACCACAATTTAAGCTGGGCTAATGAGTCACCTGTAATCGTGACTTCACCTGCATCGTTAACCACAACAGCCGCTTTAGTCATATTGGTTGGCTTACCTTGCTCTAAAGCGATACCTTTTCCTTGGTTATAGCTAGCAACTAACGCCTCAATGTCCGAGTAAGGAATAAAACCGCCACCACCAGGTAGTACTTCCGCTTGATACGGCAAAGCTGTACTACCGACAGTTACACTCCACTTGGGCGCATCGCCACGAAACTCCGTTTCAGCAGCGCGGTAATTATTGGCCGCGTCAGGAAAACGAATAACCACATCATCAGTGCTGTCAAAACTCATAATAAAAGGTTTAGTACTGAAAAGTTCCGTTTTGGTGCCGCGACGTAGCATTTTTTCGCCACGGATAACCACCTGATTTTTGCCTTCGGCTATGTTGTAAGTATTGTCGGCAATGGCATTATCACTGTTTACTGCAACACCATTGATTGCCATTACTGACAGACCATATTCCGTTTCTAACGTATTTGCTTGTGCCGTCGCGGCAAGCAGCATACCTAAGGCTAAGCTAACAATCGTTTTTTTCATTACCTTTACTCCTTCAAAGCGTCAAAATACCAAACTAACTAACGGATCGTTTACCCCCGACTATAAACGAAAAAAGCCGCCCGAAGGCGGCTTTTACATATAGGGGGAAATATTAGTTCCTAATTCGCTAAAAGCGTTATTAGAATTTAACTTCCATACCAACTACGTAACCGATGTCATCTTTAGACTGACCAGCTTTGTTGTAGAAATCTTCGTAACTTACTTCAACGTATGCACGAGTGTTAACTGTTAGTTGGTGCGCAACGTTAGCGTAGATGTTCATTGCGTCATCAGTTTTAGCATCGCCAGAGTTTTGTGCGTAGCCTAGACCAAATGTGTTCTTATCAAGTGTGTAAGAACCAGCCAATTCCCAAGTTTGGATATCTGTATCTACACTATTAATAGTGTTCTTAGATTGACCGTAAAGAGCACCAACATAGATTGGACCCGCTGCGTAAACGAACTCTAGATCCCAAGCTGTTTGTTCCTTACCTACGATAAGCTGCTTGCTTTCATCTGCAGGGTTTTTAATTGAGTACTGCTCGTTTTCATAAGCGCCAAAGTAACCACGTACTTCGAAATCACCAAACGGTACACCAGCTGCAACTTCTAGAAGCTCATCGTTTTTCTTACCGTCAGTTTTTTGAGCGATGTTGTAACCAAGACCAGCCCAGAATTTTTCGCCGTTGAAGCGGTATTTGATGTACTGATCCATGTCAGTATCTTCGTAGCTAACACCAGCAGTGTCTTTCAGTTCGATATCAACACCAACACCTGCATCATCGATGATTGCTAATTGACGACCGAAAGTGATTTCACCGAAGTTACCGCCTAGACCAACGTATAGACCGTCGTTAATCACGTCACCTGTACCTGTAGCGCCAGAACCTTTGTTATCTTTACCTTCACCGATAGCTAGTTCGATAGCACCTAGAGCATATAGATTTGCGTTAACTTCGTGTTGAACGCGTAGTGCTAGGTCACCGTCATCAATGCGGATTTTAGCATCTTGATCTGCCGCTGCTTCTTCAGCTTTTAGGTGATATTGAACTTCAGCAGCACCAGACATAGTAACTTGTGTACCGTCTTGGTCGTATAGAGATACTGCTGCAGAAGCAGAACCTGCTACTAGAAGTGCTGGAACTGTAAGTGCTAAAAGAGTCTTTTTCATGAGATCCACTGCCTTTTCTTATTTGGAATGGAATTCCTATTTCCAGAATTCCTTTTCTATTATGTTTTTTTAGAGGACTACCCGGTTAATACCAAAAGAATAATCATCTAAAGCAATTTGATTGCGGAGCTATCCTGACAGAGTTTTCGCCTAAGTGTCAAATAGTTCAAAAA
>NZ_NOIF01000198.1 GCF_002265265.1 Photobacterium sanguinicancri
ATATAAATATTAGTGACTAGTTAGTCATTATTTTTGCCTGTTGCAGGCTAAGCCCCTATAGGGGGATCAATAAAATAGGGGTATGATAGTCCATTCGGTGCTTTGCTTTGATAAACAGGGAGTTGTAGTGAATAAATTATTGTCATTTGAGGCTTTGTTGGTATTAGATGCCATAGATCGACGTGGAAGTTTCGCTGCTGCGTCCGAAGAATTGGGTCGAGCGCCTTCATCTTTAAGCTATCAAGTCCAAAAACTAGAACAAGATTTAGACCTTGTTATCTTCGATCGCTCTGGCCATCGCGCAGTATTTACTAAAGCGGGGAGGTTGTTGCTAGAGCGCGGACGATTATTACTCCAAGCTGCAGATGAGATGGTAGCGGATGCGAGTGCTCTGGCACATGGTTGGGAACTTGATATTACTATTTCGTATGATGGGCTTCTTTCTTTTGAAGAGATGCTTCCCTTGGTGGATGGTTTAGCCAAAAAGAGTAAGACACGCCTTCGTTTTCAAGAAGAAATTCTGGCGGGCTGTTGGGAAGCGCTTGCGCAAGATAGGGCTGATTTAGTGATAGCACCAGCACCGACAGTTGCACCGCCTGAGGTGAAAATTGAACCGCTCGGTAAACAACTGGGATTTTGGGTTGCTCACCCCGAACATCCAATATTGCAGCATGATGATCCACTGGACCCACTCGTGCGTCTTCAATATCGCGTGATAGCAGTAGCAGATACTGCCCGTAATATGCCGCCTCTTTCTCACAATATTTTAGATGATCAACCATTACTCACGGTTAGCACCATGCACGACAAGTTGGTAGCCTTAAAAGCAGGTGTCGGTATTGGCACCCTTTCGTCGCATTATGCTGAAGATGCTATTGCTCGCGGCGAGTTAGTGATGATTAAAGAAGAGCAAGCGCATGAGCTTGATATTGTTTTAGCCTGGAATCGAAATACGATGGGGAAAGCGAAATCATGGTGTATTCAGCAGCTCAAAAAGCAATGGCAAGTAAAGCCGTGAATAAGATGTGATACACGGATACAAGATTGTTTGAGTGCGCCTCTCACCAAAATAAGTGAGAGGCTTTAAGCCTGATTTATACTAACAACAACTAGCTGTTATCGCTTGGCTGCAGTAAAAGCAGCATTTCTACAATGCCATCGGCCATTTGAATATCAACATGGAAGCCCACTTTTTGCGCTAGCATGATCATGCCTCGGTTGGAGGGCATCGTCATTCCAGTTAACCGCTGTAAGCCTCGTTTATGGCAATAATCGATGATTTTTTCCATTAAAATTCGGCCTAAACCAAGACCTTTTAAATCGGAACGTACCAAGATGGCAAATTCTGCCTCTTCGTTATAAGGGTCCGATAATGCGCGCGTGACACCGATAATCACTTCTTCTTCGCTGCCATCTTCATTTACCAGATTCGTGGTTGCAACAAATGCCATCTCGCGGTCGTAATCAATTTGAGTAAAGTTTGCTAGTGCCTCATGGTTGAATTCACCAACGTCGGAGAAAAATCGGCGATATAAATCATCCACAGAGACTTTCGATACAAATTCGGCGTGCTTGGGCTCATCTTCTGGCAAGATTGGGCGCAGTAAAATAGATCGTCCATCTTTTAGGCTAACGCTTTGTTCGTGTTCTTTCGGGTAGGGACGAATAGCCAGTCGCGCTTGTTTGTCTCCGTTAAATGGTTTGAGCTCCATCGAGGCATCTATTACTGTGAGTTCATTACCTGAGACCAATAGCGGGTGAATATCTAGTGCTGCTATTTCAGGACAATCAATAATAAGCTGAGAAATTTGCACCAGCAACTGGCACAGTGCGGGAATATCGAGTTGTTCTGGTTGTCGACGTTGGCGGATTTTCCCTGTTTTAATGGCATTAATAACCATATAGCGAGCAAGTGCCGTATTCAAAGGGGGAATGGCAACAGCGGCGTCTTTATGAATATCCCATTCAACTGCATCTTCGCCCAACAAAATCACAGGGCCAAAAATAGCATCATGATGAACGGCAATGCGCAGTTCCTGTGCACCTGCACGGTTTGCCATCTGTTGTACTAATAAACCATCAATACGCGCACTTGGGTAGTTTAAAGATACACGGTCAAGAATTGCTTGTGCGCCATTAGCAACTTCAGCCGCATCTCTTAGGTGTAGCATTACGCCATGAATTTCTGATTTATGGCGAATGTCGGGAGAGCGAAGCTTAACTGCAACGGGGTAACCAATTTGCTCTGCGATGTGAGCGGCTTCTGCTGGATCATTGGCAATCCAAGTTGGCAGTGTATTAAAGCCATAGCTTTCAAGTAATGGCCTCACATCGTGAGTTTCCATTTGGTATATGTTTTGTGCCAATAGCTCTTTGATCATGGTATTGACCAGCTTAGGGCTGGATTTGGTTTCACCAAAAGAAACCGGGGTCTCTATCAGCTGTTTCTGGTTACGACGGTACTCCACTAAATGCATGAAAGCAGAAATGGCACTTTCAGGTGTCCGATAGGCGGGGTAACCAGCATCGGCAAAAACTTGTCTTGCGCTAATGGCTTCATTTTCGCCAGCCCAATTGGTTAATATGTTGAATTTTCGAGTTCGTGGGTGGGATTGTAATAAGTGAACTAAGCGTTTTGCGGTTTCGTTGCCATCTGCGATTGCAGATGGCGAATGCATTATCAGCAGCGCGTCGAAATCATCTGAATCTAACAGTATTCTTACCGCTTTCTCATAGCGTGTAATATCGGCATCACCAATGATGTCGATTGGGTTTGAATGCGACCAGCAAGAGGGCAAAATATCAGAGAGCTGATTGATGGTGTCTTCACTTAATGATGCAAGCTTACCCCCTCTATCTGATAACGCATCGACAGCCATTATTGCAGGGCCACCACCATTCGTTAGTATCGCCAATCGCTCGCCACGCAGCGGTACTGAATGCGCCAGTGTTTCTACAGCAGCAAATAACTCATGGGTATTGTGAACGCGGAGCATACCTGAACGGCGGATAGCCGCATCATAAACAGCATCAAGCCCGGCATCGCCGCCAGTATGGATTTGTGCAGCCATGCTGCCAGCCTGAGTTCGCCCACTTTTGACCACCAGAATACGGCGATTCCGAGCCGCAGCACGCGCGGCAGACATAAACCGACGAGCGTCCTTTACTGAATCGACATACAACAAAATTGCTTCGGTTTTGCTATCGCGGCATAGCGTATCGAGCAGTTCAGCAAAGTTAATGTCACAGGCATCACCTAGCGACAAAAATGTGGAAAATCCAATTTTCTTGTTTTTTGCCCAATCTAAAATCGTGGTACATACCGCCGCCGATTGAGAGATAAAGGCAATGTTCCCTTTATTTGCAGAGATTGGAGAGAAAGACGCGTTAAGATTAAGCCAAGGTAAAATTAACCCCATACTATTAGGGCCGACAATTCGCATACCGTAGCGTTGCGCCATCGCAAACATCCGCGATTCTTCGGATTCTATTACCTCTGCTTCTCCCGCGTTTGGCTTGGTTGTTGAGTAACTGGGTAGGCTGTTCATACCTGCCGCTAATACAACCGCGACTTTGACGCCTTTTTTACCGAGTTCTTCAATAATGGCTACGTTACGATGTGCGTTAGTACAAACAACCGCAAGATCTGGCGTTCGGGGAAGACTTTGAATAGTTGGATAGGCCAAGACACCCGCGACAGCATCGTACTTTGGGGTGACGGGCATTATAGGGCCATGAAAGCGACCCGATAATAAGTTACGAATAACAACATTACCCGCACGTTGAGGGTTGTCAGAAGCACCAATTACTGCAATGGATTTAGGCTTAAGTAACTTATCGAGTCCGTTCATTATTTACTCCGCATCTTCTTATCTTTTACCAATCCGTCAGAGAGGTATAACTGATATTAGCGGATATAGCGGGGAGTTTCTGGCTGATAGCTATGGGGTGTGATCACACGCGGCATTGCCAAATATATAAGGGGGAATTGCTGCCTAATCTTAACGTGAATAGTACAGCATCCATGCTGCACTTTGTTGTACGGTGAGTACCGTAATTAGACTTGGTAGCGGCTTTTATCGCCGATATCAAAGTGCAGCGGCATACGCCATTTTGCAGCAGCCGCAACCGCCAGTAAAATAGCACCAGCCATACTGAATAAAATACTGATTTGCTGTTGATCAAAGACAAAACAAAACCAGAACCCGGCTAATACTAAGGGGGTTGCAAGCAGCACTTTCACCTGGAAACAAAAGTACTCTTTCACAGCCAATGCACTGAATGCAAAAAGAGCAGCACCTAATGCGAGCGGTTGCCATAATCCAGCTAAAAGCCAAATAGCGGCAAACAGACCACTGCCTTGAATTAACCAACGAAAACGTTTGTCGTAAATATGGACAGTTGATGAAGCAATTAATGCGGCTGCGACAAGAACGGTTGTTGCCGTTTCTGTTTCCCATGCAATTATTGAGAGTGTCGCTGCAGCCACGGTTAATGATAAACGATAAAGAATGACGGTAATAATATCGATAATGTCTAACTGACTTTTGATATGTGGATCTGCCATTTAGCACTCCAAAGAAAAATTATTGAGAGAAATGAATATAACGAGGGAATTCTACTACTAAATGCTGTGACAGAGGGCAGATAGTTATTGATCTTGCATAACGTTTTGCTTGATTGGTATAAGAACTAGCGTCAGAATAATTGCAGAAATTTTCAGTGGTAGGATAACAATGAAAAAAATCGCCGTTTTAGCCGTAGCAACGGCACTTGTCGGGTGTGCGTCAAATACAGATTCACTAGAGATTGTCAGTTCAACTTCTCAGGAAGTGTATTCAGCAGAACAGATTGCAGCAATGCAAGCAGAGAACACAGCGCAAAACGTCACGACAACGGAAGTCAGTAACGAAACACAGCAAGTGCAGCCACAAACAGAAACTAAGCCAACATACGAATATGTCGAAGCAGCAAAAGATGGCTATACCATTCAAGTGTTAGCGCTAAGCCATAACCAAGGCTTTACGACTTACTTGAATAAGCTACCGTCGAATCAGCCTGTTTGGACTAACAAGAAAATGTTAGATGGCCTGCCTTGGTACACATTGTTGTTTGGTCAGTACGAAACGCGCGAACAAGCGAAGCGTGCTTTGAATGCATTGCCACAAGACGTAAAAACATATGGCCCATTCATTCGCAAAATTGATGACATTAAAGCATCACCAAGTCCAAAGCTGACTAAGCTAAATTAATCATTCTGGTTAGTACCCAAAAGGTACTTTTAAAAGAGAGCGCTTAGCGCTCTTTTTGGTTTATTGGGCAAGTAAATTTCACGTAGTTGTGGTCGACTCACTTGCTCTGAAAGCTCTTATGATCCGCTGTGTCTCGCGTTTATTACAGTTAAATGAAGACTTTTTAATCAGTTAATCGGGAAGGTTTATGATTTCTGATGGTTTTTACACGTAACCCGACAGAGATACTGCCATCAGTAGGTATTTTTGATTACTATTGGGTAATAAACGGGGTTGGCGTCTCTCTACATTGTATTCTTACGCCAAGCCAGATGATGATTAATGTTGGTGAACACAGAGTTACCAATGAAGTACCACAAGGGACGATAATGAGCGCTATCCACGTTTTACTGCTGTGCGGCGGTGGTTCTGCTGAACACGAAGTATCAATTATTTCTGCTAATTACATAGAGCAAACGCTAAAGCAGATAGATGGTATCAACTACTCACGTGTTGAGATGAAGACAGACGGTTGGTTTTTAGAGGATGGCACATCATGTCAGCTAAATCTTGATCGTACGCTTCAAATTGGTGACGAAAAGCAAGCGATTGATTATGTCGTACCTTGTGTACACGGTTTCCCTGGTGAAACGGGCGATCTGCAATCATTCCTTGATATGGCTAAACTGCCGTACCTAGGCTGTGGTGCTGAAGCAAGCACCAATTGTTTTAATAAAATCACCACTAAGCTATGGTTTGATGCGTTAGATATTCCGAACACACCGTATTTATTCCTAAGTGAAAACAGTGCAGAAGATCACGAAAATGCGAAGGCTGCATTAGTGAAGTGGGGCAAGGTTTTTGTTAAAGCAGCTTGTCAAGGATCCTCCGTTGGCTGTTACAGTGTAACGAATGAGTCAGAGTTGAAAGATGCGGTCAACAACGCATTTACCTATTCAGACCAAGTCTTGATCGAGAAAACAATCAAACCTCGTGAGTTAGAAATTGC
The DNA here is from genome assembly GCF_002265265.1 of Photobacterium sanguinicancri. Lineage (GTDB taxonomy): Bacteria > Pseudomonadota > Gammaproteobacteria > Enterobacterales > Vibrionaceae > Photobacterium > Photobacterium sanguinicancri. Next base: position 6,241 of record NZ_NOIF01000198.1, read on the forward strand.
AGCTTTTGAATATGAAGGCGAATTGATTATTACCAAACCCGGTGAGGTCGCAGCCCCTGAAGATGGTTTTTATTCTTACGATGAAAAATACGGTGCTGGCAGTCACTCTAAGACAACAGTTGAAGCTGACAATCTAACTGAAAAACAAATTGAAGATATTTGTACCTTCGCGCGTAAAGCTTTTGTACAAATGAAGCTAAAGGATTTATCTCGTATCGATTTCTTCCTTAGCGATGAAGGTGAGATTTTACTAAATGAAATCAACACATTCCCAGGTATGACTCCGATTTCGATGTTCCCGAAAATGCTTGAGCATAGTGGAAAAACGTTCATTGGCTTCCTTGAGCAAGCCATTAAACGAGCGGTTAGATAATCGCAAAGATGCTAAAACGCCAGTGAATCACTGGCGTTTTTATTGATAGCTGTAATAATTCCAATAGGTGCATAGAGGTATCGCTATGCGAGATGAAGAGCAAAAACGATTACGCTTTAAGCAGTTACAGGCTCGAAATTATCGAGCAAGCTTACAATTGGAAGGCTTTGAAATTGGCTTACCCGATCAACAACAGGCTGATGCAAAAGCTTTAGATGAAAATGAAAAAATTCAACGCTTAAGAAAAGAGTATGCGAGATAAATATGGTGTCACTCACGACCCTGACTGTTATCCACATTCATCAGTCTTAATCAATAAGCTTGATATTACTGATGACGATCAGCTTGCGTTAGCAGAGCGTGATTTTACTCGCGTGCGAGCAGAACATTTTGAGCCTGATTTTTCACATCTAGATTTCAACTACCTCCTTCAAATTCACTACATACTATTCCAAGACTTGTACCAATGGGCAGGTCAAACACGACATGTCGATATAACAAAAGGTGAAACCCGTTTTTGCCATTTTATGAATATTGAGCGTGAAGCGTTGCGGTTGTTTGATGATCTTGCAAAAGAAAAGTGTCTAATCGATTTACCACTCAGCGAATTTATTGAACGCTGTGCTCACTATTACTGTGAGTTGAATGTTGTTCATCCCTTTAGAGAGGGAAATGGACGTGTTCAGCGTATCTTTTTTGAAATTCTTGCGATTAACGCAGGTTACGAAATTTGCTGGGAAGGTATTACATTGACGGAATGGGTAGATGCCAACATTGCAGGGTATTTCGGTAACTTAATGCCTTTAATTACCTTATTCCAGCAAATTACAGTGCCAATTAATTACACCAATGGCTATAGTGAACACTGGAATGATAGCCCCATAGAATAAGCTCTGTAATCTGATGGGGCTTGCGAGTGTTAGTCGTTATCCCATGGGGTATCTTTCTTGAATTTCTCCATTTCTTTATCTCGCTTACTATTTTGACCTATGTATTGTGCTGGCATAGCAGGGCTTTTCCAGCGACCTTGTGATTGTATCTCACTCAGTGTTGCACCATCGCTTGCGAGATCTTGTGCTGCACCAACACGAGGTGATTGCCCTGAGAAAATCACTTTACTTGATACCCCTAATTCATCACCTGCACGACGAAATACGCGATAGATAGAGGAGTGGTCTAACGGCATCTCCCCGATATTTCCATGGCGATCAATGCGTCGGAATATGTAGCCATCAGTCACTAAGCCTTCAGTTAGCCATTGGGTGAGAACCGCTGATGTTCGTTCACTTAGTGGAATTGTTTTTTTCTCTAATTGAAGGGACGTATTACCGGCTTCGTCCATAATTATGTCTTCCACACACAGGTTACTTAATTCACTGCGCTTAAGTAATCCCTCAAATGCAACAGCCCAAATAGCTAGATCGCGAATATCTTTGATGTTGACTGATGATTCAAATACTAAAAAAAGGCGATAGAGATGATCGGCATGCAAACCTTCAGCTTGCTTACTATCATCTTGTTTTTCTTCATGATGCCGCTGCATAAGCAGTCTTATTTGGGTGTGTGAACATGGGTCGGTTAACGCAAGGGTACGATGCACTAATCGGATAGTAATAATATAGCGCTTTAAACTTGAAAGCTTACGTGTCAGAGCCATGTGATCGATAAAGCGTTCTATGGTCTGTACTTTAGCTGGGAGTGGTGAAGCATGAATACTTTGACAATAATAAACAAATGCATTCCAGTCGGTATTGAACGCAACAAGAGTTCGTTCGGCATACCGTTTCCCCGTGATGGCTTTCCAGTGAGCGATATCTGTCACTTCTTTAGAGAAGGTTGTTACGTATTCTTTTGTATTCATTTGAATTAGACACCTAACGCACTATAACTTTATAGAGTGTATGCTATTTATACATTTAGTCCACACAAACATTAATACCGTCAAAAAACTCTAACTAAGTGCCCATTTAAGCGTCAGAATGCTGTACACGAATGCGGGATAGTGCTTCAATTACGTTAGCTTTACTGTTGTATAAAAGCATTTATATCTTAAATTTGTTGCATAATGTGTAATCTGCGCTTATCAATAGCGTACTTTGATGATTAGTTGATCATGTGGAAGAGTCTCTATGAAAAAACGGCTGTTATACCGTGGTTATCATCTAGAAAATGCATCTGGCGAACTAGATGATTGGAAGGTAAATATCAACGGTAAAATACTCGCAGGTAAAGTCACGTTAGTGAAGAAGAGTATTGATTGGTGGTGTGATATGAAAACACTCATGTCTCCCGCGAGTTTTGCTACGCAAGAAACATCGCAACGTAATCCCAACCAAAAAACAGAAGACTATAAAGGGTTTAAGTTGATGAACGACACCGGTAAACCTAATGAATGGTATGTTTTTTTACGTGGGCAATTATTAAAAGGTTCACCAATAGCGATTAAAAAGCATCTCGATATGGTTTTAGCGAAGCTTGCTGCACAGCAGAAAAAATAAACGCCCTAGTGGGCTAATGCCGTTCACTTAAGGTGAGCGGCTTTCTTATTTTTGGCATATCGTTGAGGTCTTGGTTTTACCGTTCTTGGGA
>NZ_NOIF01000199.1 GCF_002265265.1 Photobacterium sanguinicancri
ATAATATCCAGCTCCCCTCGTTGAATTTTAAATATTACATTCTGCATAATTGAGTTATTTATAAGCAAACCGTATTAAACAAAAGCATCACAACCTGTACAAGATCACAATTACAAATAATCATTAAAATTAAATATAACTTATTTATTCACATAATACGGCGCTGTCATTATTTTGACAGCATCCATTCATACCCAGCAAGAGTGCCTAGAATACCGCTAATACCAAGGGGTTCATGCAAGTCGAAATCTTGACATTTTGGATTAACATCACACTTTACCACTAGAAAAATGCATAAAAACGCATATCCACGTCTTTAAGTCATATCTGTAGCTTATTGAATAGGAAGAACTAATTCTGTAGCGTGATGCCACAAAATTTTGGTGGACGTCACGTGCTCGTAACTAATTCAATATTCAAACCGCTTGTCATCGCATGCCTAGTTAGCATATCGGTGCCGGTTTTAGCTCAGCCCTACTTATATATCGAGGGCTATGGAAAAACCGAGTCGCAAGCAGCGACAGATGCAAAGCAGCAATTAGCTTTGAGAATTTACAGCACTGTGGATGTGTCTGAAAAAAATAGACAAGTAAAAAATAATAGTGATGTTGATAGTTATTATTCGCTTGAATCTAATATCACTACGCTACCTATCAGCGTACAAAATATGGAAGCGATGAAGTCACAATGTGATGATTTCGGATGTAACTACCAATTCAGAGTCAACAAAGATATATGGGTTGACCAATTATCTCGTGATATTAATAAGCAACACCAGCTCGTTCAACAATATATAACTTACCAAAATAACGACTGGAAAAGCGCGGTATTCACCAACAAAGCCCAAACCTTATTGAGCAATAGTCACCAGTCAATTTTAGTTTTGTCATCGTTAAATAATGATGTAGCGGAAACATTTAATGAACAGCAAATAGTACTCGAGCGTAATACGATTGACCGTGTTCAAAACATCAGTATCTCTATTCGCTCTGCTTCCGACATGTACTCATCGCAATTAAAAGCATTACTAACTCAAAAAATTGGGGCTGCTTCACAAGGCGACATCATTATTTATGTCAAAGGGAATGTAAGAAAAGGCCGACAGAACAATACTTTCATCGCCAAACAAGACCTAATTTTGCAAGTCTTTGAAGCTAGAAACCCTAATGTGGTGGTTAGCCAAAAGATTTTATCGGAGATAGGACAGTCTTCGACCAGTAAAGAGCAAGCACTTGATGCCGCTCATACAAAAATAACAGCACAACTCAATAAAAATTCTATTTACACACTCTTGAATTAAAGGCGCTCAAAATGCTAAAGAAAACAATCCTTGCAGGTTTAGTCGTATCCGTTCTGGCTGGTTGTTCATCAATCCCAGGAATGGAATCAGCCACCGTAGACCGTGAAGCGGCAAGCAAGGAACTGACTCAGAACTGTAAAGAACTAGGTAAAGAGTTCACGCCTGTATCATTCGCCGTTGATAAAGCATCAAAAGTGATGGTGTCACTGCAAGAACGTCAATGTTCAGTGTTTAATGACTACCGTACGCTTGCTTCTAAGCACGGTGATGTTGCTGGTTTCTTAGCGGTGAACGCAGAGAAGTCTGACGAAGAGCTACGTGTTGCAATGAACGAGTTCGATGCAGGTAAGCCAACGAATAAGAAGATTGCACCGCAAGTAGAAGCTTACAAAAAAGCGTCTGACGCAATCTTCAAGAAAAACGTAAAACTTGCTACAGATATCGCACTTCAAGCTGCTGAGTTAACGATCATCGCAACTCAAAATGCAGCAGCACTAGCGCAAGATTCTGCAGGTGGTGCAATGACTAGCATGCTAGCGGCTATCTCAAACGAGCAAGCAGATGAAGCAAGTGAAGAGAAAAAAGTACCCGTTGTTGAAGCTTACCATGAGATGGAAGCTCGCTCTATCCTAGCGCTAGATGCAAACTCATTGATCTCAATGGATAAAAACACAATCGAACAGCTTGAGAACCTAGACAAAGTTGTTGCTGACAAAGTGAAATCATAATGAAGTTTTCTCGAATTGCCGGTTTAGTGACAGCTGCAATTGCGTTAGCTGGTTGTCAGAGCAATCAAGGCAGCCAAACGTATTCAGTAGAAAGCAATGCGGGAAATTCATCGCTGATTATCGGCAAATCAGCACACGAATTTAGCAGTGAAGATATTGAAGTACCAGCGTACTTCAATACTCAGGGTCTTCAGTTCTGCACCTATGAAGCAGAAGAGAAAGATACTCGCTGCCCACTCGCAAAAAAAACAATTCGTTTGTATTTTGGTGATGTGAAAACGGATGTGAATGAAAACCTTCAAGGCAAGTCTGCTGATGTTTTCAATTCTATGCATTCAAGCATTGGCAAATTCCAAACTAAAGCGTTAGAAAACACCTTAGAAAACCAGTTTGCGGGCGTCAATCGCTTCCGTATTCTGACGCGCGACACAGCTTCTGTTAACGCTGCAATGGAAGAGATCCTGGCAGATGAAGGTGCTGTAAACGTAGCAAAAAAAGCGGGTAGTCGCGGTAAGTTATCGACTGATTACATCATGAAAGTCGACGTACTCAAAACAGCGGATATGTTGTTTGGTTCAACCCAGTCTTTATTCCAAACATCGATGGAAATGACGACAGGTGTGATTGACCCATACACCCGTGAAAAATTGAGCTACCCGAATATCGGTAAGATCCGCGTTTCTAACTTCGATGTACGTGACAAAGACAGCTACACCACAGTGATTGCGAACGGCGACTACTACCGCGGTTTCAATTACACCAGTGGTAAAGATGTTGATGCCGTTCTTAATGAAATGTCATCACGCGGTTTCGATATTATGTTGACGCGTCTGCTTAAGGAAATGCCAGCTACTGCTCAAGTTATGGGTATCAAAGGCGATCGTATTTCATTAGACCGTGGCCAAAATGCAGGCGTATTGCCTAATGAAACCATGGTGGTATTTGAATACAGCGCAGGTTTTGTTGAGCCAATTGGTGTTGCTACCGTTAACCCGAGCCAACAAAGTGCCCAAGGCAAAATTGTTCGTTGGAAAGACAGCAGCACAGCAGATGAAGTGAAAGACATTGCAGAGAAAGGGATTTATCGCCCAGATCGCCAACGTCGCATCTTCGCTGTAAGTGTTGGTGTACCAATGGAGTTTATGAAGGAACGTAGTACATGGGCGGCAAAAGGTTAAGCAAAAGCTTTGCCATTAGTACCTTATTTGTATGTATGTCCGTTCCTGCATTGGAATTAGATAAGAGCCAGCCTACGCTGGCTCTTGTTGAACAAGGCTGTGCATATGGTCGAGGAGCAATGGCCATTGAGTCAGCAAAAGCTGATGGTTTAAATAATCTTCGCTTGTTTTTACAAGGTGAAGTCTCGGTTTCTTTTTCGACTGAAGATAGTGCTTTAATTGACGACCAATTTGATCAACAAAACCGAGACTTACTGCTAACAGGTATTGCAGCAGGCAATATCCATGCAGATTTCAGTGCACCTGAAATTCAAGGGGATGATACCTGTGTTACTGTGCGTCTGACTCCTGCACTCGATGCGGGTTTTGCCAATAATAATGACGGAATCGAGTGGGATGACTCACCGGTTGTCTCAGTTGTGGTTATCGGTGAAGGTAACAAAAGCACTAAAAACGCTCTAAGTGCCAGACAAGCTGCAGAACAAGATGCTTTCAAACGTGCAATCAGCCAAGTGCTTGGTGTGATGGTCAAATCTGGCTACATGCAGCAGTCTTACTCTGCCATGTCAGCGACAGAAAGCAGCGATGATTTCAACTTACAAGAAATCGCAACGCAGTCACTCTCGATGCAATCTCAAGGCATGATTTCCAGTTGGAATGAAATTTCTTATCAGAAAAATCCCAACGGCTCAGTCACCATCACGCTTGATGTGTCTGTCGAGCGTCAAAAGATGGAAGAGAAAATAACAAGATTGATCAAAAGCCTCGGCCAACCTTCTATCTATGTTGATGCACAGCTCCCAATCGTAAAAACCACATTTTCAAATGCACTCGCTGATATGGGCTTTGATCTTGCTTCAAACCCAGCGCAGTCCAGTGTCATTCTTGATGTAAAAGAAACCCAAAAAGTAACACCTTCTGGCCTTCAGCTTGATCTTGCGGCAACCGTGCTCGATCGCGCAGGCAACCGCTATGGCAGTTGGCACAACGATCCGACCTTCATGACGCTACCGAACAAAGCAGGCATGCTCAATGAACTCGCCGCCGTTCACCTTGCAGTAGAAGCTAATCAGATTGCACTAAAACGCCAACTTCATACGTCGGTACAAACAATGGCTAGCCGTGGTGGACCTATTCGTGAGCTTATTTTTTCTAAAAAAGCCGCAGGTAAACAGGGTCAACTTTATCGTTTAATTGGCGCTATGAACGGGGTTTCCGATATTAAATTAAGCCAACAGGCTGGCAATATCGTTATCCAACTAAGATCGCTCAACGATGCCAGTGATTTAGCCCAATACATTGAACCCACGTTGCGTATCCATCAGCCAAACTACCGTTCGAAACTTAATGTACTTAACGAATACCAAATCAGAGTACTTTAAGCGTCACCCCAATAGGATTTTTCATGTTTAAAAAAACATTATTGTCGCTCGTACTAGCGACAGCATTTAGCTCAGCGCATGCCAACGTTGATTTTGATCTCAACGACCTAGTGCCAGCAACCGCTCCTGCAGCAGAAGCTCAGGCTGTTGATACTTCTGCAGTGAAAGAGGTCGGTGATATTATTGTTGCTGAAGATCCCAAAGCCGCAGTATTAGTCGCTCACCAAAGTCTGATTGAAGAAGAAGGTGATGGCGTAAAAATGATTGCTGTCAGCTCTGGCATCGGTATTTTATCAACGGGTTCTGGTAGCTATAACCTTTATGAAAACCGTAATGCTACCTTGCTATCAAAGCGTGCGGCTTACATGACAGCATTACAAATTGCTAAAAAACAACTGGTTGAAAACCTAGAAGGCATGCAGAACCAGTGTGAAACTGTTGTTGATGCATCAATGGATATGATCGACAGTGGCACAGACAGTTTAGCAAATACCGCAAGCGCAATGGCTGATAACTGTTCTGAATCAGTAAGTGGCGCTATTGCAGGTTACGTAACATTTGATGTGTATGACGATCCTGAGGAACAATTTGTTCGTGTTAGCTTAATTTCAACGCCTAAAACACGTGAACAGACCAAACGCCAAGTTGGCGCTCTAACGCAAACAACAGCACCAAACGTTATCTTCAAGCAAATTATCAATGACTTGCAATCAGGAATCATGCCCCCTGTTGGTGCGAAAGTGATCACTAACCCAGATTCAGGCGAGTCTTATGTAATGGGCTTTGGCTCTTCCATTATTCGTACCAACAGCAATAAAAACGTGCAGCGTAAACTGTTGTCGGCGGCGAAATCTCAGTCACAAACTAAAGCACGTAACGCGTTAATCGCAACCATGCAGGGTGATAAAGTCTTCTGGGAAGGTAGCTCGGATGAAATGCAATCTGAAGAGAATAATCAATTTAACTACCACCCAGACACGCTAGATCCAAAACAAGTCACAGCCCTTGGTGAAACCAAGCACGAGTTCATAAATCAATTTAAACAAACGGACTCTTACAAAACGATCGCACAAGGTAAAGTGCCACCGGGCGTATCAGTGAAAAACTTCAAATCAAGCGATGGCGATTGGATGCTAGCGGTCGCGATTTACGCACCATCACTGGAAGCGGTAGCAACAAAAGCAGCAGCTGAAAATAAAAAACGTGTACGCGAAGGTCAGCAAGCGGGTACCAGCCACAAAATTAATTCACAAGGTGGGTTAAACAATAGTGGCACTAATTCACAAGGTCCGTCAGGCCAAGTGAGCAGCGTCAATGATCTGTAATCACAGAGCATTATTACTGGCAGGCTTTTTTAGCCTGCCAGTAATGGCAACCACCAGCAGTCAATGGGAGTTTGCCGGAACGAGGTACCAAGTAGAAGGCGAAAGCCCGATTTACACTGTGCATGCCGCACGGAAAAGTCACAGCACAACCAAACAAATAAAAACGCTCTGTCGCCGCGGCTTAGCATTACCGCTTCGTGCTGAATATGAAAATAAATTAATCGCTAACAATCTGATTGAAAAGCCCTTTTCAAGCTGGCCAGTGACTAATTTAAGCTATGAGTTAACTGACCTTTCCTTTTTCGACGTTAGTAAAAAACAAGCTTCTTGCTCTGCGCGTATAACAGATACTGGTAAAGCCTCCAACTTACAAGCCACTGCATTAAGTTACGCCATCGCTTATTACTCAACGCAGCAGAACAGCCAACTAAAAACACTATTACCATATTTAATGAAAGAGCCTCAGGTATCCATGGATGCTGCGAGCTTAATCACCCTAGTTTTAAGCCAGCAAGATCAGTCCAAAGCGCAAGCCTACTTTGATCAATACGTTGATATTTCGAAAGTTAAAACAGACACCATCACGTTGTGGCTAGCCCATTGGCAAAAAGATCTTGGCGACTTAGGGACGAGTAAACAATTGATCGCCCATTGCCAAAGTGCTGCTTGTCAGCACTTGTCATTACAAATTGACGATGCCATCGCATTAGAAGAAGAAAACTCTGCCGATGATTTGTCATCTTATTTCTAAGCCTCACCTCTACAAGGACTACTTATGTTGATAACACTTCGACAAGGTTTGTTAGCCCTTAGCATCAACCTAATACTTGTAGGTGGTGCTCACGCTAATGACCCTTTTGCGGAATTAGATCAGGAAGTTAATCAGTTATCGGCGGATCATACCGACGAGTTTAATCTGTGGTACGCCGAGCATATTCGTGAATTTAATGCATGGCAGATGGCCAATCTGGCAGAGTGGGATAAACAAAATAAAGCGTCAATGACCAGTTGGGGCGATACCAAAACACCGTCTCAAGATACCATTGTTATCTATGATCAAACACAACAAGCACGCACTGTGGTTGATCTCGCTAGCGGTGACGTCACGATCAGCTATAAGCTGCACGAAAATGCCGCTGAAAACCCAGATAAATCCGCGATGATCAATCAAATTATCGAAGATAACACTGAGCTATTCGAAACTGTAGGCCTAGTGAAACATGTTGAACCCGCTTCAGCACAAGAAATAGAAGTGACTGAAGTTGCGATTAAGCAAGCAGAGCTAGATACAGTAAAACAAGCGATAAAGGCTCAGACAGAACGCCAAATGAGTCAGCTTGATATCTACGTCGAACAAGACACTGTCATCGCTGATGAGCAGCAGAAAGCACAAATCATAGCCGCTGAAAAAAAGGCCATGATAGCGAATGAAAACCAGCGGATTGCTAGAGCCGAACAAGAATTTCGTCAAACGCAATCAGCATTTAAACAAACCCCAATGAAGCTCGTGTCGTATCAAGTTCGCATCCCTGAAACGGCGGTATCAAACCGTGCTAATCGCTACATGCCGTACATTACTCAAGAAAGTGAGAAGCACGAGATTCCAGTACCTTTAGTGCTCGCCATCATGCACACAGAGTCTCACTTTAATCCGAAAGCGAAATCCCATGTACCAGCTTATGGCTTAATGCAGATTGTCCCAACAAGCGCAGGCCATGATGTTAACAAACTTTATCGTGGCAAAAATAAGCCTATGCGTGCCAGTGAGCTTTATGATCCGAAGACCAATATTGAAACTGGCGCTGCGTATTTAAGCATCTTGCAAGATCGTTACTTACGCGGCATCAAAGATCCAAAAAGTTCGATGTACAGCGTGATTGCAGCCTACAACACAGGCTCAGGTAATGTGGCTAAAGCCTTCGGTGAGCGAAGTGTCAGGGCTGCAGTGAAAAAAATTAACACCATGACATCAAAGCAGGTGTACCAGCAGCTAATTACCAATCTTCCTTACGAAGAAACACGTAACTACCTAAAGAAAGTTAATAAACAAGTACAAAACTACCAACAGCCACCATCTTACTCGATGATTTAAAATAAGAGCAGAATATGAAAAAGAATGTCTTATACGCGGCAGTGATCGCAACGCTAATGACAGGTTGTGCAACACAAGAATCCAATAATACAGCTACAGCACCTGCGACCAATGTAGTGGCAAACGTTGCTGACATCCCTGAGTGGGTGCTAAACCCAAGCTCGGCGAATGGTTTCGCGGCGTCAAACTGTGTGAAATACACCGGTAACTTCTCGGTTGATCGTAACCATGCCGTGTCATTAACCCGTAATGCACTAGCACAAAACATGGATCTTAAAGCTAACGTGCTTGAGAAGACCTACCAGAAGATGGATAGTGCATCGGGCGAAACATCGACAGGCACCTCTTTCGAGCAAATAGCTAAGCAAATTACCAGCGTGTCACTGCAAAAGAGTCAAATCGAGAAAGTGAAGATCGTCAATATTGCAGGCGTGCCACAAGTTTGCTCGCTTGTGACTATCCCTAAGGTGGAATCTGAAAAAGCCTTCACCAATATGGTAAACAGCTCAGGCCCGATCGACCCTTCGGATAAAGCTGCGTTGTATAAAGAATTCATGAGCCAAAAAACAACGGCTGAACTAGAACAACAAGTAAAAACGTTAGCCAATGACGAAACAACAAACAATGACCTAGCACCCGCGAAGGCATAACATTTCCGTTGTTCCTCTCCCCCCTTAAATAGGAAAAGCCGCTTAGTCAGCTTTTTCTATTTATTACCGCAATTTTCCTCTCAATCCTATCGTTATTTATCTTCTATATCTTTTCGTCAATCTTTACGAAGATCTTGTTACAGCACTCTCGATATGCACTTGATATAACATCAAATAAATATAACTAACTACTTGTTATAT
>NZ_NOIF01000200.1 GCF_002265265.1 Photobacterium sanguinicancri
CTAGAGTACTGAAGTGCTCAAAAAATCGATATCCCGTTAGAAAAAACAATGCCGCTCACGTTAAGTGAACGGCATTACGCTGATGCGGCCTTTTTTATAAATATAAAATAGCGATCTTCAGCTAGAGAAGAGAGCAATGGAACAAAGAGAAGTCAGAATGGATAAGCAACAACTATGGATCTCGGCGGGGATCATTCTTAATGCTCAACAAGATAAAGTGTTTATAACTCAGCGTGCGGCTAAAGCCCATCAAGGTGGATTCTGGGAATTTGCAGGCGGAAAAGTAGAGCAGAATGAAACGGCTGAACAAGCAGTGATCCGTGAGCTTCATGAAGAGGTGGGGATCGATGTTACTGAGTTAGAACACTTCCTGTCTTTGGCCCATGATTACCCTGAAAAATCACTGAAGTTTGATTTTTTCTTGGTGACCTTATTTGAAGGTGAAGCGTACGGCAAAGAAGGACAGCCAGGTAAGTGGGTTGATATTGGAGCCTTGAATCCTGCTGACTTCCCTGAAGCCAATGCTGTTGTCCTTGATAAGTTGCAGCTGCGTGTAATGAGCTAATACAGCGTTATATTAAGTAGCTGATGACTCTTGTTGGTGAAAATTGCCGAGAACGACGTTATAGAGCTCGTCGTTAATGTACTCGCTTGATGTTAATTTCAGCTAAAAGAAAAGGCGCATCATGCGCCTTTTTTTACGTATCTTAATCGATAATTAATAGTTCATATCTTCTGACCAGCCATCAGAGTCTGATAAATCTGGTGCACCAGGAATAGCTTTTTCTTCTTCTGCCCATTCACCTAAATCAATTAATTGGCAACGCTTAGAGCAAAATGGACGATAGGCACTTTTTTCATTCCATTCTACATCTGCTTTACAAGATGGACATTTAACAATTGTCGGTGCGCTTGGTTGTGACACGGGCTGACCTCAGCAAATAGCTAGTTTAAATTCAATGGTATCGGCAATCGGTGCACCATCCTCAAACGGGATGAAGCGGATCGAAAAGCGATTACGATGCCCTGATATCATAGGGTATACACCGTAGCTCGGGCAAATTTGAATGCGCAATAAACATGCATCATCGGCATCGTGCTGAAAGAATCCACCACGTGCGACCTGCGGTTGAAATTGACCTTGTTCACGCGTTAGACGTAACCAAAGCAGTAAAGCATTGGATATCTCAGATATTGCCTCTAGCCAATTGGTCATATCGCTTTGCTTGTGTACCAAGGGTAAATGCAGCCAATGGTGCAGTGCGGGTAAATCAAAGCAGCAACTACCACCCGGGATTGAAAAGCGTTGCTTGATCCCACAAAGAAAGCGATCGTTACGTAATTCTTGACCTAAACGTGATGCTGTCATCAGCTGGCGTTGCATTAACTCGAGTTTATCCAGTAGCGTTAAAAGGGCTTGTTGGTCAACCCCTGGTACATCTAGCCAACGCTTAAGCTTGCTCGCTTGGTGGGTCAAATCTTTCGCTAACTCTGCTTTAAGCTGAATTTGCTCTAGGATCTCTAATAAATCAAACAGTGCTCGAAAGAATATTTGGTGTTGCCAGTGATCCGTTTTTTGGCAAGAAGACTGCATCTGGCGAATGAGGTATTCCAGTCGCAGGTAAATTCGCACTTTTTCGTTGAGCGGATGTTCAAAATTATTTGTCTGCATAAGGTCGGTCATCTGCTGAGTTATCCATAACGTATTAAAGCGTTATTGGTAACGTTGGCTCAATTCGAGATAGTGATGATGCAATTGCGCCACTTTATCGGGTAAGGCGCTGCTATCACCATTATTACTAATAATGTCATCGGCTGCGGCATTGCGCTCTTTCCTTGAGGCTTGCGCGGCCAATATGTTTTTTACTTGCTCTTCGCTAACGAGATCGCGCTGTAAAGTACGTTCAATTTGCACTGACTCTTCTACATCTACGACCAATAAACGGTGAGCTAAAGACTGTAAGTTATTCTCAACCATTAGCGGAATAACCAGTAAGCAATAGGCTGATTGGCTATTATCTATTTTCGTCAGCATGCGTTGACGAATTAAGGGGTGTAACAGTTCATCTAACCAGCTTTTTAATCGTGGTTGAGAGAAAATTAACTCTCTTAACTTACTACGGTTTAATTGGCCGTCTGTCAGTAAGATGTCAGCACCAAGTTTTAGTTCAATGGCAATTAACCCTTCGCTGCCAGGTGCAACAACTTCACGTGCAATTACATCTGCATCAATAAGATCAATACCATACTGGGCAAATAGATTTGCAACTGTGGTTTTACCACTGCCAATGCCACCGGTAAGGCCTACAACCATCGTCATTTTTACAGTCCTAAGTAGCTTGTCAGATACCAATCAATAATCTGGGTTCCCCACAGCATGCTGACCCAACCCGCCATTGCTAGGTAAGGGCCAAAGGAGAATGGTGCTTGGGTATCTGATTTCTGAATTTTCATTAAGATAATGCCACAGATTGCACCAATTAACGAAGATAGTAAGATCACAAAGGGTAATGATTGCCAACCTAACCATGCACCAAGTGCTGCAAGTAGCTTGAAATCACCGTATCCCATTCCTTCCTTACCGGTAAGTAGCTTAAAGCACCAGTACAAACTCCAAAGTGACAGATAACCAAACATGGCGCCAATCAGGGCGTCTTCAATGGAAACCGGACTTATTCCTAACACAGCCAGCATTAAGCCTGCCCACATGAGTGGCAGGGTGAGTTGATCAGGTAGCAGCATTTTATCAATATCGATAAAAGTTAATGCGATTAAAGTGAAAGTGAAAAAGATCACTGCGATCGACCATTCTGATGGTGGTAGCAGTAAGGCCACCGTTGCTGTCAATGCGGCTGTGAGTAATTCCACTAAAGGATAGCGTGCACTGATAGGGTGCTGGCAGTGGCGGCAGCGGCCTTTTAGCCACAACCAACTGAATATCGGAATATTATCTTTCGCCGTAATGAGCTCGCTACAGTTTGGGCAGCGTGAGCGCGGTACACTCAGGTTGAATGCCGGTTGTTTTTCCGCTGTTTTGTCTTTTTCTTCACCAGTGCCATCACCTTGTTGAAACTCAGGGAAACAGTCAATACAGTCACGTTTCCACTCTCGTTCCATCATGATGGGTAAACGGTAAATCACCACATTTAAGAAGCTGCCGATTAATAAGCCGAAAAGGGCGGCGAATGCAGGGTAAAGCCAAGGGTAATAAGTCAGCAGTTCCATGATGAAATCTCTAGTCAATCTATAAGGTTATTGTAACGTGAACGCGAGGAGGATCGCGAGTATTCAAGGCGTTAGCATCAATATACTCGCGGTTAGGTCGAAAGTGTTAGCTATGGTGCTAGCCGATGACACTCATCAGGGTGAATATTGGCATATACATGGCCACTAATAGTCCACCGATGAGCCCACCAAGGATAATAATGATCAAAGGCTCGATGATTTTACCTAGGTTATCGACCGTATTATCGACATCGCTCTCATATAAACTGGCAATCTTATTGAGCATGTCATCTAGTGAACCAGACTCTTCGCCGATCATGACCATTTGTAGCATCAGTTCGGGAAACTCATTGCATTGGCGCAAAGACAGATACAGTGGCATGCCAGCGGCAGCGGCGGTATGGGCTTGTTCGACCGCTCGCTGAATATGTAAGTTACCTGCTGTTTTTCCCGCGGATTGCAGCCCTGATAGCAAGGGAATACCCGCGGTAAAGGTGGTGGCGAGCGTTCGAGCAAATCGCGCAATGGTAGCTTTCATAAACACGGAGCCCAGAATAGGAAAGCGTAAGCTCCACCGACTGACGGCAAGTTGAATACGAGGGGATTTTTTATAACTGAAAGTGAATATGATGATCGCAGCAATTAAGGACACTGAAATAAGTAATCCATTGGAGGTGAGTAGATCCGAAGCCTTAATCACCTGGCGAGTAAACCAAGGTAACTGCGCACCAAAACTATGGAAGATGTCGGCAAATTGCGGGATCACAAACACCAGCATCATCACAGTGACGATAATGGCAGTTAGGGTCACCATGCCTGGATAAATCATGGCTTTAATCACTTTTTTGCGCATTGCCTCGTGCTTTTCCCTGTATGTGGCAAGGCGTTCAAATATTTGCCCCAAATGCCCTGTTTCTTCCCCTGTTGCCACTAAATCACAATAAAAATTGTCAAATAAAGGCGAGCTGGTATGCAGTGCTTTTGACAGTGAAGCGCCAGCTTCGACTTGTTTATTAACCTGAGTCAAAATGGCCCGCACTTCACTCTTTTGGTGACTTTCTGCGATTAATTTTAGTGATTGCACCACAGGCACGCCAGACTCAATCATGGTCGCTAATTGACGAGTGACCGCAGTGACGTCGGTAGCTTCCATCTTGTTTTTCATTCGGGCAAAGGTAGATGGGTTACGACGCTTAATTTTTTTCACTTGGATACGTTGTTCGAGCAGTTTTTCACGCGCTTCTTGCTCTTGAAAGCCGACAATCACGCCAGAAACTTTTCTCCCTGAACTATTGATCCCTCGCCAGTGGTAATAGCGCAATTTGCTCACTTGCTTCATGCTGTGTCCTAAGTAATCGTATTTATTATGGCCAGGATTATGGTCTGGGTTATGGTCAAGGTTATAGTTAGGTTAAAAATGCAGGACGCGCTGCAATTCAGTTAAACTGGTGGTGCCTTGGCACAGCTTTTCTACCCCTGCCTGATTGAGGGTCTGCATCCCTTGCTGACAGGCTATTTCTTCTAGTTGCAACGTCGTCGCTTTGGCCATTAAGGCTTCAGCCAGTTCACGGCTGAAAGTCATAACTTCATAAATACCGACTCGCCCTACATAGCCTTTATTGCAATCATCACAACCTTGTTCATTGGCTTGGAAAAGTTCAGCATCAACTGGGATGGAGAGTCGTGCGCGATGAATAGCTGCGAGAGAATGAGGTTGTTTACAGTTGCTGCATAAACGGCGTGCCAGTCGCTGGGCAATAATCAGGCTAAGTGATGAGACTAAGTTAAAATCTTCTACTCCCATATTGGTTAAACGGGTCAGGGTTTCAGCGGCAGAGTTTGTGTGTAGTGTCGATAAAACAAGGTGGCCCGTTTGGGCGGCTTTGACCGCAATAGCGGCGGTTTCGATATCGCGAATTTCACCCACCATGACCACATCAGGATCTTGGCGTAAAAAAGATCGCAGGGCATCAGCAAAGCCTAGCCCTGCTCGGTTATTGATATGGACCTGATTAATGCCGGGTAAATTAATTTCGACCGGATCTTCGGCGGTAGAAATATTACGCTCATCGGTATTGAGGATCTTAAGGCCAGTATAAAGCGAGACGGTTTTTCCGCTCCCCGTTGGCCCTGTCATTAAAATCATCCCTTGCGGTTGTTGCAATGCTGCAAGATAAGCTGCTTTTTGTTGTTGGTTATAACCTAGAATATCTATGTTTAAGCTGGCGCTGGTGCTGTCTAAGATCCGTAGCACCACTTTTTCTCCCCACATAGTTGGTAAGGTGGAAACCCGTAGGTCAACAGTAACCGTCGGGCTGAGTTTGAGCTTAATTCTGCCATCTTGCGGTTGACGACGTTCGGCTATGTTGAGCTTAGACATCACTTTTAAGCGAGTTGATAGCCGCCGAGATAAATGTGCTGCAGGGGTGGAATACTGGTGCAATAAACCGTCACAACGAAAACGAATTCGAAAGAATTTTTCGTACGGTTCAAAGTGAATATCAGAGGCTTTCTTACGTACCGCATCAAGTAGCACTTGGTTGATATAACGGGTAACGGGCGCTGTGTCTTGGCTTAGATCATTCTCGTGCTCAATTTCACCCTCACTTAGATCGACCAACTGATCCAAGTCATCTTCGCTGATCCCACGCTGGTGGGAGGTTTCACCGACATCACTGCCATAAATTCGGCGAATAGCACTTTCTAGTTGCTTATTATCAAGCAGCAGTGGCTCGATTTGTTTGCCAGTGGCGAAACGGAATTCGTCTTGGGCGGCAACATTGGTTGGATCGCTGGTGCCCAAAAACAAGGTTGTCTCGGTGAGCTTAAGTGGAATAACACGATGGCGCAAAATGGTTTCGCGCTGACGCAAATGGTCACAACAGCCTTGGTAATCGTATTGATGAATATCGGTCAGAGCGATGCTGAAAATTGATTCGAGCTGGCGGGCTAAATCGTCACTGGTCAGTATAGTAAGATCGACCAACGCCGAGGGGATCGATATCCCCTCGGCGTGGGCGAAACTACTGACTTCTTGTTGCTGCATCTGGTTAAGTAAACCCGCCTGAAGCAATACTGAAGTGAGGGTAGTTTGCATTAACGTATTAACCACAGCTTTTCAGCGTTAATCCTGTGTCATGAGTACATTTCCAGCCAGACTTTGTTTTAGTGTAGGTTATTTTCTTCGTTTTCAAAGTTGCTTTAGTATTGTAAGTAAAGGTTGCAGTTCCATAGAGCTCCCCAGCCTTAGTTGGTGCAATCGCAACCGTACCCAGAGAACTCATATTTGCATCGGCACCGATTTCAGCAAGAGTTGCTGGAAAAGCTCCTTTTTCTTGCTCTTTCATATCTATATTTGTCAGTAATGAACGTACTGTACTTACACCTGTTGCGGCCTCTGACTTTTTGACATAACTTTCATATGCTGGAACTGCGATCGCCGATAGCACACCAATGATCGCCACTACAATCATCAATTCAATCAGCGTAAAACCTTTTTGCATCTTTTTCATGTTTCTATCCTTGTATGCCCGAAGGCCTCGTAATTTGTCCAGCCAGATTAAAAGTTGGCTCCAAGTGACGGAATCGAAAGGAATACTTTGCGCGGCACAGTTTGAATAAATAGTTGGGGTATTACATTTGTTGCACTAAGTGCTTCGAGCTGGGTTGGAGCAATTGGTTATACCTGCTGAGTGTAGATCTTATTGATAAATATAGAAAAGGAGAGCATAAGCTCTCCTTTAGATATTTTAAGATTCAGTACTGTGTCTATTAGGTATGAAGGCCAGTGTCGGTCATACCTTTGCTTTAACTGTTTTGAACCGAATATATTTAAGCGACTTATTTGAAACGCCTTATTGGAAGCGCATAGACAAATCCATAGCCTTAAGATGCTTAGTGAGTGCACCAACAGATATGTAGTCCACGCCAGTTTCGGCAAACTCACGAATCGTCGCTAGCGTTACGTTGCCTGAGTTTTCTAATGCTGCGCGACCTGCATTGATTTTAACGGCCTCACGCATCATCTCGGTGGTGAAGTTGTCTAACATGATAATGTCAGCACCTGCATCAATCGCTAGTTGCAGTTCTTCTAAGCTTTCGGTTTCTACTTCGACTGGCTTGCCCGGATTTAACTGCTTGGCAGTGCTGATCGCTTCATTAATACCGCCACAGGCAATAATGTGGTTTTCTTTGATTAAGTACGCGTCGAACACCCCGATACGGTGGTTGTAACCGCCACCACAAGTCACCGCATATTTTAGTGCGCTACGCAGACCCGGAATGGTTTTGCGGGTATCGAGTAGGCGAGTATGGGTGCCTTCGAGCTGTTTGGCGTAGGTCGCCACCGTTGTCGCACAGCCTGACAGTGTTTGGATGAAGTTCATCGCATTACGCTCACCGGTTAACAGAATGCGCGATGGGCCAGACAGAGTACATAAGGTTTGGTTAGGTTCGACGGTATCACCATCTTGAACATGCCATTCAATAGTCACTTGGCTACCTAGCTGCCTAAACACTTCTTCCGCCCATAATTGCCCGCAGAACACACCGTGTTCACGGGTGATGATGGTTGCCACACCTTGGCTATCAGCAGGGATCAAACTGGCGGTAATATCATGTTCGGGATTGATCGGCTCACCAACCTCGCCACCCAAATCTTCACGCAGCGTTTCTGTGACTGCGCGGCTGATTTCTTGTGGGAGTTGCTGTTTTAAGTAGGCTAAACGCGCTTGGCTATCGTGATTTTGTTCCATCTTGGTCATGCTGTATCCGTCACTATGGTTGAGGCTGTAGGCTGAGCGGGTGAAGTTATAGAAAGAGCCATGGCTCTTTTATGTAATGGATCATACCGCGACTGGTTCTCTGTTGCAGCATTTTCAGCAGAAGGTGTGATTTGGTGCTGTTCCGACTAAAATACCCTTGTTATATAAAATATCCTGGTTATAAGTGAGCGAGAATCTATTCAATGGAGCAGTTAGCTATTCAAGCCGATCACTGGCTAAGCGGTGTAAAGCATGTACCATCCCCTTTTTATGACTCCCGCCCACAAGGTGAAGCGGTTTCTCTGCTGGTGGTGCACAATATCAGTTTACCGCCCGGTCAATTTGGCGGACCTTATATTGAGCAGCTGTTTACTGGCAAGCTTAACCCTGACGAACATCCCTATTTTGAGTTAATTTCAACATTTCGCGTGTCTGCGCATTGTTTAATTAGACGAAATGGCGATATCATTCAGTTTGTACCACTAGATTGTCGTGCTTGGCATGCGGGTGTTTCCCAGTTTGCTGAGCGTGAAAGATGCAATGATTTCTCGATTGGCATCGAACTGGAAGGCACGGATACCCTCCCTTATACCCAAGCTCAGTATGTATCACTCACTGAGTTATCCCGGGTGCTGATGGACTACTACCCACATATTGATACCTCACGGATCACCGGTCATGAATTTATTGCCCCTGGGCGTAAAACTGATCCGGGATTGGCGTTTGATTGGTATGCGTTTAAAACTGCATTGATTGGAAATGACGTTAATTAGTTGATGAAAAGGGCCAAGCTTAATTGGTCTGACCATTTACTAAACTATAGTAACAAAAAGCCTTCTCAATTGTTTCGAGCTGTGAATTAA
>NZ_NOIF01000201.1 GCF_002265265.1 Photobacterium sanguinicancri
ACTTTATTGGTAAATATTGCCACCAATGTTGATGGTTTCCGCTGCTTTTTTAATTTTTATACCACCTAAATAGATATTACCTTTGACTGTTAGGTATTCTGGTAGTTCTGTTATTTTAGTATGCGCAAGGTATAGGTTGCCACCGACATAAAGAAAAGGTGGAAGTTGTGATATAGCCGTTCCCATCAAACTTAAATCTCCCATAACCTGCAAACCGTTATTTATCTGGGTTATTTTTGAATGGGCTAAATTAATATAACCCTGAACTTTAAGTGTGCGGGGCAGTTTCATTATTTGACTATAAGCAAGGTTGAGATTACCTCCAACAGTTAATGAGCGTGGTAGTCGTGTGAGCTGGCTTTTTTCGAGGTTTAAATTACCTTTCACGTTAAGTGGGTCAGGTAAATCGAGCTGAACACTACTTGGGATACGAAGGTTGCCATACGAATCACTGTAATTAAGTAGCTTAACGTCTAAGACAAACTGGTTCGCATAGAGGTTAGAGCTGCCAAATAAGCTTATAAATACGGCCACTTTTGTAAGCGATTTAACACATTGTGTCAGGTTTTGCGTTGGCATAGGCATAATGTGTCGATAGCGAAGTGTCGCTGCACATTATGCCAGAAATACATTTAAAGGCGAAGTTGGCTAGCAGCCATCATTCACTAAATTAAAAATCAGTTTTCCTGTTTGTTTCTTATTAAGCACTCTGAGGTAACACATACTATTTTCAATTTGTACTTGTTCTAATGACTGTTCACTTTGGTAGGCGTAGATACCTTCACCGTAGTATTCATTCGATGCCGCAATTTCAATGTCTGTTACTTGCATGTCTGTTGTCATAGCGAGTGCTACATTTTCTTGATTCTGAGTGATATGCCCGTATTTCAGTTCTATGGATGCATCTGCACTTTCAACTAAGACTTGTGTGCCATCTAAATGGATGACTTCATATTGCTCTAAGCCTTGAATTACCGCTTTACCAAAAACAATGCCATCGGCCCCTTGTAGCGCCCCTTGAAAACCTTGCAGCGTGGCAATTCGAGCATCGCTTTGGATATTCAAAAAGCGTGGGGCGGCAAACACTGCCAAAATGCCGAGTACGACAATAACGATAACTAGCTCAATTAAGGTAAATCCTTTCTGCATGTTACACACTCTATGAGTCGGATGAAGTGCTGTTTCTTTAAACCTAGAATGGGCTTTTAAAAGTTACAAATGAAACCTATTGCATTTTGAGGTTTATCTACTATGAGAGTTGTTTATTTACTCACGCGAAAGCAAACGATTTCGTTGTCTGTCTAGGTTAAAAAATGCGCAAGTGGAGCCAGATCACGAAAAATTATGCATCTAAAATTGTTAATGTGATTTCGATCTCTATATACTCCGCCCTCGGCCAGAACCATCGAGTTCAGCCACCTTATTACAAGCTGTCACCATGGAATGTGAACGACCCACGGAGTTGGACCGGCAGAGTATTAGCTTGTTATCAAGGTGACTTGTATGTTGTTTAGTTGGACGAACATTTCTTTATTTTCTGAAGGTTTTTCTTCAGAACCCACCTATTGTGCTTTTTCCCCGAAAGCAATTGTTCCTCTATGGCAACAGGCAGTAACACCTTCATTTTTCGCAATCCATTTTAAAAGAAGTAGCAGGACGAAATAATGCAGTTGTTAATTAGTATTGCCGGTATTTTTGTACTGGTGGCATGCGCATGCGTATTATCTGAAAATCGAAAAGCAATCAACTGGCGTACAGTTGGTGGGGCCTTGTTATTACAGGCTGGATTTGCCGCTTTGGTGTTGTATATACCTATTGGGCAAAAGATGCTGGGAGCCATGAGTAGTGGTGTAGCAAGCATTCTTGGTTTCGCTGATGAAGGGATCAAGTTTCTATTTGGTGATTTAGCAACAACTGGTTTTATCTTCGCTGTTCGCGTCCTCCCTCTTGTTATTTTCATTAGTGCTTTAATTTCTTTGCTTTACCACCTTGGCGTGATGCAGTGGATCATTCGTGTTATTGGTGGCGGCATTCAACGTTTACTTGGCACAAGCCGTGCTGAATCGTTAGTCGCAACTGGTAACATCTTCCTGTCTCAAGGCGAATCCCCTCTGCTTGTTAAACCTTTCCTTCCTCAAATGACTCGCTCAGAACTGTTTGCAGTTATGACGGGTGGTATGGCATCGGTTGCGGGTAGTGTGTTGGGCGGTTATGCCGGTCTAGGTGTTGATCTTAAATACCTTATTGCAGCAAGTTTCATGGCAGCGCCAGGTAGTTTGTTGATGGCGAAGATTCTTGTTCCTGAGCAAAGTGTGCCAGTAGAGCAAACCGATATCGAAATGGCAAAAAGCGATCACAGCAACATGATTGATGCGTTGGCTGCTGGTGCGATGAACGGCATGAAAGTGGCTGTGGCAATCGGTACTATGCTTATTGCTTTCGTGAGTGTGATTGCGATGGCAAATGCTGGCTTAGAAATGGTTGGTGGCTGGGTTGGTTTTGAAGGGTTAACGCTGCAAAACATTCTTGGTTACTTGTTCTCGCCACTTGCTTTCCTAATTGGCGTACCAGCGACTGAAATGCTGCAAGCAGGTGCGTTCATTGGTCAGAAAATGATTCTGAACGAGTTTGTTGCTTTCCTAGACTTCGTTAGTATCAAAGACACGCTATCATCACAAAGCCAAGTTATTATTACTTTTGCACTTTGTGGCTTCGCCAATATTGGTTCTATTGCGATTCAAATTGGTTCTATTGGTGTTATGGCTCCAGAACGTCGTAGTGATGTTGCAAGCCTAGGCTTTAAAGCTGTGTTGGCTGCGACATTGGCTAACCTAATGAGTGCTGCACTTGCTGGCATCTTTATTGGTCTGTAATACGATAGTCAATTAGCGAAAACACTGAAGCCGTTGCAGAGATGCAGCGGCTTTTTTATTACATCTGGTATACAGCGCTGGCAGGGTTAAGAGACATTGCGGGGGATCACGTTTGTTTATTTGGTTTAAGACGTCGAGGTGGATTGTTACTAAACTGGATTGAAGAATGAAAGTGAGGGATAACCAATGAATAAGCACGAAGCTATCAACTATTTAGAACTGCCTGCAAAAGATATTTCTGCAACAAAAGCATTCTTCACAACTGTTTTTAAGTGGACGTTTGTCGATTATGGCCCTGATTATTCAGCATTCAGTGACTCTGGTGTTGAAGGTGGCTTTTATCAGTCTGATTTAATGAGTACCACGTTGAAAGGGGCGGCGTTAATTGTGTTCTATAGTGATAAGTTGGAACAAACACAAGCGAAGGTTGAGCAAGCGGGTGGGGCGATCATCAAACCTATATTTACCTTCCCCGGAGGTCGACGTTTTCATTTTATCGAGCCAAGTGGCAATGAGTTTGCGGTGTGGTCGGATAAAGAATAAAGCGCCACGTTACGCCGTTATTTTATGGTCTATGTATCAAGATAAGAGGCAATGAAATGTTTCATCGCCCTTTATATGATGGTGGTTACTTAGCGCGCTTCGTCATCAAACTGTTTAATCAGTACAGAGGTATCGGCGCGGCTGTAGCCACGTTGTTGCAACGAAGCGTAACGCTCATCTACTTGCTTGGCCAATGGCAGGTCAACACCTAGCTTATCGGCAGCATCAAAGCAGATACTCAGATCTTTACGCATCCAGTCGATGGCAAAACCGAAATCAAAGTCGTTCTTGGCCATGGTTGCTGCGCGATTTTCTAATTGCCAAGATCCTGCAGCGCCGTGTTTGAGCACTTCTGTCATTTGTTCTATATCCAACCCTGCCGATTTTGCCAATGTGATGGCTTCAGACAAACCTTGCAACACGCCTGCAATACACAGTTGGTTAGCCATTTTGGTTACTTGGCCATAGCCAACATCACCCATTAGTGTTGTGGCTTTCGCAAAACAAGCCATAACGGGGTGCGCTTTTTCAAATGTTGCTGCGTCACCACCGACCATTACAGTTAGGCAACCGTTGACTGCGCCAGCTTCACCACCAGAAACAGGGGCATCTAAAAAGTGGGTGTTGGTCGTTAAAGCAGCAGCCGCAACTTCGCGAGCAACTTCAGCAGACGCTGTTGTATTGTCGATAAGAACCGCCCCCGCTTGCGCTGTACTCAAAATGCCGTTTTCACCTGTATATACTTGGCGAACATCGTCGTCGTTGCCAACACAGGTAAAGATAAATTCTGCCCCTTTTGCTGCTTCTGCAGGTGTCAGTGCATGTGAGCCTTTATACTGTGCTAACCAGCGTTCAGCCGTTGCTGTTGTGCGGTTATATACGGTTACGTCATGTCCAGCATTGGCAAGGTGACCTGCCATAGGAAAGCCCATAGTACCTAAACCAATGAAGGCAATTTTGTGTGTTGTCATAAATTTAACTTCCTTTATTTTGATTTTTGTTACGGCAATATAGCGAGGGCGAGTAAGGGTTTCAAACATTATCATGTGATGGTCGGTACACATATAAAGAGGGACTATTAGTGATTTGGGCTGGATGCATTGCAATACTTAACATTTATCTGATCATGTTAACCATACATAAGTGCGCCTCGACACTGATTCTGTCCCTATTTCGGCATCTAGATTCGCTTTAAAATAGTGGAGAATAAACCAATTTGCTCTCTTATTGACCAATTATTACTTTTGTAAATAAGGCGTATTAAAACCGTGAACCAGCAATGTAGGCATGACAATGGATCTTGGTTAAATAAGTACTTGTAACAAACAGTATCGAACTTTATGATGCTGTAACTTTAAATAATAATGCAAAGACTATGCTGATAACGTTCTTACGTGTTTTGATGGTGGTGTTTTGTCTGGGTGCGGGTTCATTCGCACATGCAGACGACATTCGCGCGCCTCAAATACCGACAGTAACGTCAGTGCATTATTCGCAGCATGTGCATGAATCTCTTTCCATAACGGACACGACCCAAACGATCGATATGGCAGCGAACTTTCCTCAGCTGCAATGTGTTTTTAAGCAAAAGTTCAGCGTGAATCATCAACAACCCGAAAAAGGGTCGCATACCGATGATGTCCACCGTTTTCATATCGGCATGATGTATACCTCGCGTTATAGCAGCATGTTGCGAGATGATCCTGAAACACTACAACCTTTTTATCAATTGGCGCATGAACTGCCGATTGAACCATCGCAATTCTTAGTTATTGGCTATCAAGCTGAAATCAGTCCATCTGTAGACTGGATGTTAACCCATGTATCTTCTTCTTCTCGGCTGTCTGGCTGGAAAGAATCCAACCTCACGCATACTCAATATCAGCATCGCCTGATAACCGCTTAGTTCTAGTTTGGTATTCGCAATTCAACCTGCTTAGGATCAGTGTACTTACTGATCTGCTGTTGATGTGCTTAATACCCTCCAAAACCTGATTACTTCTTTTTATATGAAGTTATCTCTGTGTTTTTAATACTAATACCATTAATTAACCAGCAAGCATGATTTGGTAATTGATGGGGTTGGTATCACACGAATCTTGCATTTTTTGTTGCCGTTTTTAGGCGAAAACAGCAATGTTCCGTGTGAAACTTGGCGTTTATAAAATGAATCAAAGAACATCGACAATCTCTAGTCCAAGAGCTAGCCAAAGATCTAAACCACGATTAATGAACCATTACTCCGCGTGGAAGTATGTTGTATTAATTGTCACCTTATGTGTGATGGCGCTGAGTGCGATCCCGACTTGGTATGGTGAAAATGCCGCTATTCAAATTGGGGCTAAAGCTGGCCTGTCTGCTTCTCCACTTTCGCTGCAACGCGCGTTAACAGATCAAGGTATTAGCACGAAACGCATTGATCAAAGCGGTAATAAAACGATTGTTGTACTTAATGATGAATCGCAACAAGCACATGCTAAATCAGTTTTATCTACGATGGTTAAAGATAGCTCTCAAATCGCTTTGGCCCTTGAACCAGCAGCTCCTATGTGGCTTCAGTCAATGGGCTTTGCCCCGATAAAACTGGGCTTAGATTTGCGCGGCGGGGTGCAGTTCTTACTTGATGTTGATATTGATCAGGTATTTAGTGCGCAAACTGAACAACTGTCTGATGAGCTACGTTTGCACTTGCGTAAAGAGGGTATTCGCTCAACATCCATGACACAAACACAAAGTGATACCTTGGCTGTGAGCCTACCGGATGCAGACGCTAATAGTACTGTTCGAGCATTTGTGAGTAAGCAATATCCGCAATGGCAGGTGCGTAGCAGCAAAGGTGATGGTCTTTACATCACAATGAAAGAAAGTGAGCAAACTCAGTTACGTAATTTAACCGTACAACAAAACCTGCAAACAATGCGTAGCCGTATTGAAGAATTAGGTATTACCGAAGCGTTAGTTCAGCGCCAAGGTGAACACCGTATTCGTATTGAATTACCGGGTGTTCAAGATCCAGCAGCGGCTAAAAATGTTATTGGTGCTACCGCGAGTCTTGCTTTTTATGAAGTAAAAGAAGCGGGCACTGGCAGTACTATGGTGGTTAACGACAAAGATGGTCGCCCTGTACGTGTTGCTCGTAAACCTGTGCTTGGCGGGGATCACATTGTTGATGCGCGTGGTAGCTTGGGTGAGATGGGTATGCCTGAAGTTAACATTACTTTGGACAGTACTGGCGGCAAAATCATGTCTGAATTCTCGCGTACTCACATTGGTAAGCCAATGGCGACCTCTTACAGTGAATACAGTCGTGATGAAAATGGTAAAGCGAGCCAAAGTAACGAAATCATTAGTGTTGCGACAATTCAATCTCAGTTGGGTAACCGCTTCCGCATTACAGGCGCTGGTTCACTACAAGATGCACAAGAACTTGCATTATTGCTACGCGCTGGTTCATTGACTGCGCCTGTTACGATTGTTGAAGAGCGCACCATTGGCCCGACATTGGGTGCAGAAAATATTGAAAATGGTTTTGCGGCACTGGGCCTTGGTCTTGGCATTACTCTGCTATTTATGGCGTGCTGGTACCGTCGCTTAGGTTGGGTCGCGAATATTGCCCTAGTGTCTAACATGATCATGCTTTTTGGTTTGTTAGCAATGATTCCAGGGGCGGTACTTACGTTGCCGGGGATTGCAGGCTTAGTGCTTACTGTTGGTATGGCGGTAGATACAAACGTACTTATATTTGAACGAATTAAAGATAAGTTACGTGAAGGTCGTAGTATGGCGCAAGCAATTGACCGTGGTTTTGACAGTGCTTTTGGTACGATCTTCGATGCTAACTTCACCACAATGATCACTGCTGTTGTGCTTTATTCTGTGGGTAACGGTCCTATTCAAGGTTTTGCCCTAACATTAGGCCTTGGCCTGCTCACCAGTATGTTTACCGGTATTTTTGCCTCACGCGCCATGATCAATCTGGTGTGGGGTCGTGACTCTCGCCGCGAAGTAAGGATTTAACACCATGTTTATTAATATGAAAAATGCAACAAAATGGCGTTACCGTACGAGTATGGTGTCAGTTTTACTCATGGTGCTGTCAATCTCTATGATTGCGGTGAAAGGGCTTAACTGGGGTTTAGATTTCACTGGTGGGGTTGTGACTGAAATTCAGATCAAACCGGAAATTACCAGCAGTGAGATAGGGCCATTGATGGATGCTGCGATGAAACAAGATGTTGCAGTTATTTCAGCCAGTGAACCAGGCCGCTGGGTATTACGCTATGCTGCGCCTGAAGCTGGGCAAGAGCTGCAAAATGTCAGCACAATTCTTGCGCCTTTACACAGCAAAGTTGAAGTCTTAAATACATCGATTGTTGGCCCGCAAGTAGGGGCTGAAATGGCGAACCAAGGTGGCATGGCTATTTTGGTCGCGATGTTATGTATTTTAGGTTACCTCAGCTACCGCTTTGAATGGCGATTAGCGGCGGGCTCGTTGTTTGCGTTATTGCACGATGTGGTGTTTGTATTGGGTTTCTTTGCGGCAACGCAAATGGAGTTCAACCTGACCGTGTTGGCGGCAGTGCTGGCTATTTTGGGTTACTCCTTGAATGACTCGATTATTATTGCTGACAGGATCCGAGAGTTACTGATTTCGAAACCTAATCAAGATACAGAAACAACAAATAACCAAGCTATTGCGGCAACTATCTCCCGTACTATGGTGACATCAGGAACCACCCTTATTACGGTAGGGGCATTATGGTTACTGGGTGGTGGGCCATTAGAAGGTTTCTCTATTGCGATGTTCATTGGTATCGTAACAGGGACGTGGTCGTCTATATCTGTCGGTACAACATTACCGGAATACCTTGGTTTAAAACCTGAGCATTATATGGCAAAACCAATTAGTGAAGAGCCATAAGCTCATCAAAATACAGAAGGCCACATTATGTGGCCTTTTTTATTTGATGTTAAAACTAATGGTTATATTGAAGCGAGGTTGTAAACTAGTTATGGAGAAAACACGAGCTTGATAGTTCGGCTGTTTTTGGGATGGTAGTGACTCATAATTTGTGGGTATATTTGGGCTTAACATCTTATTTTATATAAATTCTATTTGTTACTTAATATCTAATTAGATAGGACGCCTAGAGAATTTATGGTGTGTTTAACAGCGTGATTAAGAAGAACCATTATCTGACTTATACTGCCGAAGAGTAAGAGGTTTGCTATAAAGCCTTTTTTTGGGTGGCTCTTGTCAGCAAACTTACCCTTAAGTACATGAAAATATAATTCATGACGAGGTGGGTGTCTTTTTAGCTCCTATAAATGCTTATATTTAT
>NZ_NOIF01000202.1 GCF_002265265.1 Photobacterium sanguinicancri
ATATTAATAGGTAAAAGCTATTGCTTTTCTTGGCGGTAAAAAAAAGCCCGACGATAATTCGTCGGGCTTTCCGTTCTTTATTGCAGTAACTGTAAGGCTTACAGTGCTGCGATTGTCACTTTTTGCGCTTCTAGCTTAGCTAATGTTTCTTTATAGCCATCTAACTTTTCACGCTCTTTCGCGATAACCACTTCCGGTGCTTTAGCAACGAACCCTTCGTTACCTAGCTTACCTTCGATGCGTTTAATTTCGCCTTGGATTTTAGCGACTTCTTTGTCTAAACGTGCAAGCTCGGCATCTTTGTCGATAAGACCTGCCATTGGGATCATTAGCTCAGATTTACCAACTAGTGATGTTGCACACGCTGGGGTTTCTTCGCCATCCGCCAATACTTTAATGCTGTCTAGTTTCGCTAGAGAAGTTAGAACAATCTCATTTGCTTTGATACGTGCAGCGTCTTTTTCGTCAGCTACTTTAATCATCACATCTAAGCCTTTGCTTGGTGCGATATCGTATTCAGCACGTAAGTTACGGATGCTAGTTATGAACGCTTTAACCCATTCAAGATCAGCGACTACGTCAGCGTTGAAGTTGTCTTCATTAAACTGAGGAAGTGCTTGAGTCATGATGGTCTCGCCTTCAACGCCGTCTACTAGCGGCTTAACGCTCTGCCAGATAGATTCAGTGATGTAAGGAAGAACAGGGTGAGCAAGACGCAGAGTCTTCTCTAGAACCGTGATCAGCGTATAACGAGTCGCTTGCTGTTGCGCTTCAGAACCTTTCCACAGAACTGGTTTAGTTAGTTCTAGGTACCAGTCACAGAATTGGTTCCAGATGAATTCATAAAGCGTGTTTGCCGCCATGTCTAGACGGTAGTTGTCTAGGTGAGCATTAAACTCTTTCGCAGCAACTTCAAACTGAGATTCAATCCACTTGTCAGCAAGAGAGAATTCCATGTTTGCACGGTCTTCAACAGATAAAGACATGCCACAATCGTGCTCTTCTGTGTTCATCAGCACGTAACGGCTTGCGTTCCATAGCTTGTTACAGAAGTTACGGTAACCTTCAAGACGCTTCATGTCCCAGTTGATGTCACGGCCAGTTGAAGCCATAGCAGCTAGAGTGAAACGTAGTGCATCGGTGCCGTATGGTTCGATACCATCTTCAAATGTCTTACGTGTCGCTTTTTCGATCTTCTTCGCTAGTTGAGGCTGCATCATGTTGCCACAACGCTTTTCTACTAGCTCTTCAAGACCAATACCGTCGATCATATCGATTGGGTCAAGTACGTTACCTTTCGATTTCGACATCTTGTCGCCGTTTTCATCACGGATAAGACCCGTCATGTAAACTGTTTTAAAAGGTACTTGTGGCTTGCCGTCTTCGTCTTTCACGAAGTGCATGGTCATCATGATCATACGAGCAACCCAGAAGAAGATAATATCAAAACCTGATACTAGTACTTCTGATGGGTGGAATGTTTTAAGTGCTTCTGTGTCTTCAGGCCAGCCTTGTGTGCCGAACGTCCAAAGTGCAGAAGAGAACCAGGTATCAAGCACGTCGTTGTCTTGGTTAAGCACAACAACAGGTGCTAGGTTATTTTTCTCACGTACTTCTTCTTCGCTGCGACCAACGTAGACTTTGCCTTCGTTATCGTACCAAGCTGGGATGCGGTGACCCCACCAAAGTTGACGAGAAATACACCAGTCTTGTACGTCGCGCATCCACGCGAAGTACATGTTTTCGTATTGCTTAGGTACGAACTGGATTTGACCATCTTCAACGGCTTTCACTGCTGGTTCAGCAAGAGGTGCTGTACGCACGTACCATTGGTCAGTCAGCATTGGTTCGATAACCACACCACCACGGTCGCCGTAAGGTACGGTTAGGTCGTGATCTTTGATTTCTTCAAGAAGACCAAGCTCTTCAAACTCAGCAACAATCGCTTTACGTGCAGCAAAGCGCTCCATACCTTGGTATTTAGCTGGCAGCTCTGTTGAGTAAACATCGCTTTCTTCGCCGTTAGTGGTGAATACTTCAGCAGCATCACGAATATCAGCGTTGAACGTTAGGATGTTGATCATTGGTAGGCTGTGACGCTTGCCTACTTCGTAATCGTTAAAGTCATGAGCTGGCGTGATTTTCACACAACCCGTGCCTTTTTCCATGTCTGCGTGCTCATCGCCAACAATAGCAATGCGACGACCAACGATAGGAAGTAGGATTTCTTTACCGATCAGATCTTGGTAACGAGGATCTTCTGGGTTTACCGCAACACCTGTATCGCCCAGCATGGTTTCTGGACGTGTTGTTGCAACAACGATGTAATCTTTGCCATCGGCTGTTTTAACACCATCCGCTAATGGGTAACGGAAGTGCCACATGAAGCCTTTTTTGTCTTTGTTTTCAACTTCAAGATCAGAAATTGCAGTGTGCAATTTAGGATCCCAGTTTACAAGGCGTTTACCACGGTAGATAAGATCTTCTTCGTATAGGCGAACGAAGACTTCTTGAGTGGCTGCAGATAGACCGTCATCCATCGTGAATCGCTCACGATCCCAATCGACAGATGCACCTAGGCGACGAAGTTGTTTCGTGATTGTGCCGCCTGATTCTGCTTTCCAATCCCAAATTTTGTCGATGAAAGCTTCACGGCCGTAGTCGTGTTTTGTTTTACCTTCTTCAGCTGCAATTTTGCGCTCGACAACCATTTGCGTTGCAATGCCAGCGTGGTCAGTACCCACTTGCCAAAGGGTGTTTTTGCCCTTCATACGCTGTGCACGGATAAGAGTATCCATGATGGTATCTTGGAAGGCGTGGCCCATGTGCAAGCTACCAGTGACGTTTGGCGGCGGGATCATGATGCTGTAAGCTTCTTTTGATGTATCACCGTGAGGCTTAAAGTAACCAGCCTCTTCCCAGCGCTGATATAGCGCCTGTTCAATTGATTGTGGGTTGTATGTCTTTTCCATAGCGCTCTTAGAAGGATCTATATGGGAATTAGGGCGTCTCAGGGGCAGCGGTTGTTTGCAATTGAATGCCATTTAGCCGATAAGCTTTATAACGTTCACGTGCTAGCTGCTTGAGCTTTTCGTCGCAAGGCACAAAGTCTATCACTTGTGCGAAGGTAACCGCAAAATTTGGTGCGTCTGGGCTTAAATTAATCAAGACACCTCGGCGGCCTGTATGACGAAGACCTTGCCAGCCAATCTCAACTGGAGCGCCACCACGGGTGCCTTCACCAATTAAGTTGTGGGGCACGAAATTATCGGGCTCCTGCTGCCAAAGGTATTCATCTATCTGTTCTGCTTGGTCTTTACTCTCGGCAAGAATATAGACTTTTTGACCTTGCTGATAACTCCATGCAGCTTGATGACAGGCAAAGTGCAACTGATAGTTGCTATCAGCAGCTACATGGGTGTCTTCAAGTATATAAAATGTTGCATGAGTCATCGTGTTTACTCGCTAAAAGAAAAGGGCCCTTAGGGCCCTTTTTCTATGATTCGTCTTATTCGACGTTTTCTAGGCCAGCTCGGTTGAGTAAGAATTGGACTAGTAATGGGACGGGACGACCCGTAGCGCCTTTGGCTTTACCGCCAACCCAAGCTGTACCTGCAATATCAAGGTGCGCCCAGTTGTACTTCTTAGTGAAGCGCGACAGGAAACAGCCTGCGGTGATAGTGCCAGCACCTGGTGAACCAAGGTTTGCCATATCAGCAAATGGGCTCGCTAGTTGCTCTTGGTACTCATCAGCCATAGGTAGACGCCAAGCGCGGTCACCTGCTTGCTCTGATGCATTGATCAGTTCGTGGGCTAATGGGTTGTGGTTAGCAACTAGGCCACTAATGTGGTGACCAAGGGCGACAACACATGCGCCAGTTAATGTTGCAACATCAACAACGCATTCAGGCTCAAAGCGCTCAACATAAGTGAGTGCATCACAAAGCACTAAACGGCCTTCAGCATCGGTGTTAAGTACTTCAACTGTTTGACCTGACATAGTCGTCAGAATGTCACCTGGGCGGTAAGCATTACCACCTGGCATGTTTTCACAGCCAGCAAGAATACCAACAACATTGATTGGAAGGTTTAGCTTCGCCAATGATTTCATTGCACCGAATACGGTCGCAGCACCACACATGTCGTACTTCATTTCATCCATCTGTGCGCCAGGCTTGATGGAGATACCGCCTGAATCGAATGTTAGACCTTTACCTACAAGTACAATCGGCTTCGCGGTTGAGTCTGGATTACCTTTGTATTCAATAACCGACATCATGGCTTCGTTCTTAGAGCCACGACCAACAGCTAGGTAAGATGTCATGCCTAACTCTTTCATTTCCTGCTCACCAATGATTTTGGTGTTCACGGTGTCGAAATCGTCAGCCAGACGGCGTGCTTGAGAAGCAAGGTAAGCTGGGTTTGCCACGTTTGGTGGCATGTTACCTAAATCTTTACCCGCTTTTACACCCGATGCAACAGCAAGGCCGTGTGAAATTGCACGCTCGCCAAGAGAGAGTTCACGGCGTGTTGGCACGTTGAAAACAAGTTTGCGTAGTGGACGACGCGTTTCAGGCTTATTGCTCTTGAATTGGTCGAAGGTGTATAGGCTGTCTTTGGTTGTTTCTACCGCTTGACGAACTTTCCAGTAAGTGTCGCGGCCTTTAACGTGAAGCTCTGTTAAGAAACATACAGCTTCCATTGAACCGGTTTCGTTCAATGTACTGATCGTTTTTTTGATGATTTGCTTGTATTGGCGCTCATCGAGTTCGCGCTCTTTACCACAGCCGACAAGTAGTACACGCTCAGACAGTACGTTCGGTACATGGTGAAGCAGTAGCATTTGGCCTGGCTTACCTTCTAGATCACCACGACGAAGTAGGGAACTAATATAGCCATCGCTAATCTTATCTAGTTGTTCAGCAATTGGAGAAAGTCGACGTGGTTCAAATACACCCACGACAATACAGGCACTGCGCTGTTTCTCGGGGCTGCCACTTTTAACACTGAACTCCATGCGTACTCCTACATCCTATATAAAGACAATTAGGGCTAAATGTTGGATAATGCCGTACTGACTTGCTGGATCGCTGTAACAGTATAGGATCTAAAGTGCAGGCTAACATTTAGCTGAAAGATAAAAAAATAACTGGTTTACCGAGAAACTATAGTTATTCCAGCAAAAAAACAAGTTTTCTATGGGTATATAAAGCGTGATTATTGTTCGGTATTTGACACGTGAGACATTAAAGAGCCAATTTGCGATTCTTTTTGTGCTTTTTTTAATATTTCTGAGTCAAAAGTTTATTCGTATTTTAGCCTCCGCATCGGAAGGCTCGCTGCCTGGTGATCTAATATTGACCATTATGGGGCTTTACTTCCCATACATGGCGCTAATGATGTTACCGCTGAGTTTATTTGTCGGGATCTTACTGACATTCGGCCGATTGTATGCCGAAAGTGAGATTACTGTGATGAATGCTACGGGGATTGGCAATAAATTTCTGATCCAAGCAGCTTTACTATTGGCGCTTATTTCTGGCTCATTTGCTGCTTTCAATTCCTTGTGGTTAACGCCATGGGCGGCAGAGCAAGAAACAAAAGTGATGGAGCAAGCGGAAGCTGATTCAGGGCTTAACCTGCTAGTAAAAGGCCAATTCCAAGGCTCGCCAGATGGTCGAGGCGTGGTTTTTGTTGATGACATAACAGAAAGTGGCAAGAAGCTGCACCGGGTGTTTGTGGCTCAGCCATTTTCAACCGATACACTACGCCCAAGTATTACGTTCTCAGATCGTGGTTATGTTAGTGAGTTGCCTGATGGGCGCCAAGTGCTCGATCTTAAAGACGGGACTCGCTACGAAGGTTTGCCGACCCGATTGGATTACACCATTACGGATTTTGAGGACTATCAAGCATTAATTGGTCAGCGGGCTGTGCGAGAAAAAAAACGAGATTGGGAAGCGGTACCAACAGTTGAGTTGCTTAGTCATAGCAATTTATCAGCTGTTGCTGAATTCCAATGGCGGGTGTCGATGTTCTTATGTATTCCACTATTGATTATGGTGGTAGTACCGCTGTCAGCCGTTAACCCTCGCCAAGGGCGCTTTGCTAAGTTATTCCCCGCTATCATGATTTATCTCGCGTACTTCCTTGCAATGAGTGCAGCAAAGTCTGCCTTAGAAGATGGTACTTTGCCGACGTATATTGGTTTATGGTCGGTAAATGTGGTGACCTTAGTGATCGCCGTGGTGCTCAACATGTGGGATACCATGCCTATTCGTGTATTAAAAGATAAGTTCCGGAGACGTGGTAATGTTTAAGATCCTTGACTGGTACATCGGCCGTACCATCATTGCGACGACTTCGTTGACGCTGGCAACTTTGGTGGGGCTATCGGCAATCATCAAGTACGTTGAGCAGTTAAGAAAAGTCGGCGAAGGAACTTATGATTTATGGAAAGCATTAGCATTTGTTGGCTTAAGTTTGCCACGTGATATTGAAATGTTTTTCCCTATGGCAGTGTTGCTGGGAGCATTGATTGGCTTGGGAATGCTGGCATCAAGCTCTGAGCTGGTGGTTATGCAAGCGGCTGGTTTTTCAAAATTAGATATTGGATTATCCGTTTTGAAAACCGCAGTGCCTTTGATGTTGATTATCATGGCGTTAGGGCAATGGGGGTCACCGCAAGCGCAGAAAATGGCGCGTGAACTCCGTACGATTTGGACGTCTGGCGGCAGCATGTTGTCGGTGCAAAGCGGAGTCTGGGCAAAAGATAACAATGATTTTATTTACATTGGTCGTGTCAAAGAGATGCAGGGCTTAGAAAGCGTTAACATTTGGGAATTTGACGATAGTGATAAACTTCAAAAATCTATTTATGCCAGCTCTGCGCAATACTTGACTGATGAAGGCTGGCAGTTACGCGATGTAACTGAGACAACCTTTAGCGAAGATCGTCAAATAAATACACATGCTGACACTCAGATTTGGGATACTGTCTTGTCACCCGATAAATTAGCCGTTGTGACAGTAAAACCGGAAGAGCTGGCTTTGTCTGGGGTATATGATTATGTCTCTTACTTGAGAGAGTCGAAGCAAGATGCCTCGCGGTATGAGTTGGCGTTTTGGCGTAAAGCCTTACAACCGGTAACTATCGCAGTAATGATGCTACTTGCGCTGTCATTTGTCTTTGGTCCATTACGTTCAGTGACGATGGGAGTAAGGGTCTTATCCGGCGTTATTTTTGGTTTTGCTTTCTATATTTCAAACGAAGTATTTGGGCCTATGAGCCTAGTGTATAGCTTACCGCCGATCATTGGTGCGATAGGGCCTAGTGTCGTGTTCTTACTGATCACTATCTACTTACTGCGGCGTAAATTGTAGTTAGTTAGCAGCGTAAAACTTGTAACGTGATGATTAAAAAAGGAGCCTAGCGCTCCTTTTTTGTATCAAATGAAACAGGATCAACGGACCTTGGGTGTGATGATCATTTCACACTCAGCCATAATATCTTGAAATGATTGCTTCTTTTTACTAAACAGAGCAATAAAATTACCCAAGCCAAAGGCAGACGTTGCCATCCGAATGACAGCTTGTGTTAGGCGAATATTAGATCCATCGCTATTTTGTAAGCGCAGTTTCCATGCACGCATTCCTAAGGTTTGTCCTGCTTTACACCAAAAGAATGCATAGAAAGCAATAACGACAGCCGCTAAGTAACCAGAATACAGCATGCCTGCGACTGGGTGCTTCCCAAGATAAGCACTCGCATCTTCATACCCACTAATATCTAATATGCCAAGTTGCAGTAAACCTGCAATGAGAGCCATCGCAATACCGCCAGCGAGCATCAGTACAGCGGCAACGATCAATACGTCATAAAACCACGCACCTAATCGTCGAAGTAGTGTGGCGTACTCTTTAGAAGGTTGTACATTTGGCTGCTTTTTTTTCATGATAACTCCGATAATTCCATCTACTAGTTCACCGCGTGATGCTTCAATTGTGGTGACGTCACACTCTTTGAGGGCAGTCTATCAACTATTTGTTTTTTCTGAAATAGATAAGGCTTGTTGCTTCCAGTTTAAGTTCATATGTAATTGACTGATATTATGCAGGTAAATATTAGTCACGTAGAGTTAAGCATCAAGGATATGTTTTACATCATTCAGTCTTATACTAATCGGCATTGCTACTTATTTATTTTATAAGGTTAGATGGTTGATAATATCTGAATGTAAAATTTTGCATTATTAAGTAATTGAAATTCGATCTCTCTCACCGTTAATGCAACCGGTTGCGCTTTTAACTTTGTTTTTATTTGTATACAATTTACACATCGTTGGAATAGTGTGAATAACATAAGCAAGGAGCATGAAATGAAAAAGATTTTATTATGTTGTAGTGCCGGGATGTCGACCAGTATGCTGGTAAAGAAAATGCAGCAGACAGCAGAGAGGCAAGGTATCACTTGCTTGATTGAAGCACATGCTGTGACTAACTTTAATGAATTAATACAAGAGTTTGACGTTTGCCTTCTTGGCCCGCAAGTTCGATTTCAACAAGAAGAACTTCAGAAGATAGCAGATAGCTACAATAAGACAGTCGCGCCAATTCCCCCTCAAATGTATGGAATGATGAAAGGTGATGAGACGTTAGCATTGGCGCTATCTTTGTTGCCTGCAACAGCTTAATTCAATTTATAGCCGCTAAATTAACTTAGCGGTTTATTTTAAATATATTTACTCTGCAT
>NZ_NOIF01000203.1 GCF_002265265.1 Photobacterium sanguinicancri
AGATGTGTATAAGAGACAGCCATCTACCTGAGGAGTTAAATTACGACGTATTGAATCATCCCATCGTGAAATTTCAGCAGTCAAAACTAGCGCTGATGATGTTGAAATTTCTTTTAAATTGTCAAAGTTAACTTTAGCCAACTTATAAGCTTTTTTAGGCATATTACCATCACCGAAAAAAGACTTGTTTGTTGTTAGCTTTCGAATAGCATTAAGATGCTGAACGGTGACATCAAAATGACTTGAAAAATTCATAATTTCAGGCAATGTTATCACTAAACCTCGACGATTCTTACTCGAAGCATGTCTAACATTTAACCCTAAATCTTTTTCTTCATCCACCCACTTATTTACTCTTAGCCATTCTGGCTCATTGAATTCAATAACTAGATCAGAAGCTGGAAGCTTACGTTGGCTACGATGAAATAACGACCGTCTAACATCTCTTTCTCTCTGCTTTTCTGTTATTTTTTTCATTTGTTTTCAATAAGCCAAAGGCCCAGAGGGCTAAGTAATAAACGCACAAGATTGTATATATGAAATGCCTACAAATCAAGACACTGTAAGTCCCAACTCATCTCATAGTAAGCAATGCCTGTTACAAATCCTCCCCGTAGCCCATTTACATCCCGTTTAAATCCATTTAAAAGCGTTTAACGCCTTTTCACCCACACGGTTGCACCAGAAACTCATTCAATCGCTTAGCTTGAGATACAGGGGCTTTACTCTGCAGTCAGGAAATCACCCAGTATCTGATAGATCTGCTCTGTATCTTCATCTGAAACACCCAACCAGGGACGGGCGGGAATGGCGGCATTTTGTGGGCGCATATCGGAAGTACCACCGAAATGGTGGATAGCACCGTATTCATAAGGAGTACCAAATGTTATGCCGGTTCGCCAAGCATTGTAATTCAGCTCACGCCCGAGGTGCTGATTCAGCACAAGGATCAGGCTTTGGTTCTTTTTCTTCCGCTTCTTGTAGCCTTCACTCAGTGGTTGCCATGGCTGACCATCTGGTGATTCCTGCTTAGCCCACCGTTCATTATGGCTAAGAAGCAGCATCTCTCCGATATCCTGAAAGGCAGGTTCAAGGTTTTGCCCACGCGTTAACAGCTCGTTAATGCGTTCACGGATATGCTCAATGCCATCTAACCGAATTGAATAGTTAACCCCCACCATTAAATCAGTCCTTCTTTGCGGGCCTGTGTTAGCAAGTCTTCATCAACAGCAGCAAATACGGCTTCCCATAATTCACCGATATAGTCAGCCTCCTGACCTCTCGCCTGACGCTCTAACGTGTCTAGCTGGCGCAGCGATTCAATAGTTAAAGACTGTTTAAACAGTGTTTCCGCTTGTTCCAGTTTGTCCATCTGGCTTTCTCCCTCATCTGATTACAGTGTACCAGCCTTTTCGACCACCTCACTAATGAACCGGTGAGCCTCTGGCAACGCCTGATTCAATGCCTGGGGTGATAACAACCACGCCGCAAAGTGCTCGGCAAACCATTCATCATCATTCCGGCCACCATAGCGAGTCAGTGAAGCCCGGCCTTTCAATTCTGACGGTAGTGCTGGGCTTCCGGCTTTAAAATAGACCTGATGGCCCATTTCATGCGCCCATGTAGCAAACACCCGCGCTGGGTTGCCTTGGGCTTGGTTTGCGGCAGCTGAAAACGACCACAGACGATCTGCTGTTTTGCCTAGCGGCACCGCTTCGGCAAGTGATTCTGTCAGCGTGGCAATATCAATTTTGTTCAGGTTATCGGCGGCTTTGGCTTTGACCACCACATGGTTCCAGCTGCGGGAAGTAAAGCCATTGGTGCGGCTGGGCCGTCGATTGGTATAGTTCCAGTGAGAAAGCTCCGCCCCGCTTTGCAGGTACTCTTCTATCTCACTCCCCAGCGCACGCCCTTTGCAACTGCCGTTGATTTCACCGGCCTTTAGAACCAGGGTTTTTATGTCATGCTGCTTGAGCACCTGTTCAAAGGCTGCTACCTGCGGGCTATCCAGCTCGGCCAGTAATACACTTATCCCTTTGGCATCGACACCTTTAATGGTCGAAAATGCATGATCAACAACCCGAGGGGTTAACCGCTCTTCCAGTGGCGGCTTCTTATCCACTATCTGCTTGGTCTTCTCGGTTAACTGGGCGCTACTCTTCGGGGTGTAATCAAAACCAGGATCAATCCCTTTCGGTACGTTATGCACCTCCCCCGTTACTTTATCCACCCATTCATAAGTGTCTACTTTCGGGGCTTGATTCGCTACTTCTAGCCCTAAGCGCTTTAAATCACGCTCACTGGCTGTGAACTTCTTGCACTTACAACCATAACCATTAATCGGGGTGTGGGTATCCCACCACGGGTCGTCGAGTGGCAATACTAGGTTATTCCAAGAAAGGTGCTCGTGACGGGGATGCTCTGCCCCTGAGTGTTTATATATGCCATACGGGCGGCGGCTTTTCACTTGTTCTATTTGCTGCTCACGCCCTGCGGTGTATGACTGCCGAATATTGGTTTCATAAATGACTTGAGCGCGCCAGCCTGGGCTGCCTGTATGTTCCCAGCCATGCTTTTGAACAATGTCGTTAAACTGACTTTTAAACCAACCTAACGACTTGCCATCCGCAATGGCCGTATCGACCGCCTGGCGAAAATCACTCAATAGATCAGTTTTCATTGCCCCAGCAACCATAAAGCCCCGGTCGTGGGCATTCTTCCACACATCGGCCCAACGCTCAGAAGGTACATTGGCTTTATTACGGAAATAGGCGATCTGCTGTTTAAACGGCAGGCTACCGTATTGAACTGGCATTATTTGCCGTCCGTTACATCACTGATACCAGCCAGCTCGGCGGCGGCCATCGCTTGTGCCATCACCTCGCCCAACTCTTCGGTGCTGATCACTCCTTGTAGTTGCAAGATACTTTCGCGCAGTTCGGGCAGGCTGGTCGCACTCTCAACCAGTTCACGGACTGGCGCAAACATGTTGGCCATTAATCCACCAGCTTCTTGCTGCAGCCGCTCGGCTTGCAGGTCGGCGGTATCTGGCTTATTGGCCTGTGCCTTCAGAACTGCCAGCCCCTTGAGTTCCGCTTGTGATTTAGGATCGGGTTGCTGAACCGAACCCAGAATCGCTTCACCGTCTTTGGCTTGCGGAATTTGGGTTTTATCGTGCGCCCATTCCAGCGGTATTCGCATCCCAAGCCCTACTAAGCCAGGCAAGGCGGTCGATAACATTTGGATGTCTTCGGCTTCGGTGAGATCAAATTCAAAGCGAGGAATACGGTGGCGATTGCGATAGCTTTTGCCATTTAAGGCATACAACGGGAACACTAAATCGCGGGTTAAGGTGGCGGCGATACGTTTAAGGTCGAAATCTCGGATTTCTTCGCGCACTTCGTTATGCACGTTACCTAGTGCATTGGTGCTGGTTTTGCCGTCGGCCTGACTGGTGAGGGTGCCGCCCAAAATGGCTTTAGACTGGGATTTTTCACACCAGTTGACCATTGCCATGAAGGGATCGCTGGCCCCATCGGCGGCATTCTGAAAATCGATATCCATGCCTTTGGGGATAATGCCACCCGCATTATGACCAATCGACATGACTGCCCGTAGTAAAGTGGATTTCTCCCGCTCGGTCGCCCCTTCTGGGTATTTTCCTAACCGAATGGGTAAGCCGTAAATTTCTAAGAATTCGGCTAAATCACGAATACTGTAGTTTTTGAATAAGAACGGCCATGCCAGTACCCGCACCAGACCACGGCGGCTTAGATAACCTGACTTGGCTTTGGCTGTGTGAGATATCCAGCCGAACGGATTCAGCTCGGCCCCTTCATGGCTGCCATTGCGCAGGCGTAGCTGGTTGCGGTTATCGGGATGAGTTTGAAACCACGATGGATCACGGTGGTCGTAGCCACTGACGCTGTGCATACCCTCTATTATTTCCCATTTCAGTTCGAGATTTGAAAAGGTTTTGAGGGTGGCATCGGCCATATCAAACAAGGCATCTTCTAGCCAAGTTGCATCTTCGAGTAGTTCTTGCAGCATGTCTGCATCGCGCTGTTCTTGTGCTGTGGCATTGCGTGGCGGGCGAATGTTCCAATCGATATTGAGCAGGGCCATTTTGCGTTTTGCCAGCTCTGACTGAATATGGGCGTCTTTCTCTTCCATGTCTTCAGCTAGCTCGCACTGGGCAATTAAATCGCCGTCTTCGGCGCGTTTCATGATGCCTGCTAGTTTCGCGGGGGTAAGCCCTGATGATGGATGCCCGGCAAAGTGGCGTTTAAGCTGGATTAAACGGGAATCGGCTTCGGTTTGTTGCTCATCCAGGTCTGC
Organism: Photobacterium sanguinicancri; assembly: GCF_002265265.1. Lineage (GTDB taxonomy): Bacteria > Pseudomonadota > Gammaproteobacteria > Enterobacterales > Vibrionaceae > Photobacterium > Photobacterium sanguinicancri. The sequence continues at coordinate 4,339 of NZ_NOIF01000203.1, forward strand.
CGTTTCAATAGGACGGCCCCATAAATCTACAATTGGTGATGTCGCCATGTGGCAGTTCCTTTTTAATAACAGCCAGATTAATAACAACCCTGATCGAAGGCATGCCCTTGTTCATGCAACAGATCATCGTCTTCGGTTAGTTCGCCTTTGGCAGGTAGTGGTGTAAATTCAATCGCGGCCCCGTCCATCCAGCTGGCACGAATGGCCATCGCCAAACCCACAGCAAAGTCACCGTGACGCTGTTTGCCGTCTTGGCCTTTGCTTTTTCCTTTGTCGATTTTGGGAACGCCGTTGATCACCTGAATATGGCTGAGGTCGTCTTTAATATCTTCATGTCGGGGTAAATCGAGATTCAAATCTTCAAATTCGGCTTTTAGCTTTGGCATCCACTCGCGATACCACGGATCGTTGAGCGAAACCTGATCGACCATTTCTGTGCCGTATTTGAGTGCGGCAGATTCTGCTAAATAGCCGCCGTTACCTGTGGCATCGAAGGCCATTCCGCGTTTACGGGGCAGCGCTTCCAATAAGAAATGCAAGATTTGTCGCTGACCTTCATAGGTCATGTTGCGCAGCTCAACCACGAACGGGACGTATTTGCTGAGGTTGGGTCGAATCCCTAACGGTACGAAGATGGACAAATCCCCTTTGCGGGCGAAATCTTCTCCGAACGAGTGCGAGTGACTGGTATCGAGTTTATCCAACTCCGGCTTTAAGACACGTTTACACCAATCATCAACATGCGCTTTACGCTGACCGTCACTCCATTCCATAAAGCCTTTGGGGGCTTCGATGGTCAAAATATTAGGGCCGTGCTTCATCGCGGAATCAATCAGTACAGAAGGAATATACTGACCACTGGATGCCTTTGGCACACAGTAATACTCTTCTAGGGCATCATCTTCGGTGGCGGTATCGTTGAGCAGGTTGGCTTTCCATTCGTCTTCTTTTTGTTGCGACCACTCAATTTTTTGGATCTGGCAAATACGCTGATAAAGCCCTTCGGTACAGGCATCATCAAGGGTGATGGTGTGAACGCTATAGCGTTTTTTTCCTGCCCGTGAATCGTTAATCAGTGAGTTAAACAGGTTGCTCACGCCATTGTGGGTGCTAATTAAACGCACCTTTGCGCCCCACATGGTCAGTGCAAGTGCCGCTTTCAGTACTTCCGCTAGACGATCATGAAACGCGGCTTCATCAATGATAACGGTGCCTTGCATGCCCCGTAGGTTAGATGGGTTGGAGCTGAGTGCCTGAACTTTAAAGCCAGAATCGAAGTAGACGACAAAGGTTAAAATGTCTTTGTCTTCATTGGTGAGCACTTCTTCTTGTACTTCACTGGCAACTTTATTGAATGCCTTGGCCCACATGGCGACAGCATCGATGAACTCTCGCGCCATCTCTTTATTAGAACCAACATAAAACACGTTGCTGCCGCCTTCCCCTTTGGCGGTGCCTGCCGTTAGTGATGAATCGGCGGCTTCGGCAAAGGTTAAGCCAGTACGGCGGGATTTCTCGGCAATCTTTAATACCGATTTATCTTCCATCCAACGTTTCTGATAGCCCAGCAGTAACTCATTAGGGTCGAACGCATGAATAACAGCTTCAGTAACATGGTTCAGCTCTGGTCGAAATACTTCGGTCATTAGACTATCCCCAGTATTTCTTTTTTGATGCTGGATACTGTTTCGGCGGTCATTCCGGCTTTTTTGGCGACGGTTTCTGCTACCTTGGCCGCTTCATCTGCAAAGGCTTTACGGATTTCTTTTTCGCGCTTGTGGCTAGACATCGCGGCACTTTCAAGACGTTGGGCGGCGAGCATGGCATCTTTGATCATGCCGATATCGACTTCGCCGTCCTTTTCATTGGCGTTCATCATGGCTTTGAACAGTTGGGTGCGGCCAATTTCAAGGATGAGTTTGGATACTTCGCCTGTCGGTTTATCGCCAAGCTGGGCCACCAGCGCTTGTGAGACTTCACGTACATCACGCAGGTCTTTACCAATGGCTTCCATACGAGATGAGTAACGATTTAAACCGCTACGGCTCGGTTTCAAATCTTCGGGTAAGCCTTGTTGTTCAATGTATTCATTCACGGCCTGCAGCACTTCTTGCTGGCTGTTTTTTCCATCACGCAGCAAGCCATCGAGCAGTTGTTTTACATCATCAGGCAACAAGTCTATTTTGCTGCGACGGCCACGGGTGGGGTTATCTGTTTTATCCGTCATCATTATTCCCCTGGTCGTGGCTTCTTAATTCCCGATACCTTTGCTCGACCACTTGCCACATCTTCACCCCGCCCCGTTAAGGTCGCGATGTAAGTGGAACCGAGCTTTTCAAGTGTGATTAACCCTAGTTCACTCAACCATTCCAGCTCTGCCCGCAGTGCGTCTCGGCTAATATCTAAGCCATAGCGATCTAGGCCATCTTGAATAATTGATTCATTCAAATCATATCCAGGTACTTCAGACAGCAAACGCAAAATAACAAGCCGCTGGTGCTCGCGCAGAATTTGAGTAATCGCCATTATTTTTGCTCCTTTCTAAATTCGTTTTCGTACAGCATGGCGAGACGGTTTTCGATATTGCTTATCGAGTTTAAAATCGCTTCGTTTTGGGTGCTCACCTTGACTAATCGGCGGTCGGTTTCGTGCCAATCGTCTTTCGATGGCGCTGCTGCGATCGCTTTTTCTACATCGGCTACACGTTCTTCCAGCTTTTTTTGCTCTGCCTTTGTCGCGAAGCGGTTAGAGAGCCAGGCAAACACACCCGCCCCCGCGAGACCACCCGCCACTACCACAATCGGCCACCATGTTTTTATTAGTTCACCGTCCATATTTACCTTTCTTTTCTTTACCCATATTTTCTATCACTGTCTCGCACGGCACGCATCGCACGGCCTCTGGCGTTTTTTCTATTCGCCTTGGATCTATCTTGCTTGTACAACCTAAGCAATAACGCCCCGATTCATCTTCGTCTGGTATTTCCACCGGCTTACGCTGCCGCCGGATGCAATCAGCTATGTAGGCATCGGTTTCAGTAGCAGCGCAGTCGATGAGATCGGTCATGACGCAATTCCCATTGTTTTTTCTTTGTAGCGCGAGCCCATGTAAGTCGCAGCCAAGCCAATCAGAAAACCAGCAATGACCATATCGGGTTTGGGGTTGCTGATAACGTAATAGCTCGCGGAACAGGCACTAATGAGCGCTAAAAGTGGCCGTGTTAACGCGACGAACCAATGACTGGATTTATCACCAGCACGGATCGTCTGCTGTCCGGATTCGAATATGGTTTCTTCGTGCTCTAGCTGGCGTGCTTCGCGTTCGGCTTCAATTTTTGCCAGTTCGACCTGCACCTTACCCATGCGTTCTAGCTCTTGTGGCGATAGCTTATTCAGCTCGTTGACCACGTGCTTTTGCTTCACTTCAAACGGGGCGATGGACTTGTCGATCTGCTCAATTTTGTTGGCCATTCGCACCGCAGTTTCGCTGGCACTGTCGCCAAACATTCCACCGACGGTTTTGATCAATGTCGGCCCGGCAGAGAGCAGTGTTTTTGCTAGTCCGAAAATAGTGAGTGGGTCCATTACTGCGGTACTCCTAATAATGAATGTTGTGTGCCAGCAACAGCTATGCGCTGGTTATTTCCAGCTGCCATTCCTTACCACCTAAGAAGGTCATCATTTTGTTGAATGCCTCGGTCGAGTTCATTACTGCCCACTCACCATAACTGACGCCAAAGTGTGTGCCTGGTGCGAGGCAGCCTTGCAGTTCATTGGCTCGGTTGGCTTTGTGGAATAAACAGTGAGTACGTAGGCTTGGCCCATAACGGGTGACACCTAACGTCGGAGCTTCGAGGGCGTAGCAGCTGCCAAATTTCGGACTTTGATGCGGGATGAGTTTGTAATTACCTTTGGGCACGCAAGAGATGCTGGGCTTGTTGTTATCCCATTCACGCTCGACGATGCAGCACAGCTGTTCGCCATCTTGGGTATGGAGTGTTGAATAGGTGCCGTAAGGAAAATAACGGCGTTTGAGATATAGTTTGTCCATGTGCATCCCCGCAATCTGATTTAAAAATCGTTTTGATTACGTTGATGTTAGAACTGAAATAGGGTTACAAGGATTGGAAGAGTTTCCAGATAAATCAGAAGATTAAATAGATATTTCGAAAAGGATTATGGCAGCTTTCAGGCAAAAATAAAGCCCATTCAACGGGCTTCGGAATAATAATAAAATCAAAACGCACCTACTTAGGAAACAATAGAT
>NZ_NOIF01000204.1 GCF_002265265.1 Photobacterium sanguinicancri
GAGTAATACGTACATCTTTCTAAAGGAATATTTATATAGGTCTTTAATTATCACGGACTTCGGGCTTCTATGCCTGAAATATGAGGAAGTTTTATGTCTATCGCGTTTTCCCGTCAGCCTTCTGCTTTTAAATTAATGTGCATTATTATAATGCCCGCCATGTTATCTATGTATGGCCTTGTTGCTATTGTCACTGTGTTTATGGTGAATGATTTGGGTATGTCAGAAAAGGATGCTTTTTTAATAAATGGCGCCGCTTCTGCGTTTTCAACCATCATTTATGCTATCGGTGGCTACTTGGCCGATAAGGTAATTGGTGTTAAAAGATCATTGATTATCGGTAACTTAGGTATAGTTATTACCTTGTTGATTCTAAGTTATGCTGCTGCAATTGGTAGTATTCCGCTGGCAATGATAGGTATTGCGGGGGGCGGGGTTAGCCGTGCCTTAGCAAATAACTGCCCGTCTAATTTAATCTCTAAAGCTTACAAAAAGGATGATATTAGGATCGATAGTGCTTTTACCATTTATTATATGATGATTAATGTTGGCTCATGTATTTCATTAGTTATCACACCACTTATTGCACATAAATATGATTATTCAACAGGGTTTGCTATTGCAGCTTTGTGGAATGTCATTACTATTTCTATTTTTCTTTGGAAAAGAAACTTGGTCAAAAATATTGGTGCACAAGCTGATTTTGAAACCATTAATTTGAAAACATATGCTGCATTGTTTTTAGGATTAACCGCATTAACATTATTGGGTAGTTGGTTAATAACGCATTATCAACTTATGCAAGTACTCTTAATTATTGCGTTAGGTATTGCGCTTGCATTTTTTATTAATTATATGCGAAAAGAACCCAAGGCTCAGCAGAAAAAAATGATGGCAAGTTTAGTGCTATTAGGCTTTTCAGTGGTGTTTTTTATTCTCTATAAGCAAATGCCAACATCACTGACATTCTTTGCTATACATAATACTCGCCATGAATTTTTAGGTATTCCATTTGATCCTGTCTCCACCCAAGCCCTGAATCCATTTTGGATTATCATCCTTAGTCCCTTACTTGCGATCTTTTACGAAAGAACCAGTGCCAAAGGGCAAGGTGCTTCGTTACCGTTGAAGTTTGCAATGGGAATGATCTTTTGTTCTATGGCATTTCTTTGTTTATCTTACGGTGCAAGCTTTATGGCTGATGAAGCTGGCCGCGTTTCGGCTTTCTGGTTGATCTTGACGCATTTATTCCAAGGACTAGGGGAGTTGCTGATCAGTGCGTTGGGTATCTCTGTACTGGCTCAGTTAGTTCCTAATCATATGATTGGTTTTACACTTGGCTTTAGAACCTTGACCTTAGGTATTTCTGCGATAATTGCGGCAAACCTTGCGGTGTATATTGCGGTTCCTGAGTCATCAGGTAGCGTTGATTCGTTGCAAACCTTGCCTGTGTATGCGAGCTACTTTCTGAAGATAGGTATTGGTGCCCTTGCTATGGCTGTGTTGATGTTAGTCACGGCGAAGAAATTGAATAACTTGATTACAGATAGTGACGCAGAGGAAAAAGAGCAGGTTGAGGCGGCGAATTAATATGCTTTAATCGTTGATTTGATCTTGTCTCATTGAAAGATCACACAGCATTTAAAAGAGCCCTACTTTCAATGAGGAGGGCTCTTTTGTTCGCTTGGTATTTCTGAAAGGTCTAGCTAAATAAGCTTTTGACACTATCGCGTTCAACTAAGGTTGGTTCTAGCTGGATCACTTTATTTGAGGTGGTTTTGTTGTTAATTTTATCTAACAAAGTATCAACGGCTTGTTGGCCTAAACGGTGTTTAGGTTGGTGGATCGTGGTTAACGATGGCGTGATGTATTTTGCGAGTTTAATGTCATCGTAACCCACAATAGAGAGTTCTTCCGGTACAGAAATACCTTTCTTGTGTGCTGTATTGATAACACCCATTGCCATCATATCATTACAGACGAATAGCGCTGTCGGTAGCTTTCCGTTTTGGCAAATGGCATTAAAGGCTTGTTCACCTCCTTCACACTCGAAGTTACCTGAAGCTATCCAATCTTTGTTAATGGTTAAGCCTGATTCTTCCATTGCTTGAACAAAGCCTGATAAGCGCTGTTGAGCGGGTAACTTATCAAGCGGCCCCGTTAAACAGCCAATCTCTCTATGGCCTTGTGCGATTAAATGCTTGGTCGCTAAATAGCCGCCATGATGGGAATTATCTTGAATTTTGTCACTTGGAAAATCGATCGGGCCCCAGTCCATCACCACGGTTGGTACGGGTTGGTGACGGGAGAACAAATCAAAGGCGTTGGTTTCGACTTCACTGCACATCAATAAAAGACCATCAACACGCTTTTGTAATAGCATATCGAGGTTAGAATGCATACGTTCTAAGTCGCCTTCGGTGTTGCATAATATAAGGTTGTAACCTTGTTCGTAGCAGCGTCGTTCGACGCCTTTTACTACTTCACCAAAGAAGGGGTTGGTCGAAGTTGTGACTAGCATGCCGAAAGTACGAGTGTGATTAACTTTAAGGCTGCGTGCTAATGCTGATGGGGCGTAGCTGAGTTCTTCTACGGCGGCACGTACGCGAGTAGAGATATCTTCACTGACAAATCGTGTTTTATTGAGTACGTGGCTGACGGTGGAGGTTGATACTCCTGCATGTTTTGCAACATCTTTAATGGTCGCCATACGATGTCCCTGTAAGTATTTTAGTCCTGTTGTGACACAGGACTAGGGGAATGAATTAACAGTGTTCAAGTAAGAAACGTTTTACTTCATGGCGGTGCGGTATTGATGTTTGTGCGCCTAAACGTGTTACCGAAATAGCAGCTGCTGCATGGGCAAAGCGAATGGCATCATTCAAACTTTTACCTTCTTGAAGGCCTGTTAATAGTGCACCATTGAAGGTATCACCTGCTGCCGTTGTATCCGTTGCTTCTACACGAAAACCAGCTACTTGCTCACCTTGACCTTGCTGACTTACCCAAACACCTTGGCTGCCAAGCGTAATCATGACTGTTGGGATGCCTTTACTGTGTAATACATCTGCTGCTTGTTGTGCAGAAGGCATATCAACCACTTTTACACCCGTCAATAATTCCGCTTCCGTTTCGTTAGGCGTAATCATATCAATAAGTTGTAATAAGTCATCACTTAATGGCTGAGCTGGTGCAGGATTTAGTACTACTTTGGTGTTGGCTGCTTTCGCAATGCGAGCTGCCGCTTCAATAGTTTCAACGGGTGTTTCAAGTTGCATCAACAAAGTATCGGCTTGGGTGATCAATGCGTGATGTGGTGTAAGACGCTCAGGGGTTAAGCAAGCATTAGCCTCTGCTGAGATACAAATGCTGTTTTCACCCGTGGCTGCGACTTGGATCATTGCGATCCCTGTTGGGGTATTTTCTTCAATCAAAACGGCGTCCGTGTTGATGCCATCATTGGCAAAGGCTTCACGGATATTAATGCCAAAGCTATCGTTGCCAACACAAGCAATAAACGCAATGTCAGCGCCTAAGCGTGCAGCTGCAACGGCTTGGTTTGCGCCTTTACCACCAGGGATAACAGAGTAACTGTGGCCGTGTAGCGTTTCGCCAGGGCGCGGAAAAGATGCCACCTGAAGAACATGATCAGCGTTAACGCTACCTAGAACTACTAACTTATTCATATCGAGACCTTTTTTGTATCTACTGAGCCAATAGTGTTATGGCGGTCAAAATGCATAGGTTAACGAAGGCGCTAAACAATGAACTTTGATAGAAAGGAGAAGCGCATTATGCGCTCCTCCAATAATGACTAAGTGAATTATTTAGTCACAACTTTCAGGTCAACAGGGATGTAAGCATCCACTTTTTCACCTTTAAGCACTTTAACGGCAGTTTCTACGCCTAGTGCACCGATTAGGTCCGGCTGTTGTGCGATAGTCGCACCTAGGATGCCACGTTTAACAGCAGCAATACCGTCTTCAGTGCCATCGAAGCCAACAATCAGTATGTCTTTACCTGATGCTTGAGCTGCACGTAGCGCACCTAATGCCATTTCATCGTTTTGGGCAAATACAGCTTGAACATCTGGGTTCGCTGCTAGCATGTTTTCCATTACGTTAAGGCCTTTAGTGCGGTCAAAGTCGGCTGGCTGGCTAGCAAGTAGATCCATACCGCCACCGTTAACTGCCTTCATGAAACCTTCGCCACGTTCACGTGCCGCGGAAGTACCTGCGATACCTTCAAGTTGGATAACACGGGCTTTTTCACCCACTTTTTCCATGATGAATTTACCCGCCATTTCACCGCCTGCAACGTTGTCTGATGCAATGTGGCTCACGACTTCACCACGGCTTGCGCCACGGTCTAGCGTAAGGACGGGGATCTTAGAGCGGTTAGCCATGCGAATGGCGTTAGAGACAGCATCTGAATCTGTTGGGTTAATCAGAATCGCTTTTACACCACGAACAGTAAGGTCTTCAATGTTAGAAAGTTCTTTACTTGGATCGTTTTGAGAATCAAGAACAATGAGTTCATAACCTAGCTCTTTGGCTTTCGCTTCAGCACCTTCTTTCATTGTCACGAAGAATGGGTTGTTCAGCGTAGAAACAACCATTGCCATGGTGTCTTGTGCTGACGCTGTAGTGCTGAATGACGCTGACAGCACTGCCGCTGAGATTAGGGTTGCTAACTTTTTCATTCTGTATTCCTTTTAGTTTCAGGTCAGGGTACCGAGCGGCGACATCAGGGGGAACACCGCTCGGTGTTTCAGTCAAAGATTAAAAAGATTCAAGTGTTACTTATTTTTGTTATCGACCAGTACTGCCAGCAAGATAACCACTGCTTTAGCAATCATTTGGTAGTACGAAGACACGTCTAACAGGTTTAGTGCGTTGTTAAGGAAGCCGATGATCAGTGCACCAATTAAGGTACCCATGATTCGACCTTTACCACCAGCAAGGCTCGTACCGCCAAGTACAACAGCTGCAATCGCATCCAGTTCGTACCCCATACCTGCAGTAGGTTGAGCCGAAGACAAACGAGATGTGACGATAATGCCTGCTAGTGCTGCCAATAGGCCGCAGATTGCGTAGACGCCAATCTTGACGCGATCTACGTTGATGCCAGAAAGGCGAGTTGCTGATTCGTTGCCACCTAGTGCGTAGATGTAACGACCAAAACGAGTGTGGTTAAGTAGGTACCAGATAGAAGCGAATACGATAACCATCAACCAGATTGGCACAGGGATACCCATCGCGTAGCCAGTACCAAACCATGCGAATGAATCTGCTACGTCAGTAAAGCCTGTTGAGATAGGGCGTCCATCGGTGTAAACCATGGTAACACCACGCAGTAGCGTCATTGTTACCAAGGTTGCGATAAAGGCTTGTACTTTACCTTTAGCGATAATCACACCACTGATAGCACCTAAAGCGGCACCTGCAAGTAATGCGGTTGGGACCGCAATGATGGCAGGGATCTCCATGCCAATCATGGTGGCTGCAAATGCACCACACAGTGCTAATACCGAACCTACGCTTAAATCAATACCCGCGGTTAAGATGACCAGCGTCATACCCACAGCAATGATGGCATTCACTGAGGTTTGGCGAAGAATGTTTAAAATATTGTCGACGGTGAAAAAGTTTGGATTCAAAAATGACACGACAACGATCAGTAAGATCAATGCGATCAGTGATTTTTGCTCAATTAACCACTCTTTGGTAAACAGCTTGTTTGCTGAGCCAGTAGTGGGGGTTTGTTCTTTATTCATAGCCTTGCTGCTCATGCTGCTACCTCGTCATTCTGCGCAATGTTTTTACCAACAGCGCAGGCCAGTAATTTTTCTTGATCGGCATCAGTTGCCATAAATTCACCGCTAATGCGGCCTTCGTGCATCACCATAATGCGGTCACTCATGCCGAGAACTTCTGGCATTTCTGACGACACTAAAATGATACTCATGCCTTCAGCTTTAAATTGGTTAATAAGTTGATAAATTTCTTTCTTTGCACCCACATCGACACCGCGGGTTGGCTCATCGAGGATCAGCACTTTAGGGCGGGTCATTAAGCCTTTAGCAATCGCGACTTTTTGTTGGTTACCACCCGACAAGTTGCCAATAATTTGGTCGCGAGTCGGTGTTTTGATATTGAATAGGCGAATAAAGTCTTCAACAGCGGTGACTTCATCGTAATGATTAAGCTGTACACCTTTAGATAGCTGCTCCAGCGCGCATAACGACATGTTTTCTTTTACCGATAAGCCGAGGACTAAGCCGTCGCCTTTACGGTCTTCAGAAATATAAGCAATGCCATTTGCTAAGCCATCTTGTGGGCTGATTGGGTTGATTTTTTTGCCATCGAGCTTAATGTCACCCGATTCGCTTTGTAGTGCACCGTAAATCACTTTCATTAGTTCTGTACGACCCGCACCCATCAAGCCTGAGACGCCGAGGATTTCGCCACGATCGAGCTTGAATGAAACATCATGAACGCCTGCACCCGTTAGGTTTTTCACTTCAAGACACGTCGTACCATGCGTTACTTCAATGCGAGGGTATTGTTCGTCTAAGCGACGGCCAACCATCATCTCAATCAACCCATCTTCGTTGGTTTCTGCAACCACACATTGGCCAATGAATTTACCGTCGCGAAGGACAGTAATATCATCACAAATTTCAAAGATTTCTTTTAAGCGGTGAGAAATATAAACAATGCCACAGCCTTCGTTACGTAACTCGTTAATCACTTTAAATAGCGATTCAGTTTCTGTATCGGTGAGGGCATCGGTTGGTTCATCCATGATGATGACTTGAGACTTAAACGACAATGCTTTAGCAATCTCAACCATTTGCTGTTCACCAAGGCTTAACTCACCTAATAGTTGGCGAGAGTGGTGTTTTACATTCAAACGCTTTAGAAGCGCATCAGCATCACGGTACATTTCAGCCCATTTGATGCCACCAAATGCGTTGGTTTTTTCACGGCCGAGAAAAATGTTTTCTGCAATAGTCAGCTCAGGGATCAGATTAAGCTCTTGGTGAATAATACTGATGCCGGCTTCTTGAGAGTGACGAGGTCCATTAAAGTTCACAGGCTTGCCTTGGTAGCGAATTTCACCGCTATCCATGGCGTAAATGCCGGTTAGTACCTTCATCAGTGTGGATTTACCCGCCCCGTTTTCACCCATCAGCGCCATGACTTTTCCGGGATAGACATTCAGGCAAGCGTGATCCAAGGCTTTTACACCTGGAAAGGCTTTCTCGATACCTTGTAATTCTAGGATTGGCTGATTCATGTTCGTTCCTTACGACTTTAATTAAGCCGCTTAGTTAGCAACCTAAAAATTTGTGCGATTTAAAACTAGGCGATTTAGAAGACGACGCCAGATTGAAAAATCACGTTGGCATAAGGGGTACATTCACCTGTGCGAACCACAGCTTTGCTGTTTTGAGTGTGCACTTTAAATGCTTCGTGTGGAATGTAGTTGATAGCGATAGATTTGCCACATAATGATTGTTCAGAATCAATCAGTGCAAGAAGGGCTTGGTGATGATCTGGGCTAACGCTTTTGAATTCTTCAGCGATAATAACGCCTTCGATTTGCATTTCACTCAGCACGGCTTTTACAGTGCCAATGAATGTTGGAACACCCGGAATTAAAGCTAAATCAATGCGTTGTGCTTCGTCAGGGATGGGTAAGCCAGCATCGCAAATCGTGATTTCATCAGTGTGACCAAGTGTTGCGATTACGTATGACAACTCGGCATTGATGAGTGCGTTTTTTTTCATGGGGTGCACCTTAATTATAAATAGTGGTGATGCTCTAACATGTTTCTTAGGAATATTATTTAACACGTTAAATTGAATTCTAATGCATCGAAACGTTTACGCAAACGTTTCGATGGGTGAAATGTAGAGATAAAATGGCTGATTTGCACTTTCTTTGGTAACAAAATGTGAGATCGATCTGGTTTGAAATGCTTGCAAGCAATAAAAAGCGATAATGCTCACAGCTCTCTATAATCCGAATTGGAACCTGATATGCATCGAGGTTATTATTTGTTTGTAGATTTGGCGAAAAAGGTAATATTTGCGGAATTTATGTCAGAGTAGTGTAAAGCTTTGAAAATATCTGATTCAAACTTTGCTTGTTGCAGCTAAAAGCGATTATTATTCTGCTTCTGAATGAACGCTTGTTCATTGCTTGTTGTTCATGGTTTAGGATATTGGTCAAAACGTGTCGATTCTTGCTTTAACTGTTAATGTGTGGGTTATTGCACTTACGGTAGCACCTGTTTCTATGGTGGCGTTAGTGTATGGAATGAAAAAGAAACTTTCGTGGCTATCAGTCGGTGCAGTTATAGGACTATTGTTATCAGTGCTATTATTGATCTTATCCCAGTACACCGATTACAAAAAATTTGAGCAATGCTTAATGCGTGGCGAAGGCTACAGCCCTTTTTCTGGTTTATGTGTAAAGTCAGGCCAGCGTGATTAACGTACTGCCTGACGAGTGCTCTATTTCTCCCCCTTCTGTTTACAGTGCTGTGTAAACTAGCCCCCTACCAATTCTTATTTTAGTGTCACTAGCGCTACTGTATTTTTAGATGGCTCGGAAACCAGAATTTTATTTAGCCATGGTATACACATAGTAATGAATAAAAAATGTGTCATTTTATTC
>NZ_NOIF01000205.1 GCF_002265265.1 Photobacterium sanguinicancri
GGCCAGCTAAGTGAGCTGGCCTTTATGCTTGTCTATTGGTGTTAATTAGCGGTTTTCAACGCGATTGTAATCTAACAGACCAGACTCAATTGGGTAGTTAGCTTGGTATGTTTGGTTAAGTGTATCGCTAAATGGCCAGAACTCGGGGTTGGTTCGACGAATGCCAAATTGGTCTAATAATGCCTTGTAGCTTTCTTCTGATTTAACGGCTAAGACTTTTTCAGTTAAAGCGGGAAGTTCGGCTTCTTTTACAGACCAAAATGCACCGGGGTAACTACCGAGCACACCTCTCACTATGGTGACGTTGTCACGAGTGAATAGCCTGTTGGACTCTTCATTAAATAAACTGGAGATATTCTTGTGTGCGCTATTACGCACAAGGGTAAAGAGTTGTGGTGGTTTGTTGGTGTCGTTTGGTGTCACCATAATGTAGCTCAGTTCTGGGAATAAGCTAACGTGTTCGCCTTGCATGCGGCCGATGGTTGTTAGTGCTGCAATAGCTTGGTTGCCTAATGCAGCCTCTGATAGTTCGTACCGAGTCGGTTGAACCAGAGCAAGATGCGTTTTTAGTTTATCCAGTAACTCTTTCTTTGGCGTATCTGTTAGGTATGTAATGCCTGATGGTTGATCAAATTCATTAATATCACCTTGTATGAATAGCTTGAGATCTGTATTGGCACCCTGATACCAGTCAGCTAACTCTTGGTGACGTATTGCTTCTGGTAGTAAAGAGAGGAAGTTAGATTCGCCCTCCATGCGCAAAAAGTCCATATACATGCGTGTAACGAGTTGGTGGCCAAAGTTACCGTACACATCAAACCCTGCGACAAGCAAATAATGAATCCGTTCGAGTAAAGAGTAGTCCAAAACCCATGCCGTTTTAGGTTGCTCACCGATCAGCCCTTTAGTCACTGTTGCACTATCGAAATGGCGGAATACGGTAAGTGAAGCATTCTGGTTAATGCCGTTGCCATCCCAAATGACTTGTGGGGTGAGGTGTTCACCATTTTTGAAGGTTGTTTTCATGAAGTCATTTTTGGCTCGTAAAAAATCACCCTGTTGCTTGGAATAGTGTAACCAGTTAGTGATAGGTACAGTGTTACTTTCTTTTTCGGCTGGCAGGCGAAGATTGTGTGCTTGGCGCTCATAGAATGCATTCACACTGGGTAGATTGGCCATATCAGGATCAACAAAAAACACCCAGAAACGGTCATTGATAACATTTAGCGCAAGTTGACCTCGGCATACTGGACCTTTTATAAAGCCCATAATGGTATTTTGAGCGTTATCAAGCATGAACTTATAGCGGGCTTCTACTGGAAGCTGAGTAAAGCTCACCATAGGGTTAGATGAAGAAACGGGATCATAGCTAGGTAGTTCTGTTACCGCGTAACTCGGCTCTAGAAATAGCGCTTTAAACCGTGCCATTTTTGCCTTGTTAAGGGCATAGGGCATGTGGGTTTTATCAACAATGGTTTCACGTACTTGCACGAAACGGTAATAAACACGTTCTACATTTGGCTCATCAAACGGGCGACGGGTCGCAATAAGATCGACCGGCGTAACTGTGGCTGAACGTGAGCGAACTAAGTTAAAGAAAACAGTTTCTTCCTCATCTTCAAAATAGAGGTGTGAAACAAACAAATGTTCAAAAATATAACGGCTGGTTAGTTGTTGTTTGAGTGAGTCACCGTTTAAAAAAGCTTCCCATGTTTTTATTTTGTTCATAGTCGATTCAGGTGCGGGGGGAACGCTTGCCATTGGTGAACCAGCCTCTAACCATGACATTAATATTTTATTTTCACCATCAGCCAATTGTGGCAAACCATAGGGCATGCCCCAATTTGGATAATCTTGCTCATATTTGGTCATTTCTTCAATGGTTGGGCATTGCTGATCGCGATCTAGCGAAAAGTCCCATTCATCTTGATTCAATATTTTCTGTTCAGGTAAGGGATGTGCTTGTTTAAGTTGAAGCATTCGTGCCATAACACCCGCTTGTGTATTCGCTTCAGCTGTTTGATCTCGTTCGTTTAAAACGGGATTGAAACCGAGTTCACGCCATTGTTCTGTTGATTGAGCGTCGATGAACATACGAGTCAGGTTCGATGCTAGTAAACGGGTACCTTCGTACACTTTTTCTTTATTGGCGCCACGGTCGATCCCTTCGGAAGACGACATTTTA
The DNA here is from genome assembly GCF_002265265.1 of Photobacterium sanguinicancri. Taxonomy (GTDB): domain Bacteria; phylum Pseudomonadota; class Gammaproteobacteria; order Enterobacterales; family Vibrionaceae; genus Photobacterium; species Photobacterium sanguinicancri. The sequence goes on from NZ_NOIF01000205.1 coordinate 2,186, forward strand.
AGTTGGCATGGTGCATCGTAGCAGGCATGACAAACAACGCAGCGATTTTCAATAATGGGCTTAACCTCTGTGAGGTAATGTTCAGCGACAGTCGAATATGCAGGGGTAATACGGTCGCGCGGTGCCGATTTACCATAAATCTGATCGTAATTTAAACCCGCGTATACCGCACAACCAGAAAAAATGAGTACTGTAAAAAAAACAATGAGGTTTTTTTTATTTTTCACTACAGAGAAAATCATTGGAGCGACATGCCTGCTTGTTGGATAGTGGAAAGGGTGAGTGATTTTTATTATTTACTAATTATAACATGAGATGCGCAGATCACATCTTGACGAAATGGTAGTAATAACCACAGCTTAACCCTGTATTGTTTATTGATGTGGGGTGAGTTAGCACTGAAAAGTGATCAGTCTATAGTAGACAGTTAACGATTGTTCATAAGAGGAGAAGACATGTTTGGTATGAAGACGAAGGGTAGAGATGGGATCTCCTCTGGTGTGTTTCTTATTGGATTTGGCTTGTTATACCTAACGCAATGGTGGTGGCCTGGCTTGCTCATTGTGCTTGGGGTTACAGGCCTTATCGATATTGTGATGAGTGGGCATTGGAAAGATGCGCTAAAAACCGCCGTTGTATTCCTGATAGCTGCTGCAATTTTGTGGGGATTAGTTTGGACTGGGATCATGTGGAGTATTTTAATTCCAGGGACATTGATTGCTGTCGGTATCTACTTAGTCTACCGTGGGTTTAAATAATACATCTTGCTGTTTGTTTGAATGGACCCAGTACAAGCCAGCGTTAGCGCTAAAAATTAAACTTAGGTGATTGTGATGATAAAGTAAGTGGTTAACTACAACTTTACGCCCCTCATAAACCACTTGCTCATGTCGTTCATTCTCTAGCGCGAGTGAACCTTTGTTTAGGCCTTTTGTGCCCGTCGGTTGGTAGGCCCAGTGGAACATCTCTGGCATGATTTTCACCCGAGCGATAACATTAGGAATATCTGGTGTGAGAATGGCTTGGTAGTTCGCCGCTTTTATTGATAGAACGTGATGTAAATCCTGATGCTTACTCGCAATGAAAGACATAGAAGAATACTTAAATTCATTATTAGGTTCATTTGAAATGAAATAATGGATCACTTTTGATTGAATTACTGAGTCATCAATATAGTTTAAATACACTTTTGCCGCGGGTTGACGGGTGAAGTCTGTTTGAATTTTAGGTGTGTCGATTAATTCACCCTTGTTGCTTAGAATATAGTTTTGAAAGGTCGGCCATTCTTCTAAGCGCATACTGTAAGATAGCTCGGTTCCTTTAATGCAGTAATTACCTTGATCTTGCTTACACCAAGCGACCGAATAAAGATCATTATTTTTATAAATAAATATACGGCGGTTTTCCAAATGATTTGGGCTGTGTAGTGCATTATATGATTGATAAAGCGTAGTAACCTTACTTGTTAAATCAGTAAGGACATCTTCATCTTCCCCTATAAAAAGTACTTGATTGCTATCAAGCGAGGTTAAGCGTGATTCAAAAGGTAAGTCATCTACACTTGGTTCATCCACATATTTTGTAATAGCGAGAATAGCGCAAAATAGGACAAGCATACCGAGCAGAAAATATTTTAACTGCTTTGATTTTTGTTTTATTTTTTCGAGTGGATTTAGATCTGCCATGTCAAAGGTCTGAATGTCGAACGTGCAGATCTGATAGCCTAATCGTGGGATCGTTTCAATGACTTCGCCTTTATTCGACTCTTGTAGCTTAACGCGTAGTGAGCGAATAACTTGGAAAAGTGACGCTTCTGTCACTTCGCGATCCGGCCAGCCGGCTTCAATAAGGTCTTGTTTCGTTGCGGGCCGCTGGTTGTGCTCTAACAAATAAGAAAGGATGAGTTGTTCAGATTGGTTAAGAGCCTGTGTTGCGTTACTGGATTTGATGATGCCAAGGCTTGGAATAAAGTAAACACCGGTGGGAAATTTGACTTGTTCAGCCTGAGACATATTTCAAACATCGCTATAGTTAACGGTAAGGCAGGGTTACCTAGTTAAGGCAGTGCTATGATCTGGTATCGACGACTTGAGACTTGAATAGCCGTGTACCGCATAGTGGTTTGTCGTTATTTTGACGCGTTAAAGGTGAAGTTACAGGATAGTGAACATAAAGGGAAGTTTCCTTCCCTTTAAATAATACCCATAGATCAATGACTCAATCAAATTGGTATCGCAGGATTATTTTTTGAAAATTTCCTGGAATTCACGCTTCATTGGTGGATTACGACGAGCTTGCTTAAGCTGCTTAGTCAAATCCTTCACGCAGTTTGTTAGTACTTTGTCTAATAGTACTGCTTTGTAATCTTCTTGCTCTTCAGCGCTCATTTCTTCTGGCAGTTTGGTATCTTGGAATTCACCAAGGAAATCAACACCAGAGTATGTTTGGCTAAGTGCAACAAGTGCGTGGAATTGTTCGAAGTTATCAAGAACGTTTTGTGCACTACCTGGTAGTGTGTTCCACGATGCGCGAGATGATGCTTCTGATACGTTATAAACGCTAACAAGCATTTCGATTAGCTCTTCAGGAACTTCCTCAAACGCCGCTACTTGACGAAGTTCTGGTGAACAGTCATCCAATGATAGTTTTGTTTCTTCAACGATTTGCTCGTCTTTTTTCTCGATCTCAGACATAGAGAGTTCCTACAGCTTAGTATAAATAAGGAGGAGAATCCTAAAGCCCCTCTGACAAAAGTCAATAAGATGTTTATTTTATTGGCTATTCACATCATATGATGGCTAAAGCGGCGAAGAGTCGCACTTCTTTGAGTGCAAAACTGCAATCTAGGTCACGCTGAAGTGCAGAAAATAGACGATGTAGGGACATAACTGAAGATACGTACATATATGTGCTATAAATATAAGTATACAAATCGATTTATATCAATAGGATGCTTTCATGGAAGCAATGCGTGTTTTATTAGTTGATGATGTTCATTTAGAGCGGATGCAACTGGCAATGCGATTACAGCGTCTTGGTCATGTTGTTGAAGCTGTGGGCTCTGGGCATGAAGCCATTGAGAAATACCCGTTATTTGATCCTGATCTTGTGTTACTCGACATTAGCATGCCAGATATGAGCGGCGTTGATGTTGCAAAAGAGCTACGTCAGCAGCATGAAGAGTGGGTACCGATCATCTTCTTAAGTGGGCATGATGAACCTGAAATGATCGCAAAAGCTATTGATATGGGCGGTGACGATTACCTCGTAAAACCGGTAAACAAAATTGTGTTGGCCTCAAAATTAAAAGCAATGCAGCGTATCGCGCATATGCGGCATAAATTGAAAGAAGCGTCAGTTCAATTAGAGCAGGCTAATGGGTTACTTTCACAGCAAGTGAATGAAGATGGTTTAACAAAGCTGGCGAATAGGCGTCACTTAGATCAAAAGTTGGCTGAATTTATTTCAATGCATGGTCGTAACAACTTTTCTTTAACGATCATTATGATCGACGTTGATCACTTTAAACCCTTTAATGATTACTATGGCCACTTAGAAGGTGACCGTTGTTTACAGCTGGTGGCGGAGGAGCTTAAATCTACCTTTAGCCGAGCTGGTGAACTTGCTGCGCGTTACGGTGGTGAAGAGTTCGTTGTTTTGATCAGTAACTGTGATAAAACACAAGCCGTTAAAGAGTGTGAACGTTTAAAGCAATGCATCAAAAGACTTGAGATCCCGCATTCTAAATCTACTACGTCTAATATCATCACCGTTAGCCAAGGAATGGTCGCTTGGGTACCTACAGGGTTAGAAACGCCTGAGAACATGTACCAGATCGTTGATAAGGTGTTATATAAGGCCAAAGAGCAAGGACGAAATCGTTTTGTGGCTGCTGAGTTTACTTAATCGCTAATGTTATCGATTTTCGCGGTTCGGATAACAAGAGATTCAATGAAAGAAGCCAGATGCTGAGACATCTGGCTTCTTCTTTATATGGGTTTATCGCAATTGTATTAGCGTATAACCTTGGGATCTGAGAAGGGTTTTAATTTAAAGAACAGTACCAAACTAAACACGGCGCCTAAGGTATCAGCCAGCATATCTTTTTGCGCATCCCAGATATCACCCTGAGACCCTAAAAACTCGATCCCTGCATCTCCTCCAGCGATGATCGCATACCACCATTCGATGATCTCATAGCCTGCCGCAATCGCCATAATCGCAAACAAAGCGAAAAAAGCGGCGAGTTTCGGCTTACATTCGCCACGCCTTACGAGCCATTCCGCGATAGGAAAAGCGTAAAAGCCAACCGAGAAGTGTGCGACACGATCAAACATGTTGCGCTCTGTGCCCAATAGGTTATTAAACCAATCGAAAGGAACATGTGCGAACGTATAGTGTGCGCCCACAGTGTGGCCAATAAGCCAGAAAAACATCAAAATGTATGCGGTATTGCTAAACTGAAACCTAGAATAGGTAACAACCAGAAACAAAAAGATGAATACAACTGGAACAACCTCTGCCACCCATACTTCACGAAAAACGGGATTTATCCCGAGCACAATAAACAGAATACTGAAAATTACGGCTAAGTAATGGGGAAGGCTCGACGGCAAAAACTTCATTGTGTAATTCCCTATACCTATAAGACATTGCTAACTATGGCAAAAATGTGCTTGTTAAGGAATGTCCCATCTCTCATTGTTTTAGATTGCTGTATCGATTGTTATGGGCAGTAATTAAGGGAAATAACTTACTTTTCTAAACTTTACACTAGATTATCGCCTAACAATTTGTGTTATAATCCGTTGCTAACATTTTTCACTCTAGCGTGACCGTTGTCACAATGGGTGAGTAATTAATAAATTTGTACATCTATAACGCTGTAGGCGTTTTTACCGGAGCATCATTTTGCATTTTAAAGATCTTGGATTAGACCAACGACTGTTAAAGAAAATCAACGACCTAGGGTTTGATCAAGCGACTGAAATTCAACAACAAGCTATTCCAATTGCCATGCTTGGTAAGGATTTGTTGGCCTCATCAAAAACAGGCTCTGGTAAAACTCTCGCATTCTTATTGCCTGCAATGCAGCGTATGTACCGTAGTAAGCCGTTTACTCGTCGTGACCCTCGAGTGCTTATTTTAACGCCGACGCGTGAGCTAGCGAAGCAAGTATTTGCTCAACTACGTACACTAAATGCGGGTACTCCGTATGATGGTACTTTGATTGTTGGTGGCGAAAACTTTAACGATCAAGTAAAAGCACTGCGTGATGACCCAATGTTTGTTGTGGCAACACCTGGTCGTTTAGCTGATCACCTAGAGCATAAAAGTACTTACCTTGATGGTCTAGAAATGCTGATCCTTGATGAAGCTGACCGTATGCTTGATCTTGGCTTTGAAGCGCATTTACGCAGCATTCACAATGCAGCTAACCACCGTCGTCGTCAAACATTGATGTTCTCAGCAACACTTGACCATAACGATGTGTTGGACATCGCAACAGACATGCTAGATGCACCCAAGCAGCTTGCTGTTGGTAGTTCAGCAGAAGAACACAAAGATATTACTCAACGTTTCATGCTGTGTGATCACTTAGATCATAAACAAGCACTATTGGATAAAATCCTAGAAACGGAAGATTACAAGCAAGTTATTATTTTCACTGCGACACGTGTTGATACAGAGCGCTTAACAAAAGAGCTTAATGAGCGTCAACTGAAAGCTGTCGCACTTAGCGGTGACTTGAACCAAACACAACGTAACAGCATCATGAGCCAGTTTGAGCGTGTATGTCATAAGATCCTTGTGACGACAGATGTGGCTTCGCGTGGTCTTGATATCGATAATGTTTCTCACGTGATTAACTTCGATATGCCGAAACACGCCGAAGAATACGTTCACCGTGTAGGCCGTACTGGTCGTGCAGGGAACAAAGGCGATGCAATTTCTTTAGTTGGTCCTAAAGACTGGCGCAGCTTCAAGAATGTAGAAGCTTACTTACAACAGGATATTTCATTCACAACAATGGAAGGTCTAGAAGGTAAGTTTAAGGGGCTTAAACCAGCTCCTAAGAAGAAGTTTGTTAAGAAAAAAACAACAAACAAGCCAGAAGCTGCGAAAAAATCAACAGCACCTAAAGCGAAGAAGAAAGTCGATAAGCGCTTTTACGATAACGTGGCTGTGGGTGACAATGTGTTTATGCCTAAAAAGCGTAAGCCTGCAAACCCAAGCTCTGAAGATTAACAAGTACGATGCTTTCTTAGGATCAATACTTGAGAGTTGAATAAAGAAAAACCAGCCTGTTGGCTGGTTTTTTTATAGCT
>NZ_NOIF01000206.1 GCF_002265265.1 Photobacterium sanguinicancri
ATATGAGACAGAATAAATACCGTCGTTCAGAGAAATAGCGCTGTGACTTACAAAATGAAGCTCACACCGACTTCCTGACGGAACTACTCAACCGCCGAGGATTCGAAAACAGGTTTGAAACTTTAAAAAAAGAAAATACATCTGGTTCTATCGCGATCTTTGATATCGATTTTTTTTAAAAACGTTAATGATTCTTATGGGCATGAAGTTGGTGATAAGGTTTTAGTGCAATTTTCAAAGCTGTGTGCTGCCAAAGTAAATTCAGAATTCACTTTGTCACGAACAGGAGGGGAAGAGTTTATGATGCTGATGCCTCATCTTAACCAAGTTCAAGCTAAGCAGTATTGTGACCAGCTCAGAGAAAGCGTGGCAAAAGCACCGTTTTTCATTCAACACCTACACATTAACATCACGGTTAGCATTGGTATCGCTTACTTTAATGGTACAGATACGATGAAGAGCGCTTTAAGCGATGCCGACGAAGCGCTCTATGAAGCAAAAAAAACAGGGCGTAATCGAGTTTGTATTAAAGACTAACCCCACAAACTACTTACAGTGGGGAATTACCTGCGGATAACCCACTAAAACTCCGTCATAGTAAAGAAAGGCGCTAAATTGTTAGTGCTTTTGTCATCCGTGCTTTGTATGCAAAGCTCTTGGATTAAAAACACAAAAAATGCAGACCTTCCTTATCTCTTTACCTAGATAATAATACTTCCTAATCAGGGGTACTTACACGAGCCCATCACCACTCCTTAAGAAAGTGAACGTTTTTTTTATTGAAACCTAATGTTACTTATCCAACCGACAAGTGTAAGCGTTACCACGGAAAAATAAAACCAATACTACAGAAGAATAAACACAGGGATGCGCAGCAGCGGCACTAACAAGATTGCGTATTTTTCAGGGTAAAATTAGCAGATGTGACAATCTTAACAAATTCAACAAGGGTAAACGTTTACAATTCAGCCCAGATAACAATACAACAGGAACAAAATAATGTTGAATCTGGAAAATGGTCTGAGCTTTATCGACATAACAGTCTTTGCACTTTATGTCGTCATTATTATTGGTGTAGGCCTTTGGGTATCTCGTGATAAGAAAGGGGCACAAAAAAGTACTGAGGATTACTTCCTTGCTGGTAAGTCTCTACCTTGGTGGGCGGTTGGTGCGTCACTGATTGCTGCCAATATTTCTGCTGAGCAATTTATTGGGATGTCAGGTTCTGGCTACTCGATTGGCCTTGCTATCGCATCTTATGAATGGATGTCTGCCATTACGCTGATTATTGTCGGTAAGTATTTCCTGCCGATCTTTATCGACAAGGGAATATATACCATCCCTGAATTCGTCGAAAAGCGCTTTAATAAACAGTTAAAAACCATTTTGGCGATCTTTTGGATTGCTCTGTATATCTTCGTTAACTTAACGTCAGTTCTTTACCTTGGTGGCTTGGCGCTGGAAACCATTCTAGGCATCCCACTGATGTACTCTATCCTTGGCCTTGCACTCTTCGCCCTTGTTTACTCTATTTATGGCGGTCTGTCAGCCGTCGTTTGGACCGATGTAATCCAAGTATTCTTCCTTGTACTGGGTGGCTTTATGACAACATTCATGGCCGTGAGTTACATCGGTGGTGATGAAGGTTGGTTCAGCGGTTTATCCAAGATGGTAGAAGCAGCTCCTTCGCACTTTGAAATGATTCTGGATCAAAGTAACCCGCAATTCATGAACCTGCCGGGTATCGCGGTGCTCATCGGTGGTCTATGGGTTGCTAACCTATATTACTGGGGTTTCAACCAATACATCATTCAGCGTACCTTGGCTGCTAAATCTATTGCCGAAGCACAAAAAGGGATTGTTTTTGCAGCATTCCTTAAACTTATTGTTCCGTTCCTTGTGGTACTACCGGGCATTGCGGCTTACGTTATCACCAATGACCCCGAGTTGATGGCAAACCTAGGTAGCGTTGCACAAAACAACATGCCTAGTGCCGTTCACGCAGACAAAGCATACCCTTGGTTAACTCAGTTCCTTCCTGTTGGCATGAAAGGCATTGTGTTTGCTGCATTAGCTGCTGCTATTGTTTCTTCTTTAGCATCAATGCTTAACTCAACGGCAACCATCTTTACGATGGACATCTACAAAGAGTACATTGCACCTAACTCAGGTGACCACAAACTGGTAAATGTGGGCCGTATGGCTGCAATTGCGGCTCTGATTATTGCGTGTCTAGTTGCCCCTATGCTGGGTGGTATTGGCCAAGCATTCCAATATATTCAAGAATATACAGGCCTAGTGAGCCCAGGTATTCTTGCAGTCTTCCTTCTGGGTCTTTTCTGGAAGAAAACCACCAGCAAAGGTGCGATTACTGGCGTAGTTGCTTCCATACCATTCGCTCTTTTCCTTAAAATGATGCCATTAGCAATGCCATTCATGGATCAAATGCTATACACATTACTGTTCACTCTGGTTGTCATTGCCTTCACCAGCTTAAGCACATCGGTGAACGATGATGATCCAAAAGGTATTTCAGTAACAGCCGCGATGTTCACGACAGACCGCAGCTTCAACCTAGCCGCCTACGGCATCATGATTGTGCTAGCCGTTCTGTATACTCTGTTCTGGTAATTATACTTCCCCCTATAATCTAAGCTCCAGCCATTAAGGTTGGAGCTTTTTCTTTTTGGATTTATTTCGGAAACGATGATGGACTCAACATTACTGCCCAATATTGTGGCCTTCCTTGGCGCAATAGAGCCATTTAATCAACTACCTAATGCTGTATTAGACAGCATCGCTATTAATATGGAGATTCAATTTCTAGGTAAAGGCGAGTCACTCGCCCCTCTCCTTACTCAAAAGCAAAACCTCTTTATTATTCGCTCTGGTGTTATTGAACAACGGTTACCCGATGGGAGTTTACGTTCACGATTAGGTGAAAAAGACATTTTTGGTTTCAGTCTCGAAAATGAAAACTATCAAGCAAATGCATTAGAAAACAGTCTGATTTACCGCTTTGATTATGCGGCTTTATTGCACTGTGTTGCCGACTACCCTATCGTCACTGAACAATTAGCGCTAAGTGCAAACCGTCGATTGCAATCAAGTGTGAATGTGCAATGGTCTGAAGGCGAAAAAGGACTGTTCTTCAAGTCAGTAAAAGAGGTGGCTAGTACTCGAATTGTTCAAGTCCCTCCCTCAATGACCATTCAGGAGGTTGCTCGTCTGATGCGTCATGAGACAGGCTGCTCTTGCGCTGTGATTGTTGATAACACCAACTTAAACAACACCTTGGTCGGGATGGTGACAGATAAAGACATGACAAAGCGCGTTGTTGCGGATGCTGTCGATGTCACTTTGCCGATCACTCACGTGATGACCGAACACCCTTGGACAGTTGGCAATGATGAACTTGTGCTATCCGCTGTCCTTGTCATGATGAAACACAATATTCAGAATGTGCCCGTTTTAGATGCCAATAAACAAGTCGTCGGTTTAATAACACCACAGCTTTTAGTACAAAAGCACAGCGTACAAGCCGTCTTCTTAATAGAGAAAATTGGTCGATGCCAATCATTGGAAGAGTTAACCGCATTAGCGCTTGAGCGACAAGCAATCTTTGAAGCCATGGCTGAAGCTAACCTGCCCTCACACCTGATCGGTCAAGTGTTAACAATGATTTATGATGCTTTCACTCAACGCCTGATTTATATAGCTGAGAAAGCACTCGGCCCCATACCTTGTCGCTATGTTTGGCTTGCTGCAGGCTCACATGCTAGAGGTGAAATCCATCTCCTCTCCGACCAAGATAATGCGCTAGTACTCGAGGATAATGCGACAGACAGTGACCGCGTTTATTTCAACCACTTTGCTATGCATGTCTGTAAAGGTCTTGCTGAATGTGGCTACGCGCTCTGTACTGGCCGTTTTATGGCTGCGACTCCCAAATGGTGCCAACCTCTCAACGTATGGCTGCAATATTACCGAAAATGGGCCAACAACCCTGAATATGACATGTTACTCAGCTTAACGGTATTTTTAGAGATTCGCCCACTCGCTGGTGATAATACTTTATTTGATATCCTTGAAAAACAACGTGTCATCCAAGTGAAAGGTAATACACGCTTAATGTCAGCATTAGTGCGAAATGCCCTTCAAACTCGACCACCGTTAGGAATATTCAATAACCTTGTGCTAGAAAAAGAAGGAAAAAATGGCAAACGACTGAATATAAAGAAAGCGGCTATTGGTCACTTGGTTGATTTAGCGCGGATCTATGCGCTACACGATGGTGGCGAAATGCTGGCAACCGAAGCTCGTCTGCGTTTTGCTTTAGATCATCAATCCATCAATGAAAGCTCATATCAGGACCTCAGCGGCACATACCAATATATGATGCAGTTACGCTATAGCCACCACCTTCGCTGTTTACGAAGTGGCAAGCCACTATCAAACACCTTAAATCCTGATCATTTCGGTAGTTTTAGCCGACAGCATTTGAAAGATGCTTTCCGTATTGTGAGTGGATTTCAAGATGCTGTAAAAATGAAGTTTGGAGCCTAAGATGTTAGCTTGGTTCAAATCGACGCCACTAAAACAACTTGAGGTACAGCGGGATAGGATTGCAACACAGGTTTACCCTGAACCATTGCAATCATTGGTAAGTACCCCCCTTGCAGATACCCTGACAGATGCCCGATTACTCGATGTCATTGTGCTCGATTTTGAAACGAATGGACTTAACCCGCAGGTACACAATGTCTTGAGCATGGGTTGGGTAGAAATAACGAATGGCATCATTAATCTCGGCTCTGCTCGGCACTATTTAATCCGCAGTGAAACGGCTATCACAGGTGATTCAGCCATGATTCATCACCTATTACCTGAACAACTGAATAAAGCTGGGTTAGATGAACATCGGGCTTTTTCACAATTATTGAAAACCATGGTAGGCAAGATAGTTATTGCTCATGGTTGCGTTATCGAAAAAGGGTTCTTAGAACACTATGTCAACCAGCATTACTACTTATCATCACTGCCTATACTATGGCTCGATACGCTGAAAATAGAACAATATCGTAGCCAGATCCGCTCAACCAAGCCTGATTGGCGCTTGGCATCTGTACGTAAATGCTATCACCTTCCTGACTACCCCGCCCATCACGCCTTGATGGACGCGATTGCTACGGCTGAACTTTATCTCGCTCAGCTGCATGGCTTATTTGGTTCAACTCCCGCCAAGCTAGAAGTATTAATGAAAGCATCACAGCGTTAGCTATTTCCCCCTCTTAATTCTGACAAAAATGTCATGTTTTAGTCCCCCTTAAGTCATCATCTAAGGAATAGAATGAGCTCAAGTTAACTAGAGAGCCCTTAAAGGAAAACAAATGAAACTGATCAAAGCAGCCTTAGTCACTACAACACTGACTCTATTAAGCACCAGTGTATTTGCAAGCCAATTTGGCTACTCTGCAGGAAATATAGTGGAAAGATTGGGTGTGCGAACCATTAAAACTGATGCGGTTCAAACAAAACAAGAAGCCTATCAAATTGGGTTAAACCAACTTCACCAACTCAGTAAAGATGAACCTGTAGAGCTTAGTAAAAAGCTCAAAATCTCAGGCGTAAACATAGATCGACGTCAAATACACCTTAATGAAGGTGGTTACGTAACAGTAGAAGAATTTATGAATACGGATGGTCAAATAAATTACAAAGGCAAAATAAACGTCAGCTTCCATTATCCTGAGCGTGATTCAAATAACTAATTTATTCAGCCAAATTAGCCAGAGGCAAGCGGTAAGCCTCTGGTTACATATAGAAGCGTTATGCTGCCTGACATAACAATCAATCCCTTCAAACAGCCACAAAATCAATGACCTTATCAAGTCTGATGAGATAAGATAATTCCTAGTTTAGTATTCACGACAATAAAGTCCTCACCCATTTAAATAGTTAAAGAATGAAAATATTAATCGTAGAAGACGAGCCCAAAACTGGCGGCTATTTAAAAAAAGGCTTTACTGAATCAGGGTATGTTGTCGATCTCTCGCAAGATGGTGTCGATGGGCTATATCAAGCAACCAGTAATGACTATGACCTTATCATTCTCGATATCATGCTCCCTAAGTTAAACGGCTGGCAGATATTACAAACAATACGTGGTAGCCAGCTAGGTACCCCCATTATCATGCTATCAGCTAAAGATCAGGTTGAGGATAAAGTAAAAGGACTCGAGCTAGGCGCCAATGATTACGTCGTCAAACCCTTTGCTTTTGTTGAGCTTCTCGCCAGAGTCAAAAATGCACTCAGACACCAAATTGGTCACACAAAAACCGAAACAAGCTTATCCATCGCTGACTTATCATTGGATTTATTAAAACGCACTGTGCGCCGAGGTGGCGACACTATATCTCTCACAGCAAAGGAGTTTTCGCTGCTTGAGCTTTTTTTGAACAAAAAAGGGGAAGTCCTCTCTCGCACACTTATCGCTTCAACAATTTGGGATATGAATTTTGATAGTGATACGAACGTCATCGATGTCGCTGTTAAAAGGTTACGTGCCAAGATAGACAAACCCTATCCAATCAAACTCATCCACACGGTACGTGGCATGGGTTACAAACTTGAAGAGTTAACCGCATGAAGCTGGCATTGAAAAACTCAATGGCGACAAAGTTGATAGCAATGTACATGGCTTCTTCCTTTATTGTTCTCGCTTCTTTTACATTAATCGTCCAATACGCCATCAAGCATCACTTCTATGCTCAAGATTATCAGCTGCTCAATAGTAAGTTCTTAACCGTAGCAGCAACGTTAGACGATCTTCAAAGTAATTCATCCCCAGTACTTACTGAAAACTTCGCATTTCTTTGGGTTATCAACCATGATGGCAAACTTACCTATAGCAACTCTACACTGGCTTTACCACCAGCGCTTTCAGTTCAAAATGCATTAGAATGGAAGGATAACGGGCACAGTTATAGAGGATTCCGATTCAAAATGCAGCACCCACAATATGACGCTATCGTGCTAGCAATAAACATGGATTACCACAAAAGCTTTATTAACGAATTAGATATAGTGCTACTTTGGACGTTTCTTATCAGTAACCTGATTTCAGGTGCTTACGCCATATTCACGGTCAAAAAAGGATTATCGCCTTTACAGGAACTACAAAGCTACCTCGACAAGGTGAGTATCCAACACCTTGATGTTCGAGTGCCAAACAACAAGCTCCCGGTAGAGCTCTCTCAGCTAGTCGCAACGCAGAACAAGATGCTTGATCGTTTACAGTGTGGTTTTAGCCGACTCAGTGAATTCTCTTCTGATATCGCTCATGAACTCAAAACACCACTCACCAATATGATGACGCAAACTCAGGTTGCTTTATCAGCAGCCCGTACCCCCGTTGAGTATCAAGATGTTCTAGGTTCAAACGCAGAAGAAATTGAGCGGCTAAACAAAACAATCAAAGATACCTTATATCTTGCTAAATCAGAGAATCAACTACTCCATAGCAATAAAGAGCCACTTAAATTAACGACAATTATCCAAACTCTGATCGAATTCTACGAATTATTGGCTGAAGATAAAAATGTGACTATTGATATAGTCGAACTTAATTTGACTGAAGATGGTATTCAGCTTGGCGACAAACAAATGCTGCAACGTGCAATCAGCAATATACTGTCTAACGCTTTACGCCATTGTGACTCAAATTCGGTAATCACAATTCAGCTATCATCTGATGACGACTACAACGCAATAAAAATCATCAATACTGGCGAGCCAATCCCTGCTAGCTCTCTGCCTTATCTCTTCGACCGTTTCTATCGCGCCGATAAATCCCGTAAACACACGAGTAGTGTAGGTGCTGGGTTGGGGCTTGCTATCACCAAGTCGATAGTTCAAGCGCACGGTGGGGATATCAGCGTTAGCTCAATCCAGCGAGTAACAGCGTTTAGCTTAATGTTGAAAAAGACAACTGCTGCGCTTTTTTGAAAACCCTAACTTTTTAGTGAGCGATCCAGATATTTGCATCGGTTGCTCATTATGTGCGCCCGAATGTACAACCGATGCCATTTTTCAGAATACGGAAATTACGCCGGATCAAATTGAGTTTATCGAGCTCAACGCAAAGCTCTATACGATTTGGCGAATAGTGTTGAAGTTATAGCGCCACCTGAGGATGCAGATGAATAGAATGGCGTAGAAAACAAACGTCCAATGCTGGAAAAGTAAAATTAAGAAAGTGAAGTAAGATTTCTCCCCTCGGCACATTTATCATGGTACAAAAAGGCTCTGTTCAGCAACTTAGTTGAGAGCCCAGCATCCAGCGATTCTCTCTGTGAATGTAGCCTTTGATAGTGAATCA
>NZ_NOIF01000207.1 GCF_002265265.1 Photobacterium sanguinicancri
CCCCCCCCCCCCCGCCATTTTTTTTTTATGATACGTCGACCACCGAGATCTTCACTAGGCTATTCGTCGGCAGCGTCAGATGTTTTTAAGAGACAGATTTTAAGCTTGTTAAGTAGCGTTACGCTTTGGTGCATGGAGTAAGCTATTGATTATGTGCTGAGCTAGTCGAGTTAAAGAGGTAACTTTTTGTTATTTAACCATAACTCAGTGAATTGATTTTTCGAATGAAATGCTAAAGGTTGTGCGCTTTGCTAACCAGTTAAGGTGGATAGGGAAGGATAGGTGAAAATAATGCTAAATCGCTTTATGCTCCGAGGGCTCCTTGCATGCACTTATTTAGCTTGTGTCGCCAGTTCTTCAGCATCGTCATACCAAGATTACCCTCCCCATGGCAGTCGCACTGTTGATGATGTACGTCATCGTTATTCTCCTATTATAGTGCCACGTTTAACACGTTTGTTTGCGCAATCTGGAGTGGCTTATCCACCTGAAAAATTAGGTTTATTTGCAATAAAGGAAGATGAAGCATTAGAGCTTTGGGCTAAACAAAAGGGACGTTGGTCTTATATCAAGCGTTACCCCGTGAAAAAACAAAGTGGTGAATTAGGCCCTAAATTACGGGAGGGCGACAAACAAGTACCGGAAGGGATATACCAAGTTGTTGGTCTTAACCCGAATAGTCGTTTTCATTTATCAATGAAGTTGAATTATCCAAACCGTTTTGATCTTCAGCATGCCCAAGAAGAAAAGCGGTATAAACCTGGATCAAATATTTTTATTCATGGTCGTGCATCATCGGTAGGGTGTCTGGCTATGGGCGATGTTGCTATAGAAGAGCTGTTTATTGCCGCTGAGGCCGTCGGAATCGAGAATATTGAGGTGGTCATCTCACCCACAGATCCGAGGAAGGGGCCTTTAATTGCCGCTAGCACATATCCACATTGGACAACGAATCTTTACCGTAATATAGAAGAAGCTGCTGTAAAGTTTGGTCGATAGTAGATATAAACGAAGGTAAGGTGTTTTTGGTTTGTGATAAAACTCGTATTTTTGTTTTTGAATTTTAAGTTTTCAGCGTTGATATTTGAATTGACCTAAAAAAAACGAGCAGAAGACTGGTTAACGGAATAGCATTTTGTAATACTAAAGACATAACAGCAATATATATATCAACTAATCATCAAATTGCATGATTAGGCAAATACATTTTCAGAGTCATTCATTATGCCAAAGCGTAGCAAAGAAGATACAGAGATCACAATCCAAACCATTATGGATGCGGTTGTTGATCAACTGCTGACATTAGGTTACGACAAAATGTCATACACCACATTAAGTAAACAGACAGGCATTTCTCGTACTGGCATTAGCCATCACTTTCCTAAAAAATCGGATTTCGCGAATGCAATGGATGGGCGAATCTTTAAACTGTTCGTTGAAAAACTCGATCTTGAAAGTGATCTTGAAACTTTCGTAACTAGCTGGGTTGCGGCATTAGAAGATGAGAAGTTCTTGGCAATTCTGCGTTTACTTTTCCACCACATTGTTACAGCAGAAAGCTCGAATGAATTTGCGATGCGTGGTATTGAACGTTTATACCAACTTTGTAGCGATCGTTTTGGTAAAGACAGCATCAAAGAACTTGAATGGCTATTTGGTAAATCATTAATCATGATGGCTAAGTAGGCTCCAAAAAAATAAAAGCGGTTCACTTCGGTGAGCCGTTTTTTTTTGCCTAAAAAATCAGGTTATTTTCAATCTATTGCTACTTTGGTTTTAGTTAATTGTTTGTCGTTGTTATTTTCCCGCATAAGGTGATTATGGTCACGAAAAATAAACAGTCACCTATTCTGTAATTATACGGGGTGATATATTGTATATGTAATGGTTCTTTGCAATAGGGATATTGCTGATTAGGCTTAAATGACGTTAGGCGGGTAGATACCCGCCATTTTTTTGCCTGTACCTTTCGCATCATCTGTAAATACCCGCCATGTACATCAACTGGGTGTTAAGTTCATCAACTCTCTCTGCTTTTTAGCCTCCATTGAGGCAGCCGTACTATAGTCTGAAATCATGCCTTTCCTTATGCTTGTACACTCATATTTGGTCGTTTCCCCATTTTATGGTGATAGGTAACATGTTGCACTTGGTGCAAGGGCAATTCATGACCGAGAATAAAACATCATACATTTCTATGTTTAAACAGGTGTTTACCGCCATTAGAAGCGGTAAGATGTCACCTTACGAATAAGCATTTTGTTTAATATTGAATGTTTTAGCCATGATTTATAAATTCAAGATTGAACTTCATAGAGTAAATGCTCTAAAATGGTGTTGAATTGTTCAAAAGACAAAGACCTATAAGGGTTAATGATGAAAATGAAGCCTATTGTCGCATTGGTTAGCATTTTGTTTAGTGTGACGAATGTACATGCAGCACCTGTAAGTTTTAATGATGCATGGCGAACTGTTCTTGACAGCAGTGATGCTCTGGCGGCAGAACGTGCAAATATTGACCGTACCCAATATATGCAGGATGCGGCAAGTGACTTGAGCCTTCCTAAAATTACCATGTCTGCTAATTACACTCGCTTAGATAAGCCTGTGGAAATTAAACCGTCTGACCTTGCGGCGAGCACACCCGCTGGAAGTCAGATGGGTCCGATAGGTGCTGCAATATTGCCTATTGCGGATGATTTATTTACCTCACAACTGACTAAGCGCGATGTTTTCACGAGCTCAATTCGCGCCATTTGGCCAATTTTCACAGGTGGACGTATCGATGCAGCGCAAGATATAGCCAGAAGCCAAAAAGATGAAGCGAAGTACATGCTGGCCATGAAGCAACAGGCCAAATTTGAAGATTTATCGAAGTTTTACTTTGGGGTGGTGCTGACTGAGCATGTACTGCAAACCAGAAAAGAGGTCGAACAAGGCCTGAAAAAACACTTAGATCATGCCAAAAAATTAGAGCAGCAAGGCCAAATTGCAAAAGTAGAGCGATTGCAGGCAGAAGCTTCTTACGATAAAGCGCGTGTTGAGCGTCAAAAAGCAGAACGTGATTTTGAAATATCCCAAGTTGCACTGACTAAACTGTTGAAGCTATCGAGCCCCGCAGCGTTATCAACAGGTTTATTTACCAACGAATCTTTGCCACCTATGAGTGCATTCATTGAGAAAACACTTAATGAATACCCTGGCTTACACATTCTTGACTCCAAGAAGAAGCAAGCTAGCGGTGTGATTGATATCGAAAAAGGTAAGTATTACCCAGAGGTGTACCTATATGGTAACTACAGCTTGCATGAAGATGACACTTTAGCGGCTAAAACTGCGCCAGATTGGGCTGTTGGTGTTGGTGTTAATATCGCATTGTTCGATAACTCTGGCCGTTCAGGCAAAGTAAAAGCAGCCCGCAGTACCGTTGATCAAGTGAGTTACTTACGTCGACAAGCCGAGCAAGACTTATCTGTCTTGGTCGAAAAAACATACCGTGAAGCACAACAAGCATTAGAAGAATTTAACAGCTTGAAATCGAGCATAGCGTTAGCGCAAGAGAATGTTCGTTTACGTGACAAAGCGTTTAGCCAAGGATTATCGACATCATTAGAAGTGGTCGACGCTGAAATGTATTTAGCTGGTGTGAAAACACAACGTTTGGCTGCGGCTTATCAATATGTAATTTCATTGTCTCGTTTACTGGCCGTTAGCGGCGAAATGAACAGCTTTAATCAGTACCAACAATATAAAGGTTTAGAGGTTAAATCATGAGTAAGTATAAGTCTTTCGCTGCAATCATTCCGGCAGCCGCGTTAGTGGGGTGGCTTGGCTACACCTTCTGGCAAGCTTATCAGCCTCAGCCAGAGCGCCTTCAAGGTCAAATAGAAGCGCAACAATACAATATTTCATCAAAAGTACCGGGTCGTGTGGACCAAGTATTAGTGAAAAAAGGTGAAAGCGTTGAGCGTGGCCAACTTATTTTCACTCTATTAAGTCCTGAGATTGACGCTAAATTAGAGCAAGCACGTGCGGGTCAAGAAGCGGCAGGTGCAATGGCCGAACAGGCAGAAAAAGGTGCACGAAGCCAAGAAATCGCAGCGGCTTATGATCAATGGCAAAAAGCAAAAGCGGCGTCTAGCTTAATGGAGAAAACCTATAAGCGAGTAGATAACCTGTACCGTGATGGTGTACTCGCTGAACAAAAACGTGACGAGGCTTATACCCAATGGCAAGCAGCGCGTTATACCGAACGTGCAGCTTTCCAAATGGCAGAAATGGCAAAAGAAGGTGCACGAGTTGAGACAAAGCGTGCCGCGGTAGAGCAAGCACGTATGGCTGCTGGTGCCGTAGCGGAAGTGGAAGCTTATGCGGCTGATACCCGTGTTGAAAGCTGGCACCGTGGTGAAGTAAGCCAAATCCTTCTTCGTTCTGGTGAATTAGCGCCACAAGGCTTTCCCGTTGTAAGCATTGTCGATATGGACGATGCATGGGCTGTTTTCAACGTGCGTGAAGATCGTCTAAAGGCGTACCGTGAAGGTCAAACATTCCAAGCTGTGATCCCTGCATTAAGTGAAGACAGCCATGAGTTTATGGTGAGCCATGTGTCTGTGATGGGTGATTTTGCAACGTGGCGCGCAACGGATACCGCGAAAGGTTTCGACATGCGTACTTTTGAAGTAGAAGCGCGTCCTGTACAGCCAATTGAAGGCTTACGCGTAGGCATGAGTATTTTAGTAGAGCAGGAGTAGCATGACCTTGCGTTCACAGCTAATACGAGAGTGGCACATTTGGCGTTCAGAGGCGTGGTTAAAAGCCATGACACTCTGGATCCCTGCTTTGCTGTTTATCGTCGTGTGGGCGATTTTCTCTGGGGGAATCGCCCGAGATCTGTCGATTGGTGTGGTTGATCTTGACCATAGCCGTCTGTCTCGTCAGTTAACCCGATATTATGATGCTAGCCCTGCCTTGGCGGTTACCGAGCAGTTTACAACGGTCGATAAGGGCAGTGCTGCATTACGGAATGGTGATATTTACGCACTGGTTGTGTTGCCTTCTAAATTAGAAGAAAACACCATGCTAGGGCGTTCACCACAAGTAACGGCTTTCTATAATAGTCAGTTTATTTTGGTGGGTAAGTTAGTTAACTCAGCGTTACTTCAAGCGCAGGGCACATTTACCGCCGGCGTAGATACACTCAAAAATATGGTGGGTGGTAGCCCAGTCCCATTGCAAGCATTAGGGCAGGCCGTTCCAGTTAGAAGCCAAATAACGCCGCTATATAATACCAGCAGTGATTATGGTCAGTTTCTCGTGTCTGCCGCTATTCCTGCTATGTGGCAAATTATCATGGTGGCGACGACCGTATTGGCGATGGCAGCCGAGCTACGCCAGCAAGGAGTTGGCCGTTGGCTTGCAAAAGCACCTATCCGTAATTTGGTTGCCAAGTTATTGCCGTATACAGGGCTATTTTGGTTGCAGGGTGCAGTCTTTATGATTGGTATGTACCTGTGGCAAGCATGGCCAATGCATGGGAGTTGGGGCATTGTGCTATTTGCGCAGTTCCTCACTGTTGTCGCTTGCCAAGCAATAGGGGCTTTACTGTTTCTTGTCACCTTGGACGCGACGCGTGCGATGAGTATGGTTGCTGGTTTTACAGCCCCTGCATTTGCTTTTATGGGGATCACTTTCCCTGCGAGTGATATGCCGCTGTTGGCCCAAATTTGGCGCGCTTTGCTACCCATTAGCCACTATATCGAAGTGCAAGTGATGCAAGTGAGCTATGGCGCGTCATTGGCGGCATGTTTGCCAACGTTAGCGGGTATTTTTGCTTTCTGGATAGTGTTGGTCTTGGTGGCGTTAAAGGCGAAAGCGATTGGTCATTCTGAGCTTAAGCTTGAAGGCAATGCTGAATTGAATCACCACTCACCGGAGGTGAAATCATGAGTTGGCGTACACTGATAAAATTTGAGCTGAATGCGATTTTTACCAATCCGGCGTTACTGTTTACTGTGTTTGGTGGGGTGTTGATCTACTCATTTCTTTACCCACTGCCGTATTCTCAGCAGTTACCACGTGAGCAACTAGTCACTGTGGTCAATCACGATAAAAGCCAAATTAGCCGTGAATTGATTCGGATGATAGATGCGACACCACAAGTAAAAGTACAGCAGTATGCGCAGTCTATAGGTGAAGCGAAAAGTCAGTTAGAAACGGGTGAAGTTCATGGGTTATTAGTGATCCCTGAGCACTTCAATCGTGATTTGTTACTCGGGAAAAGCCCTGTACTCGCGTATGCGGGTGATGCTTCTTATTTCCTTGTGTACGGCACTATTGTCGAAGGGATGGCCACCGCGGGTGGTACGCTAGGGGCTAAGGTAAAAGTGGCACGGATGGTTATGTCGGGTGATAACATTGCGTTAGCATCAGATCAGTATTCAGCCATTAAACTGAATACGCGCCCTGTGTTTAATCCATCGATGGGCTACGTGAATTACGTTGTGCCAGCAGTATTCGTGCTGATTTTACATCAGACATTATTGATTGCTGTGGCCATGTTAGGTGGTGGTCAAAACGAATATCGTCTACAAGGTGGTACAGGGTATTGGTTGCGTTATCCAGCATGGAAAATAATCATAGTGCGTGGTTTGCTGATGATGGCAATTTACCTTCCACTGACTGCGTATTATTTTGGTTATAGTTTCGAGTCATTAGGTATCAGCAGGCTTGCTTCAATGAGTGACTTACTGGCAATGACAGTACCTTTCTTATTGGCTGTCGTTTTTGCAGGGATGGTAATTGGTCAGTTGATCCCACGCCGTGAATTGGCAACAGTGATAGTCTTGATCAGCTCGATTCCCTTGATTTTCACCGCGGGCTTTATTTGGCCGCCATCTGCTATTCCAGATGTATTAAACCACATCGCTCAAATTGCACCTGCGACACCCGCTATTAACGGTTTTGTACGCTTGAACCAAATGGGTGCTAGCTTCGAACAAGTGATTGGCTGGTGGGGACAATTATGGCTACAGGTGGTTGTTTTCGGCTGTATCGCGTCATGGCTAATGACACGAGCGCAAAAGGCGTCAGCTAAACAAGTTAATGCTGCCAGCTTAGAATAAAGTAGCTTGGTGTTACCATGCATAAAAGAAAGGCCGCCCCTTACTAAGGGGGCGGCCTTTTTGTTGATGTTTTTAAATCTGGCTTATGACGCTGGCGTCGCTGGCTGGATATAAGCTTTAGTGCCCCATAATGGCACTGTAGACAGGCTATGCTTGAAGCTTCCCTCTGTCTCTTTAGTCGTGTAAGACAAGTAGAGTAGCGTCTGGTTTTCGGCATCGTAGATACGTCTAACTTTCATTGATTTGAAGAAGATGCTTTTAGATTGCTTGAATACCACTTCACCCGATTTACTTTTATCTATTCTAGCGAGCATTTCAGGTGTGATATCACCCGTTTGACGACAAGAAATAGAACTATCACTTGGATCGGAAAGGCTTAAATTAGCTTCAACAGAGGCAATATGGCAGGTCACTCCAGGGATTTTTTCATTATCCAAGTTTGAGATTTTGATTTACTTAGATGAACTCTTCATTACCAACACTACGACTAGTTGCTTCTGAATTTGTTAGAATCGAATAGTACTGTACAAAAATACAGTATTTATCTATACTAAATATATTGCACAATACTTTGAGTTATTCTTCTTTAAAATAAGTGACTTATTGGTACTATAGCGCTGTCGATAAAACCAGTAATATGTAAGGGTATAAAATGGCGTCAATCAAGCGCTTTGTAATTCACGAGCTTTTCAAAGAAAAAAAACCAGATCTTGCTGATGAACTTTTAAACTTAGGCAATGAAGTCATCTTAAAACTTGCTAAAGATTTAGTTAAAACCAAGGATAGTAGAACGGCTGTTCTTTGGGGGCAATTTAAAGGTAATGGTGACTTTCCTTCAAAACTTAGAGAGTTAGATAGTGAGCAAGACGGTGAGGCTCAAAGAGACAGTGTATTTCTTGAACTTACAACGTCTACAATGGCTGCTTTATATGAAGAGATTGTTCATACAAACAGTAAAGGTGGCTATATCTGTTTTATTGAGTATGAATCATTTCATGATAGCCGCTTAATGGCTGCGATGATAACTAATACTGCTGGTATTAAGTTAACTAATTTGAAGCCCACAACTGAAGTTCACGTTGATTTGAGTAAATTGCACCAAGCAGTTGATATAAATACTACTGGTTATGTAAAATCATTAAATACTGATTACAATAAAAATTATCTCAGCTTCATAGGGAAGGGTAAGCATACAGATTATTTTACAGATGCTTTTGATTGTATAAATAAAATAACTCCAGCTAAAGC
>NZ_NOIF01000208.1 GCF_002265265.1 Photobacterium sanguinicancri
GATTTATCTAAAGTATAGTTCACCCACTTAAATACTGAACAGAGCCCACTATAAGTGTGTCCTTTTTCGTTTTATAAAATAAAGAGTATAAAAGTGCTGGTGAGGGCGAAAAATAGAAACAAGAGACTGGTAATACGTTTTTTTTGTTCTAACAATGAAAGGATAACTATATAGAAAGGGCTCCAATGGGAAAGCGACTTTACAGAATAACCTTAATCTCGGCTATCGTGGGCCTTGTAATATCTAGCGTGTTTTTTTGGTTATTCTATCAAGTGGAAACGAAGAATATTGAACGCGAGTTTCAAGATGAAATAAATGATAAAGCTTTCTCATATTATAAGGGCGTAAAGTTTAATCTAGAGTCAGTCTATTCGCTGAAAGCGCATTTTGATAATAACGAAATTATATCGGCATCATCTTTCGCTGATGAGGCTGCGTATATATTGAGTCGCCATAATAAAGTGCAAGCGTTGGAGTGGATCCCTCGGGTTCCTCATTCAGAGAGAAGCCAAGTTGAAGCACAAGGAAAAACGCATTTCGAAGGCTATCAATTTACCGAGCGTTTAGCCTCTGGCGTCATGGGATCAGCAACTGATCGCGACTATTACTATCCGGTCTTTTATTTAGAGCCGTTAGAAACGAATGAAGTCGTAATGGGATACGATCTCAATTCGAACTCTCGCCGTCGTGAAGTTATGCAACGTGCTATTGCGAGTGGTGATGTTCAGCTCTCTGAAGGTGTCGGGTTGATTCAATCCGAAGATTATCGTGTTGGTGTGCTTTCATTACTGCCATTGTTTAATACTCCTATGATGGATAATAGAGAAGAATCCTTACGTGGCTTTATCTTAGGTGTGTATGATCTAGAGTCGATATTTTCATCAATTTATCGCGGTGGTGAAGATCAGGAAATTGCCCTTAAATTATGGGATGCCACTATTCCTGCGAATAAATCCATTTTGTTTTCACGTGATTTGAAAAACGAATCACACGATATGTTACTCAATCAGTACCGTTATACGCGATCTGTTATGAATTATGCAGGCCGACGGTGGGTGCTTGAAGCTATTCCTAGCGCTCAATATTTTTCATCCAGAAGAACGCATACCCCGTGGTGGGTATTTATTGTTGGGAATGTGTTTTTTGGTTTATCAACTTGGTTCGCATTTGTTGCTGCAAGACAAAACGAAGATATGCAAAGAGATTTAGATAATAAGAATGCACAGCTTAATGAGGTAAATGAAAAGCTAGAGCGTTTAACGAAAACTGACCCTCTAACGGGTATCGCTAACCGACGTTATTTCGATGAATATTATGAACTCGAATTTTTGCGCTCCAAGCGTGAATCTAAGCCATTGGCATTGCTTATTTTTGATATCGATTTCTTCAAGCAATTTAATGATACCTATGGGCACCAAGCTGGTGATCGCTGTTTACGCCTTGTTGCATCAGAATTGGAGCGTGTTTTAAAGCGACCTGCCGATCGTATTGCGCGAATTGGGGGGGAAGAGTTTGCCGTTCTGCTTCCTAATACGACCAATGGAGAAGTTGTTGCAAAGCAATGTAAAAGCGCGATAGAGCGGATTGCCATTGAGCATAAAACAGCTGAGCATCTAAAGATTGTTACTGTGTCTGTTGGGATGGTTTCAGCGAGTAAACTTGATGGCCAAACGCCTGATTCTCTGTTTAACTTTGCGGATACTGCCTTGTATCAAGCCAAATCAGCAGGACGCAATGCTGTTCGCTGCATTAAAATTTTACCCGAAGTCGCCCCTGAATTAGAGACGTTATGCTGATAATTTATTAACGCTATCAATTTAATTGATAGCGTTCATAAGACCAAGACCAAGACCAAGACCAAGCGTGGTAAATTTCAGTCAAATAAAAAGCGAAGCATCAAAAAATGCTTCGCTTTTTATTGAATACAGTTACCCTAAATTTCAGGGATTACTTTGCATCACGCTCGAAAGTTAGCGTGTGCTCTGCACCTTTTAGGGTTAGTTGATTACCACTAATAGTTGCATCGCTCCAGTCACTTAGTGTCTGCGCGAATGTGTTTTCTAGTGCCATTGCAGGCTCAGGGCAAGCCATCATTGTCATACCCATTTTATCTAAACGTACTTTGCCTTCTTTGTATTCAGCTTGGCCGAAGAAGCGATTACAGCCTGCAAGGCCGTTTGCGTTTAGATCTGCGCCTAGCTCTAGGTTAGGTGCTTTCATTGGCTCTGGCAGGTTAAGCGCTTTGCTATCAACTTGAGTAAGTACCCAGTTGTTATTGGTCAGTGCTTGTTCTGATGCAACTTGCGCAGTGTTGTTATTTGCACATGCTGCTAGTAAAACTGGAAGAGCAAGGGCTGCTAAAAAACGCTTTTTCATAGGAAATTCCCTAATAAGTAATGGCTCGCCATTAGACAATAAAGTTTCTCGTAACGAGAATAGGCATCATTATAACGTTAAATGTTGAATAATTGCTTGATGAGATAGTAATTTATCACTAATAATTTTCAACGTAACAATCAGTATTATTACTCTGAACTGTTTGTTTATGATGCCAAAAGTATGGAACTACTATCGCACGGTGATTTGTAAGATTTGTTAGCGCTACGTCAATTTTACACTGTTCATTGTTCAGGTTGACGAGTGTTCCCTCTTATCACTTTTTAGCAATATTCGCCGCTTCGGCGTCCGCCATGTGTAAATGCACATCTTGCTGAGGGAAAGGAATAGACAGTCCCACTTCATCGAACCGACGTTTTACTTCACGTGTGACATCCCAGTAAACATCCCAATAATCTTCGGTTTTGACCCAAGGACGCACAATGTAATCCACGGAAGAAGTATTCAGTGTATGCAGTTTGATAGTTTTCTCGGGCTGGCGCAGTACCATAGGGTGCGCATCAATAATGTCATTAAAGACTTTTTCAGCGAGTTCCAAATCATCGCTATAACCGATACCAAACACCATATCAACGCGGCGAACGCGTTCATGAGTAACATTCTTAATGGTATCGCCCCAAATTTTACTGTTAGGTACAATCAGGATCTGGTTATCAAAGGTTTTGATGGTGGTACTGACAAGGCTCATATGACTGACCTTGCCTGAAACCCCGCCTGCTTCAACAAAATCACCCACATCAAATGGACGGTATATCAGCAGCATCATGCCAGAAGCAAAGTTGGAAAGGGTATCTTGCAATGCAAAACCTATGATCACACCCGCGACCCCAAACCCCGTTAGAATTGGTGTTAAATCGAGTCCTATTTGCGACAGCGCAATCAATAGACCGATACAGAAAACACCTTTGCCCGACATAGACACAAAGAACTCTTGCATCAATTGAGACATACGGAGGTTGGGTGAAGATACGCCTTTTTTAACCATTTTGCTGGTAATGTTTTTTAGGATCCTAAAGACCGCGATAATGACGACAAACACGAACAATTTGAACAGCATCTGCGGCGCATTTTCGACAACCCATAAGCTCAGGTTTTCGAGGTTATTGCGCGCAATGGAAAGTAGCACGGCAACGTTGAGTAAATCGTTGGTCACATTACCTGTTTGTTCAAAAATTTGTTTTTTGTAATCGGCAGTATCAACTGACATTTGATCGGCCAGTTTAATGAAAGCCTGCATGTTTGCTAAATCACTGGTGAGCTGTCGTTCAGATAAAATATGAAGGAGTTGTAAAGACCCTTTTTCACTGTCTGTAGCCGCTTTAAGCTGTTTATTGAGCGTTTGTTCCTGTTGGCTATTAAAAGTGAGGGAGGCAGATAAAAACTCCAACTTGTGTTCAATGTTATTGATGAGCACATTTTTTTGTTTGCTTGTATCTACACCCAAATCGCTAAGCCAGTGATAGTTTGTCCATTGTTGGCTTAGTAGACGCTGAACATAACTGCGAATTTCTTGTACTTTCTTTTGAGTTAGTAGTTTTTGCTCATCGCCGAGTGACTCTAGTGCTTGTTCATCAGAGGTTACTTTCTTCGTTAAAAAAGCAATGGCTTCTTCAATGAATGTCACTTGGTTGTTTACTTGATCGAGTACAAAACTATGATAAGGCTTGACTGCATCTTCGTTTTCTTTCGAGCGAGTGACAAGCTCTGCAATGACTTCTCGTAGTTCTTCATTTTTATTAATTAATTGTAGGCTAACAACATTGAGCGCCGACCCTTGAGAGGTTTTAGATTCATTGAGTAATGCTTTAAGTTCTTTGTTTAATGTTTTTATTTGTGCAATTTCAGCTGGTTGTTTTGGTGTTACAGGTGCCGATGTCTCTTCAGTTTCAGCCCAAGTGTATGCTGAAAAGAGAAAGAGGAAAATGCAAAGTAAACGCATGAAACAGTACTCCTAAAATTACCTGCTTTTTAGCGGTGAAGGGCATTATTTTATCTGAATGAAAGCGCGAGCAAAACTCAGCAGTCTGCGTCATGTAGTTCAGATTATTTTTAAGTTAAGCAGATTACGATGTGGTTTGTGATCTTGATTCAAGCATTCTTGCGTGATTTTCAGGCGTTAATATAGCGTCACAAATAACCATAAAGGATGATGGCGATCAAAAATCCTTAAAAAATAGTGCGTTACTTGCCTTAATGTTAATGACTGAGAGGAATTCTGCTATCACTGTCATTTATACTCCCTCGCTTAATTATAAAAATATCATCTTGTTACCGAGTAACAGGAAACGTTAATTGGTGTAGGTATATGGAAATAATCTCTAAAAGACTATTACTCGCAACATTGTGCTCACTGAGTTTGCTTACGGGCTGTGCTTCAACATATGAAGATGGATTATCAGCACTTCAAGAGGGTGAGCCTGCAAAAGCGCAAGAAATTTGGCTAGCGCTAGCGGAAGAAGGCGATGTAGATGCGATGTACGGCATTTATGATTTGGCAAGCAGCCGTTATAACCGCGTGTCTGAATCTGATATTGAGTGGCTAAAAAAAGCAGCAGATGCAGGAATGGCAAAAGCACAGTATCAATATGGCTTGATTACCTTTAATGACAAACATTTTGCAAAAGGCCATCAGTATATTAAACAAGCGGCAGCACAGGGACAGCCAGAAGCCGCTAAGTTTATCGAACGCTATAAGCCAACAATTAAGACTTTCTTATTGGCAGAAAAAGGAAATCGTATCGCCGAGTATAACTTAGGGGTGTATTACGATAATGGCATTGAAGGCTTAGACAAAGATAATAAAGAAGCGGCGAGCTGGTATTTGAAAGCAGCCAATCAAAATCACCCGTCAGCCCAAAATAACCTCGGCATTATGTATGAAAATGGCATCGGGGTTAAGCAAAGTAATTCAGAGGCTTTCAAGTGGTACCAAAAAGCGGCCAAACAAGGGGCGGCTTCAGGGCAGTTTAATCTTGCGGATATGTACGAGAGCGGCCGCGGTGTTAAACGTGATTATGTTCAAGCAAAGTCTCTTTACGAACAAGCGGCAGTGCAAGGGCTAGCAGGCGCACAAAATCAACTTGGTAACCTTTACAGAGATGGTAAGGGTGTTAAGAAAGACGGAAAAAAAGCACTTGAATGGCACATCAAGGCAGCAAATCAGAATTTAGCTGTGGGGCAATACAATGTCGGGCTGTCGTATTACTTTGGCTATGCAGGCACGGTAGATAAAAAAGCCGCAGCGCATTGGTTCAAGGAAGCCGCGTTGCAAGGCTATGCTAGCGCACAAGGCAATCTTGGCATTTTGTATAGTAACGGTGAAGGTGTTGAACTGAATTATCAACAAGCCGTTAAGTGGTTAACCAAAGCGGCTGACCAAGGAAACCGTAATGCCCAGTATGCGTTGGGTAACCGTTATTATAATGGTGAAGGTGTCGATAAGAGTTTTTCAACGGCAGCGAAGTGGTATGGCAAGGCGGCTAAACAAGGCGATGCCGATGCACAATTTAAATATGCCAACAGCTTTGCATTTGGAAAAGGCAACACTAAGAGCGAACGCACAGCATTAACTTGGTACAAAAAAGCCGCAGAGCAAGGGCATACAACGTCACAATATAACTTAGGTGTTATGTATAACAATGGTGAGGGAGCCACCAAAGATTATGACGCTGCGTTTAACTGGTATAGCAAAGCCGCTAAGAGTGATCATGCTTCTGCGCAAAACAACCTAGGCTTGCTCTACAAAAAAGGTCAGGGCGTTAAGAAAAACTACGCGTGGGCTGCATATTGGTTTGCTAAATCTGCTAAGCAAGGCAATAAGCTCGCCAAGAGCAATATTAACGATGCACTGGCTAAGTTGAATAAACTTAAAACCAACGCGCCAACAGTGAATATTTTGTCTGCAACCAGCGCAAGCAGTGATGTGGTTAAGAAGCTATCTAAGGGCACCTATGTTTATAGCTTAGGAAGTAACGATACTTGGACAGAAGTGCTCGATATAAACAATTACGCTTTGGGTTATATCAAATCCGACCAACTGGTGAAGAATGTGCCAGTTAAGCCGAAGAAAACAGCACGAGTATCAAACGATCCGTACCCTGCAAAGCCACGGGCTAAATCGGGATTTGTCACTTGCAATACTAAGTGCACCAATGGCAACTGCTACCGTACTTACTCCGATGGCCGTAAAGTGCATTTCCAAGCACAACAAAAATGGAATGCGTTCACATCGCAGTTTGAATGGGATTCAGGTGGCTGTTAGTCGATAGATAGACAGGTAGACAGATTGATTGTTTAATTAAAGCGTTATTATTTAGAACGGCTTTCTTCGGAAGGCCGTTTTTATTTTGTTTTCAAAATAGGGAATGAGAATACGTGAGCTATACCTGATGAGCGTGTTTCATACCCGAACGCTTGTGTTGCATTAATCCCCTGTTTACACTGCCCAAAATAACAGCCTCACTTCTCGCTTGGAAAGTACTAAATGCAGCTATTATTAAATTTCATTCGTCGGCATTGGTTGATCATCGCGGCACTCAATTTAGCCCTGATTACTGTTTTGTCTTTAACGCCATTAGCTGAACTACCGACAGTACCCGGTACAGACAAAACCCACCATTTCATTGCGTATGGTGCATTGATTTTTAGCGTAGCGCTGAGAAGACCAAAACATTGGCTTTGGATCGTTGTGTTGTTCTTTTGTTGGAGTGGCGCAATTGAGCTGCTTCAGCCCTATGTGAATCGCTATGGTGAATGGCTCGATTTATTAGTCAATGGCATGGGCTTACTGTGCGGTATCACTTTAGCTTTTGTCGCTGATAAGCTGTTCTTAACAAAATAAAAAAAGCCCCCTTACAAGAAGGGGGCAATAGTACCATCGCTTTTATTGCCCCAGTTATCGGAACCCCCGCCATATAAGGCTTACCGAGCACTACATTGGGTTGTAATAGGATTACCCACTAATTAGCAGATCAGCTGTAATCGGCGATAACACATCTTACCGCTTTAATATTTTTACCGTAATATTCAAACCACAAATCAATCAACGCTGACAGCCGACGATTATCAGGCTTTTCACCAAGCTAGGGCTTGTCATCCACTTCTTTTATTGCATGTAATTCAAAGGCGAGGGCTTCCCCTTTGGTGGCAAACTTCTCTAATCACCATGCGATTAATTCAAAATAAATGTCTTAGGTGTAAAAAAACAGGCATTCTTCAAAGAAATGCACTTTAGTACTGTTTTTTTATACAGTTATCGTAGTATGTTTATCAAGTTAGTTGATGTAAATGGAATTGATGTGAAGTTGGTTGATTAAATTTAGTGTGCATATTGGTAAAATTATCTGTACATGGGTGTGCAAATATTGTGCATCAAGTTTATTGTTTACAGATGTATACCATTATGACGGATAATAAGTCTGCGTTAATGAAGCTCACAAATAGTAACTCTACGTTAGTGAAGCTCACCGATAGCAAATTAAAAGCGATAAAGATTACTGATGTGCCTGCAAGGGAGGTGGCAGGTCGTGATGCAATGAGCAGATTTAACCTTCAATTTAAAGCAACCACAATTGCAGCTTTGACAATCTTAGATGGTGGCGATATTGATAGGGTTTATTGTGATTACCAAGATGATTTTGTTGTAAGAGAAGTTGTATCTGGCGAGCATAAGTATATTTTTTGTCAGGTTAAAACGAATAAAAAATCTAATCACTTATGGTCTACGAGGCAAATTTTTGGGTTGTATAAAACTTCAAAGAAAGCATCTGTAAAAGACATAAGTGATAGTTTCTATGGAAAGTTAATATCACATACAGTTAATTTCAAAGATTCATGCAAAGAGGTGCGGTTTATAACCAATGTGAATTTTGATGATAGTGTATTAAAT
>NZ_NOIF01000209.1 GCF_002265265.1 Photobacterium sanguinicancri
GCATTAATTACACTTGGATTTTGACAGCTCTGGAGGATCGTTCAACCGATCATATTTACGCTAACTGATCGGCATTACTACCTAGGTAGTGTGTTTTTTTATGCCATTACTTTCTCAACATGAATAATTTCAAAGAGGTAAGCACTAAGCTTTTTTACGACGAGCTAGACCTAACCCCGCCAGACCCAGCACCATTAAACCAATAGAAGCTGGCTCAGGAATAGTAGTATTCGGTAGATCGATTGTCACCATATGCTGTGGGTTATACGCACTGTATTTTGTGCCACTAAACAGCAACTCTTGCTTGTCGTTATATAGATATACATCAAAAACATCACGTGATGAACAACAGCCTGTTCGACCGAAAATGCTTAATGAGTCCAACTCACTCGGGCTACCAAGGACAATTTTTAGGAACTCAGATGGACCTTTACCATCAGAGTGATACATAAATGGATAATCCAGCGGACCTGCACCATCAATCGCTTTATCCGGTGAACTTGTCGCAGACCAATTACCCGAACCGGTTGCTGTCGCCCCCGCCGAAGACAAGGCTAAATCGTTCTCAGTCCCCGTTTCCGTTGCTTGAACCTCAGAGATTTGAATCCACTTATTAATCGAGTTTTTGATAACAATTTCAGAAACCCCCATCAAACCTGCATGTGCATTCAAACTCAGCGCAGACAGTGACGCAATTAATAAACCTTTAATGCTATTCATGTGTTATTCCTTGAAAGTTATTCCAAACTATTCAAGTAAATAGCAAATCAAATGCCAATTATTTAACTCTATCACTATCAACACTTTATAAGCATCTAGTTGATTAGCGATTAGTGCAGTGTAAAGAATACTGACATCAAGGGAGAGACTTCACCCATCGTTTTTATCGCTGCTTAAAATTATCAATCATAAAGTCGATAAACACGCGAAGACGCTTCGGGATCAATTGGCGCTGAGGGTAAACAAAACTAACAGGTACCGCAGGAAGCTGCCAATCAGGTAAAATCTGCACTAACCGCCCCTCTTCCAAGTGCGGACGGCAAATAAACTCAGGCAGCATCGCGACACCTAAACCATCAACCACCGCCAATAACGCCGACGAAATAGTATTTACCCGCAAACGATAAGGCAGATTAACGATTTCTTGTTGTTCATCTTGCGTTAACTCCCAATATGGCAATTTCACCACGTTAGAGACTTTCACTTGATGATGGGGGGATACCAAATCGCTTGGATGCTCAATGGTGTCATGCTGCGCCAAGTATTCAGGGCTGGCGACAATAATCCGATGAGAGAGATGAAAAGGGCGCGCCACCATGCTGGAATCACTCACCGCTCCAACTTGCGCGTACAAATCGATCCCTTCGGCAATTAAGTCGACATCCCGATTGGTCAATTCAAGGTGGATAGTGACATTCGGGTACTCTTTCAAAAAGGCATTGATGTATTTCCCCATCACTTTTTGGCCCAGCTCGACAGGCATCGCAATGTTCAACCGCCCACGAATCAAGTCTTGGCTTGCCGTCACTTCAAGCTCAGCTTGCGACATAATTTCCAACATTTGCGTGCACGATTGATAAAAGCGCTCACCTTCTTGCGTTAACGTTAACTGACGGGTTGAGCGCGTGATCAATCGCACACCTAAATGCTTTTCTAGATCAGCAACTTTTCGACTGACCGTCGACTTAGTCATATCAAGCGCTTCAGCTGCCTGTGTAAAACTCCCACATTCAACCACTTGAGCAAACATAGCGGCACTATTGAGATCCATCACTCACCCTATTAGTTATATTTCTGCAACAGTGTTTCCTTTTTTTCCTATCTAATCAACCAATCATTCTCATTTACACTTGGTTACAAATAAACAGCCATACAAAACGTGAGAAAAACACCGAATGACACTAACTAAAAAAAATAAAGCGCCACTTATCGCCACTGTCATTATGCTTACGCTCGGCATCGCTGGAGGCAGCTATTGGTATGGGTACGGCCGCCATTTTGAATCCACCGATAACGCCTACCTACAAGGCGAAATCACCACCATTAGCCCAAAAGTATCTGGTTATATCACCCAATCTTTCGTGACCGACAACCAAGTGGTCAAAGCGGGCGATTTAATTGCGACCATTGACGATCGCGATTACCAAGTTGCTGCTGATCAAGCCAAAGCAAACTTCGCTGTTAGCCAAGCTGCGATCACTAACCTAAAAGCGCAACGCGAACTGCAACAAACTTTGATCCGTCAATCCAGCAGTAAAATAGAATCGGCTCAAGCAGAATACGAACGAGCTCAGCAACAAGTAACCCGTACCCGTAGTCTGCTAAAGCGTAATTACTCATCGCAGGATGAGCTCGACGATATGCAGTCACACCTAAAAGTCACTCGCGCCCAATTGTCTGAAGCACAAGCAAACCACCAAGCTGCGCAAGACCAACGTGGTGTGATTGATAGCCAAATTGTTCAAGCAACTGCAGCCTTATCTGAAGCAGATGCGCAGCTAGAGCAAGCTCAACTCAACATTAGTTACACTCACATTTTTGCTCCTGTTGACGGTATTGTCGGTAAACGTAGTGTTCGTGTTGGCTTATTAGTACAGCCGGGGATGCCACTATTGAGCCTAGTACCTACAGAACAAGTCTGGATAGAAGCCAACTTCAAAGAAACGCAGCTCAGCAAAATGCACCAAGGTCAGAAAGTTGATATTGCGTTAGATGCGTATCCCGATCAGCATTTTGAAGGTGTAATTGACAGCTTTTCTCCAGCAACAGGTGCTAAATTTGCGCTGTTACCGCCAGAAAATGCAACAGGCAATTTCACTAAAATCGTACAGCGTGTTCCCGTTAAGATCGTTATCCCACAGCCTGAAAAATTAACGCGTGCTTTAATCCCAGGTTTATCTGTTGTCGCTACTGTTGATACCCGAGGCTAAGCCATGAGTACGGTTACCGAAGCGGTATCTGCACCTATGCCGTCACCAACAAGTAGTGAAGTGCCACGTCGCCATTGGATTGCCTTAATTGGTGGTCTATTGGGGGCTTTTATGGCGATCTTAGATATTCAGATCACCAACTCATCACTCAAAGACATCCAAGGTGCGCTGTCTGCAACACTGGACGAAAGTTCGTGGATTTCGACCTCTTACCTAGTCGCCGAGATGATTGCAATCCCATTAAGTGGGTGGCTTTCTATGGCACTTGGCAAGCGCCGTTACTTAACCTGGACCACAGTGATTTTTACCCTGTCGTCGCTGTTGTGCTCGATCTCATGGAACATGAGTTCAATGATTGTCTTTCGCGCACTGCAAGGTTTTAGTGGCGGGGCCTTAATCCCACTGGCCTTTTCATTAGTGGTGCAACTACTGCCAATCCAAAAGCGCGCAATAGGTATGGCGATGTTCGGTGTCACCGCTACCTTTGCCCCTTCGATTGGTCCAACACTGGGTGGCTGGCTAACCGAAAACTTTTCATGGCACTACATTTTCTACATCAATATTCCACCCGCGATGTTAATGATCTTCATGGTGCGCTATGGCCTTGATGATGAACCGCTCGACTTAGGTCGTTTACTGAAAGCAGACTGGCTTGGCATCATCACTATGGCACTGGGTCTTGGCTGTTTAGAAGTCGTGTTAGAAGAGGGCAATCGGGAAGAATGGTTTAGCTCGCCCTTCATTATTACCTTGGCAATTATCTCAGGGGTGAGTTTGGTGTATTTCGTGATAAACGAACTCCAACACAAAAAGCCGCTGGTGAATTTACGCTTACTCTCGAATCGGCACTTTGCGATGTCGTGTATTGCCTATTTGATTTTGGGGATGGCATTACTCGGCTCAATTTATGTCTTACCGCTGTACTTAACACAAATACAGCAATACAACGCGATGGAAATTGGCAGTGTTCTAATGTGGATGGGGTTCCCGCAGTTACTGATATTCCCGTTAGTCCCTAAGCTAACCTCCATAATTAAGCCAAAGTATCTGGTGACATTTGGCTTTGCGATGTTTGGCCTCAGTTGCTTTGTAAATACCCACATGACTGTGGACTACGGCGGTCAACAGCTTATCTTCTCTATGCTGCTACGCGCGATTGGTAGCCCATTTATTATGGTGCCACTATCACTGGTTGCCATGCAGGGGATCAGCAAAGAACAAACGCCTGATGCGTCGACACTCACGAATGTGATGCGTAATTTAGGTGGGGCATTCAGTATCGCGATTATTGCAACCTTGCTGGATAATAAAACGCGTGAGCATTTAGCACACATCAAAGCCAGCTTACCCGCGGTAAGTACCGATGCATGGTATCAATTACAGCAACAAGCAAGTGCATTTATGCACGCAGGCAGCGACAGCGCAACGGCAATGCTACAAGCCCAAGCGTCATTAGCGGCCACCATGCAACGTGACGCGGCCATCATGGCTTACAACGATGTATTCTTGATGATGACGGCCTTTCTCGCATTGGCAGCTGTGCTCATGTTTAGCAGTAAGAGTCAGCCAGTTTAGTAGCAAGAGTCAAAATTAGAAGAAATAACCGCAATACAATATAAAAGAGGCAGCCCAGTATGAACTCGGCTGCCTCTTCTTTTTGTCTCACTTTTCGCCTCAAACAAAGCGTGCAATGACACGCGATACTAAGGCCGACTGTTAACGTCGCAGCGCATTCAGTTTCGCTTGTGCCAAACCAAACAGGCTGTGGCTTGAATAGCCGTTGTCGCCATCTTGTTCATCAGCAGGTTTACCAGTGAGTAGCTCTAGCGCTTCTGTGACATGGCTGATAGCCCAAATATTGAAGTCACCTTTTTCAACAGCTTCAACAATATCTTTTCTTAGCATCAAGTTATGTGCATTAGATTGAGGAATGATCACCCCCTGACCATTAGCACGCCCTTGAATCACGCAGACATCGTAAAAACCTTCGATTTTTTCGTTAACACCACCAATCGGCTGTGCTTCACCAAACTGGTTCATCGACCCTGTAATCGCAATATCTTGTCGCAACGGTTGCTGCGAGAATGCCGAAACAATCGCGCACAGTTCAGCCATGGTTGCACTGTCACCATCAACGCCACCGTAAGATTGCTCGAACGTTAAGTGAGTCGTCAAAGGTATTTTGGCCGTTTTACCAAACACTGAAGCTAAATAAGCCGATAAAATCATCACGCCTTTCGAGTGGATGTTACCGCTTAAGTCCACACTGCGTTCAATATCAAAAACTTGCCCTTCACCGTAAGCCGTTGTGGCAGTAATACGGTTGGGAGCACCAAATTGATAGTCAGAGGTTGATATCACTGACAGGGCATTGATCTGACCAACTTTGTCACCTTGGGTGGTCATCAAGGTTGTACCATTCACAAAGCTTTGCATTACATGGTCTTTCAAGCGGCTGACCCGCATTTCTTGATTCTGCAGTGCTTGCTCTACGTGATTGGCACGGATCATGGTTGCATTTGATGCTTTCGCGACGTAGTTAGTTTCACGCAGCAAGTTAGCAATATCAGCAGAATGTAACGACAACTTATTCTGATCATCTGCCTGACGAGAGCTGTATTCAATGATACGAGCAATGGCTTTACGGTCGCAGTGCAGCATATTGTTGTCATTGACGATGCTAGAAATAAAGCGAGCGTACTGTTCTTCCGATTCATCGGTACGTGTCATCTCATCTTCAAAATCAGCGGTAACACGGAACAGTTCACTAAACTCAGGATCGTAGTGTTGTAGCAAACGATAAGTTTCGTAGTCGCCAAACAAAATGATTTTCACATCAAGAGGGATCGGTTCTGGGTCTAGTGAGATAGCACCTGATAACGTGACTTCACGTTCTAATGAACTCAAATTTAAGGTTTTGGCTCGCAATGCACGCTTTAACCCATCCCATACATAAGGACGCTCAAGCACCTTCACCGCATCCATCATCAGTACACCACCGTTAGCACGGTGCAGACTACCAGGGCGAATCAACGAGAAGTCAGTGAAAACAGTGCCTTTATAAGTGGCATTTTCAACATAACCAAAGATACTGTGATAACTCGGGCTCTCTTCTACTACCACGGGGAATTTGTGATCGTCTTGATTCACCAACACATTCACTTGGTAGCGGCGCGGCATTTTCTTTTCTAGTGCCGCGTAAGCCAGTGCAACTTGCTCTTCGCTTTCACCAAGGAAGATATCTAGGTTATCCAGCATGTCAGCCTGCATCGCTGATAAATACTGTTTAACTTCCGGCAAGTGCTTGTACTTATCTTTTAGCGCTTTGATCACGTGCGCAATCACTTCTAGCGCAATCTCTTCGTCAAGCTTTTGCAGTTTGTCTGAATAGGTTTCTTCCCACTCTGTTAACTTGCGCACAATGCCACGTAGCTCTATTTCCAAGCTATCAATGGCTTCTTCAAATTGCTGCTGTTCAGCTTCCGTCAGCGTCGCAAAGCTTTCTTCGGTATGGGGCTCTTCCCCATTCAAAGCAACCAGTTGGTATTCACCTTGCGGGGTTAAACTTAAACTAATACTTTGTGTTTTAGCTTTGTTTGTTAAAGTCAGCAAGGCACTTTCTTGCTTTTTAGCTAATTGCGATTTAAGCGTTTCAGCACGTGAATAGTACATCTCGTTATCAAAAGCCAACGGCATGGCTTTCACCAAGCGCGTCATCAGTTTTTCAATGGCTTTTTTAAATTCAGCGCCCGTGCCTGCAGGTAATTTAAGCACTTTAGGAATACGGGTATCATCAAAATTGGCGACATAACACCAGTCATACAAAGGCACTGCGTTTCCATTAGGCTCATGACGATTTAAATAACGCAGTACCATGGTGCGCTTGCCTAAACCATTCCGCCCAATCGCATAAATGTTATAGCCTTTTTCTTTAATCGACATCGCGAACTCGACCGCTTTTTGCGCGCGTTCTTGACCCACAATTTCGTCTAGTGGGGTCAGATTTTTCGTCGACTTACATTCCTCGTCCAGTCCGTTGAGTGCCGAACCACGATACAGCTTTTCACTGCCTAGAGGTTGAATTGGCATAAGCATATCCCTCTGTTAGCTTCCATAAATTCAGTGTAGTCATAAAATTATTTAAATTTAGTGACTTAGCTTACGGATAAAGGGTTAACACTTCTGATAATCATCTAATTGCTGCTTTTAGCATCAACTTTACTCACCAAACAGCCATAACCCTTACTGTTAACATGGCTAATATCGTAAATTATGGCAGACAACCTTCAACGTCGGCCTACATATTAAGAGGACGGTGTTGACCACAGTGCCTGCAAGAGTCATCCCACTTATATAGCGAGAACTAGCAGATGAAACCGAATCGGCGATTCATCTGAACCGCAATAGAAGTCACCAAAATGCGAGCGGGTAACAAGGCACTCAATACCACTACCAAAAAATAATTTAAAAAATATTAAATTAAGCCTTTACAATATCGAGCACTGAGGTATGATTCATCTCGCTCTGTTACACAGAGTTATTAATGAAACATCAAGTAAAAGTAAAACCTTAGAATTTCTTCGTTATTGTTGTTATCCTCAGTGTTTCCCTTAGCTTCATCGTCACATTCAATAATTCAAGCTTTCAGTGCACGCATTTTTTGCGATTATCTCATGAATTTAATATAAGGGGCATAACATGTCTGCTAAATCTACTGGTCTAGTAAAATGGTTTAACGAAGAGAAAGGTTTTGGTTTCATTACTCAAGACAACGGCGGCGCTGACGTATTCGTTCACTTCCGTGCTATCGCTTCTGAAGGTTTCAAAACTCTTGCTGAAGGCCAAAAAGTGTCTTTTGAAGTAGAGCAAGGCCAAAAAGGTCTTCAAGCTGCAAACGTTGTTGCACTATAATTTAGTGTTATAACGTAATGGCTTTTTATAGCCATTAGCAAAAAGACGTAAATGGTATCATTACTATTTGCGTCTTTTAAAAGCTAAACCCTCAGTAACACATACTTCGTAACACCATACAGTCGAAACACTCAATCATCTGCTTTTATATATCGCACCTCGTTGTAGTCAACTTCGCTATATTAGATCTATTTCTTCAATTAAAAATTGTCGATTAATTCACTATATGTAGGTTTTATTAACCTATTTTAATAATACATCAAGGATAATTATGTCTCGTTCAATTGGCCGTAAACGCTTTTGGTTTCAAAATAGCCGTAAAGATATCACTCAAAACAATGCAACAATAAAGGTAAATAAATGACCTGACTCTTATACACAACTCCGAGCCCACGACACGTA
>NZ_NOIF01000210.1 GCF_002265265.1 Photobacterium sanguinicancri
AAGTTATTTTGTTAATATATAAAGTGTGACAAACCTCTAAGACTAATACCCTGTTAAGAGTAGAATGATTCACAACAAAGGAGAGCAGGGAAATAAAGAAACATTACTTTCCCAGCCATAAAACAAATAAAGCCAACCGGATTTAGTTGGCAAATTAAATAGAGAGATACGATCATGAGTAAGTTCTACGTAGGTTCTGAAATAGGTCAACTACGCCGCGTTCTAATTCACCGTCCAGAACGTGCGCTGACTCACCTAACTCCATCAAACTGTCACGATCTACTATTTGATGATGTATTAGCGGTTGAGCGCGCTGGCAAAGAACACGACGTATTTGCTAAAACACTACGTGACCAAGGCGTTGAAGTAATGCTACTTGGTGACCTACTAGCTGATACGCTAGCAGTGCCAGAAGCGAAAGAATGGCTTCTTAACACGCAAATCTCTGACTACCGTTTAGGTCCAGCATTCGCAAATGACGTTCGCTGCTTCCTAGCTGACCTTCCTAACGCAGAATTATCTTCAATTCTTCTAGGTGGCCTAAGCTACGCGGAACTACCAATTCAATCTTCTTCAATGATGCAAGGTCTACACGCATCAAATGATTTCATCATTGAACCATTACCAAACCACCTATTTACTCGCGACACATCTTGCTGGGTATACGGCGGCGTTTCAATCAACCCAATGGCTAAGCCTGCTCGTCAACGTGAAACAAACCACGTTCGTGCAATCTACCGTTGGCACCCAACCTTCGCTGGCGCAGATTTCGTTAAATACTTCGGCGACGAAGAAAAAATCTACGACAACTCTACAATTGAAGGCGGCGACGTTCTAGTAATCGGTAAAGGCGCAGTTCTTATCGGTATGTCTGAGCGCACAACAGCACAAGGTGTTGAGCAACTAGCTTCTAGCCTATTCAAACATGGCGAAGCGAAACAAGTTATCGCAATGCAACTACCAAGACACCGTTCTTGTATGCACCTTGATACAGTAATGACTCACATGCGTGAAGATACATTCTCTGTATACCCAGAAGTTGTTCGTAAAGACGTTCAATGCTGGAGCCTAACAGGTGACGAGTCTGGCGCTGTTAAGGTTAAAGAAGAAGGTTACTTCGTTACTGCAATCGAGAAAGCACTAGGTGTAGATAAACTAAACCTAATCACTACTGGTGGTGATAGCTTCGAAGCAGAACGTGAGCAGTGGAATGATGCGAACAACGTATTAACTGTTAAACCTGGTGTTGTTGTTGGTTACGAAGGTAACACTTACACCAACGAAAAATACGACAAAGCTGGTATCACAGTTCTTCCAATCCCTGGAGACCAACTGGGTCGTGGTCGCGGTGGCGCTCGCTGCATGAGCTGCCCAATTGAACGTGACGGCATCTAAGCAATAGTCTTTCACTAGACAATGCTAAGACGGTTAGCCGATTAAATTGAATCGGCTAACCACACTAAAACCAAGAGAGAATAATCCCATGACTAAGCAAACAGTTGTTGTTGCATTGGGTGGTAACGCACTACTTCGTCGCGGTGAGCCATTAGAGGCTTCAACCCAACGAATCAATATCGCAAAAGCTGCACAAACTATCGCGGCTATCGCAGAAGAATACAACGTAGTGTTAGTACACGGTAACGGCCCACAAGTTGGCTTACTAGCACTTCAAGGTTTGGAATACAAAGCAGTAAATCCATACCCACTAGACGTACTAGGTTCAGAAACACAAGGCATGATCGGCTACATGCTGATGCAAGAGCTGAAAAACCTATTACCAGAACAACACGTTTCATGCATGTTGACGCAAATGACTGTTGATCCAGCGGATCCAGCATTTATCGACCCAACAAAACCTATCGGCCCTGTATACCAAGAAGCCGAAGCGCGTGAACTAGCAGAAAAATACCACTGGACTGTAAAACCTGACGGCGAATACTTCCGTCGCGTAGTACCAAGCCCACAACCAACCGGTATCGTAGAAGACGATGCAATCACAGCACTGATTAAACAAGGTCACCTTGTAATCTGTACTGGCGGTGGCGGTATCCCAGTGAAGAAAGTCGACGGTAAATTAGTTGGCGTAGAAGCTGTTATCGACAAAGACATGTCAGCAGCCTTCCTAGCAAAACAACTAGAAGCAGATGCACTGTTGATTCTGACAGATGCACAAGCAGTATTCTTGGATTGGGGCAAGCCAACGCAAAAAGCATTGAGCAGCACTACTCCTGCAGAATTAGCGAATTACGAATTTGATGCTGGCTCTATGGGGCCAAAAATTGAAGCGTCATGTGAATTCATCAATCAAGGTGGCAAGTTAGTAGGTATCGGCGCTCTAGAAGACGGCCTACGCATCCTGAAAGGTGAAGCTGGTACGAATATTATTTCAGAATAACAAAATAGTTATTCACAAGAACGCAATAATACGATAAACAATAGATACTACTTACCAACAGCGTACTCTGTAATTATCAGGCCGCTGTTGGCAGAGAGATACCGATTCTTAAAAGGAAATCATCATGGCTTTTAATCTTCGCAACCGTAACTTCCTAAAATTACTAGACTTCACTCCACGTGAAATTCAACACATGCTAGAACTAGCAGCTGAGTTGAAAAAAGCGAAGTACAACGGTTACGAGCAGCCTCGCCTAACGGGTAAAAACATTGCGCTTATCTTTGAAAAAGCGTCAACTCGTACTCGCTGTGCATTTGAAGTTGCTGCTTACGACCAAGGCGCTAACGTAACTTACTTAGGCCCTTCTGGTTCTCAAATCGGTTACAAAGAATCAATGAAAGATACAGCACGTGTTCTTGGCCGTATGTACGATGGCATTGAATACCGTGGCTTCGGTCAAGAAATCGTTGAAGACCTAGGCGCTTACGCTGGTGTTCCAGTATGGAATGGTCTAACTGACGAGTTCCACCCAACTCAAATCCTAGCTGACTTCCTAACTATGCAAGAGCATGGTCGTGGTAAGCAACTACACGAAATGACATTCGCTTACCTAGGTGATGCACGCAACAACATGGGTAACTCTCTAATGGTTGGTGCTGCTAAAATGGGTATGGACATCCGTCTAGTTGCTCCTAAAGCATTCTGGCCTGAAGAAGCACTAGTTGCTCAATGTCGTGAAATCGCTGAAGAAACTGGCGCTAAAATCACAATGACTGAAGACGTGCAAGAAGGCGTTAAAGGTTGTGACTTCCTATACACTGACGTATGGGTATCTATGGGTGAAGCGAAAGAAGCTTGGGCTGCACGTATCGACCTAATGATGCCTTACCAAGTAAACATGGATATGCTAAAAGCAACTGGCAACCCACATGTTAAATTCATGCACTGCCTACCAGCATTCCACGGTGAAGACACTGTAGTTGGTAAAGAACTTGCTCAAGAATACCCTATGCTAAAAGACGGCGTAGAAGTAACTGACGAAGTGGTTGAGTCTAAGCACTCTATCGTATTCGACGAAGCTGAAAACCGTATGCACACCATCAAAGCTATCATGGTTGCAACACTAGGTCAGTAATCGACTCTCTTGAGTTTTATTTCATTCCCAACGGAATGACAAAGCTCTTATAATTAATGCCAACCTTCGGGTTGGCATTTGCATTTATGCTACACTAGAATTGCATAACTCTTCTGAATATCAAGCTGCAAAAAATCTAAACTTTCAGCTAGTTAACCCACCCTACCCCAATGAAAAATATGCACAGAAATATGCATAATTTCCCATTAAATGAATACTTTACGCAAACGCTTGCGCTCCCAAGAAAT
This sequence comes from Photobacterium sanguinicancri, assembly GCF_002265265.1. Classification (GTDB taxonomy): domain Bacteria; phylum Pseudomonadota; class Gammaproteobacteria; order Enterobacterales; family Vibrionaceae; genus Photobacterium; species Photobacterium sanguinicancri. The sequence goes on from NZ_NOIF01000210.1 coordinate 3,779, forward strand.
GGGCGTATAATCCTTCGCAATTTGTCTAAACAGAGAAGAGAAATGACAACGATCCTTCAGCAAAGCTTGCTTAAGATGCGCCGAAAAATGGCGTTCGTTGCGTTTTTTATTTTTTCTATTTTTTATAAAAAGAGCCTCCTTTTTTAAGGGGGCTTTTTTTTGTCTGCTTTTTACTAAAAAGAGAGCAGACAGTGTTTCGTTCGTATATTGAATCAACAGAAGGGAAGAGAGCCATGGCGAATTCGCTGTTCCAAAAGCACATCATTTCCATACCGGAATTAAACCGCAGTGAACTAGAACTGATTGTTGAAACCGCAGGTAAATTGAAGGCAGAACCAAATCCAGAGCTACTGAAAAATAAAGTAGTCGCAAGCTGCTTCTTCGAGCCTTCAACCCGTACTCGCTTATCATTTGAAACCGCAGTACAGCGTCTTGGTGGTACAGTCATTGGCTTCGATAACGGTGGTAACACATCGCTAGCGAAAAAAGGGGAGACACTGGCTGACTCAGTGCAGGTTATTTCTTCATACGTTGATGCATTTGTTATGCGTCACCCACAAGAAGGGGCAGCACGCCTAGCCTCTGAATTCTCTAACGGTGTGCCTATCGTTAATGGTGGTGACGGTGCAAACCAACACCCAACACAAACCCTACTAGACTTGTTCTCTATCTTTGAAACACAAGGTCGCCTAGACAATCTTAATGTCGCCTTCGTCGGTGATTTAAAATACGGCCGTACAGTGCACTCGTTAACACAGGCATTATCGAAGTTCGATAACATCAACTTCTTCTTCGTCGCGCCAGAAATTCTAGCGATGCCAGATTACATCTGTGAAGAATTAGATGAAGCCGGTATCAACTACAGCCTGCACGCCACCATGGAAGAAGTGATTCCTGAGCTTGATGTGTTGTACATGACTCGCGTTCAAAAAGAGCGTTTCGACGAATCTGAATACGCACACATGAAAGCCGCGTACATCCTAACGGCAGAAATGCTGAAAGAAGCGCGCGACAACCTGAAAGTGCTGCACCCACTACCACGTGTGGATGAAATCACGGTTGATGTTGATAAAACCAAACACGCTTATTACTTCCAGCAAGCAGAAAACGGTGTGTACGCCCGTGAAGCCTTACTGGCACTTGTACTAAACGAACAACTTTAAGCAGGAGAGCGCAGTCATGACTAAAGAAACTCAACTACAAGTTGAAGCAATCAAGAACGGTACTGTTATCGACCACATCCCTGCGAATGTTGGCATTAAAGTACTGAAACTGTTCAAAATGCACAAAACAAACCAACGCGTTACCATTGGTTTAAATCTGCCGTCTTCAGCGCAGGGTGCAAAAGATTTGATTAAAATCGAAAACGTCTTCATCAGTGAAGACCAAGCTAACCAGCTTGCGATGTACGCCCCTAAAGCGACCGTTAACCAAATCGAAAACTACGAAGTGGCGAAGAAGCTACACCTAACGCTACCAGAGCAAATCAATGGCATTTTTGAATGTCCAAACAGCAACTGTATTAGCCACGGTGAACCCGTAGACAGTAGCTTTAAAGTGATAACCAAAAAAGAAGACATTCAGCTCAAGTGTAAATACTGTGAGAAAGTATTCTCACGTGAAATCATGACTGAACGTCGCTAAGACATTTTTGCAACGCTAAGCCTTGTATTAACTCTGGGCTTTGCTGCTTAAATACTAAGAAAGCCTGCTCACTTATGAGCAGGCTTTTTTATTCTCATTTCTACCGCACTGTCCCTTTACGCCTATAGCTAGCTTGTTAAAAGCAGCCTGTGATTATTTGAACCACAACGCCTAAGTATTAATAAGCGTTGATACACCGGCTGCCCATAATAATTATTAATAGGCAGACAGCAATGGCACAATTTACATCACCAACAATCAGGCACATTGCCAGGGTCGCTCTTGGTACACTCATCACACTCTCACTGACTCAGTGTATTGCGAGCAATGGCAAGATTGAACATACCGCCTCGCACGAGGCCAACAATATGGTCATTATTGGTGTCCCCATGCTACTCGGGGGGTTCGGTTCTTCCGTCCCCATTAACGAGCAATATCATATTACTGCGAGGCATGTCGCGCAGTTGTCATGGGATCTCGATGTTATTCATCACCCCTATTGTGACTTATCTTTAGTGCGTTCTCGTACCCCTCAAGAATCGATTCCACAATGGGGCTTGATCTACCCAGATCAAGCCGTCAGCCATCAAGGACACTCGCTGCTTGGCACGACAATAAAAGGCGAAGGGAAATACTTACAAGACGTACTGGATACCAATAGTAAATGCTTATACTCCCTGAGCGATGCGCCCAGTATGTCAGGGATGAGCGGCGGCCCGGTCTTTAATGCGCAAGGACAAATCGTTGGGATCACTGTCGCGATACTCGATAACCCTGAAGATATTCAAAATTTACGACAAGCAGATCGGTATACCCAATTTGTTCCTGCCACGTTAATCTTTGATTGGTTAACCCAATTAGGGGTTAGTACCTCATACGCCAGCCCCGAATTAGCGAACATCCGAGTCGCCCCTTACATCGAGAACATTAACACCCCTCATTACCGACTAGGTGTCCAATCACAACCAGCCTCACCGCAAAATGCCTCAGCATTTCAGCTAAGCTCTCAGCCACAAACAACACGTCAGCGTGTGATAGGCCAAACGAATAACCGTGAAGAAAACACCAGCGCGACCATCTCTATTTTCAATCACTACGCCGTCGTACAACATCCTTTATCGTCATCATTAACATCGTCGTCAATCAAACCATTATCTCCCCAAAAAACACCGTATACAGGCACGCATGAAGCAATCATCAATTCACAACAAAAACAAGGAGATAAAGCACAAAAAAGACAAACAAAAACACAACAAGAGAAAAACAGCAATCTCATAAATGAAATAGGGTATAGACCTTCATATTGGTAATGCAACCAGTTCATTATTTTGGTGACTAGCGTCAAACAAACGATGTTATCTAACTGGTATGATTCGTATGCAAGATTATGCAAGGCTTGAATAATCTCGCACACAAAACCTCATAACAAATAAAAGTAACGATTCAGCTCGCTAATGCTGTTGAACTTGCTACACCAACAGAATAACGCTCTGCGCTGAATAGCTACAAGATACGATCTTTGTACCTACTAAAATAATAAGGAGTTGCCCGTGAATGGATACGAATTACACGGCGCGCTAGAGTTGAGTGCATCTGACGAAGACATCATCACAGCATGTAAACGTCTACTGCAACAGCAAAGCTTTTCTACCCAAGATGATATTCGCCAAAGTTTAATCGACATGGGCTATACCGATGTCAGCCAATCAACCGTTTCACGCCTGCTTTCTCGCATGGGTGTAGCAAAAGTACCGAATGCCTACGGCAAGAAAGTCTATTGCTTAACGGTTGAAAACGAACCCGTTCAAGTGGGATCTTCAATCGCATCACAGATTGAATTTATCACCCATAACCAACTGGTCGTGGTCGTAAAAACACACCCAGGTGGCGCGCAGTTAGTCGCACGTTTAATTGATGTTCAACCGCATGCTGAAATTCTTGGCACTGTGGGGGGCAACGATACCGTAATGGTGGCGCCAAAAGATATCAACCGCATAGATGAATGTGAGAAAGTCGTTAAAACACGTTTAGGTATTCCTGCTTAAATTCTCTTTCTCGATTGAAAATCTTTGACCTCAAGCAGTGAGAGTTGCTAGCCTCTAGACTCTCAACTGCTCAATACCAAGTTGATCACACACCAGCTCTGCTGCAATGACATTTCGCTTGGTATTACTTTGATATTTATTTAAGGATTTTCAATGACTCAAGTTCTACATACCGAACAAGCACCAGCAGCAATTGGCCCTTACGTACAAGGTGTTGACCTAGGTAATATGGTGCTAACCTCTGGCCAAATTCCAGTAAACCCAGAAACAGGCGAAGTGGCAGATGGCATTGCAGAGCAAGCACGCCAGTCACTAGACAACGTCAAAGCAGTCGTTGAATCATCTGGCCTGAAAGTCGCTGACATTGTAAAAATGACAGTCTTTGTAAAAGACCTCAATGACTTTGCAGCAGTAAATGACGTGTACGGTGCGTTCTTTGATGAGCACAATGCACCATACCCAGCGCGTTCTTGTGTAGAAGTTGCACGTCTGCCAAAAGATGTGAAAATCGAAATTGAAGCAATTGCGGTTCGTAAATAATTACGACTTCAGCATTCAATAAAAAAAGCTGCCAATGGCATAATGCCGATCAGTTAAGGATCAGTTGAACGATCCTATGAGGCTGACATAATCCGGAATCAGTTACTGATTCCGGAT
>NZ_NOIF01000211.1 GCF_002265265.1 Photobacterium sanguinicancri
TAAGGCTAAATTTAAATAATAACTATTGAATAAAAATGCAATCAGTTTTTGTGCGTTTAATTTTATTTAGAGTAGATGATAACGGTTAATATAAAGCAAATGCAGAAGACAAAAGTGTGAATGAGCTAATACTCTAATGTTGGCTGCTGTGGCATTAAGGATGATATTGGAGGGCGAAATATAAATTAGTGAATTTTATATCAGTCATATTATTTGTTGCGGGAGTCGTTATTTGTGTCTGATAAAGATAATGCAATTCGGCGGGATAGCCGAATTGCATGTTGGTTGATTAAAAACAGACTTTAGAGTATCCCGCGAAGTTTGGATTGTCGCCTGATACATACGCACAACCTTCCGCAGTGTCGAAGATCATTGCTTCTACTGTCACAAAATCTTTGCCTTTGTATTTAGTCATGTTAATTGGACGCTGGCTAAACAACCATTGCATCGACTCTACTGTTAGTTCTGGTGAATAATCGAGGAAGTTAGCGGCAGCCGCTTCACGTGCAAAGGTACTGAAAAATGCAGTATTAGCCTCTATTGCGGTATGTTCAGTAAGAAAAGCCTGCTTAAAATCAGCACTGTGGTTGGCATGAACAGAGCCTCTATCTGAGTACTGGATAGCCTTAACACCATTCTCTACCGTTATTTCTACTGCGGCGTGATTACCCTGATCATCAGCCAAGGTGAAGTTGAAAGGAATGATGGTACGTACATCTTTAATGGTGTTTAGGAAAGCATCGACACTTTTTGCTTGGGTTGCCGCAGCAAAAATAGCATCAACAGTGACAAGGTTTTCGCTGTTAATACCATCTTCTCCGGCTGGTGCCCCCATAAAGTTAATCACTATGCCTACATGTTTACCCATGCCTTGGAAGTGTGCACCATCAGCCACGACAAAAATTGAATCATCAGTTTTTACGACTGTGGTGTGATCCGTCAAGCTAGTCGCTAGGCTTAGATCATTGGTTTGACCGACAATACCGTTATTAAAGGCAATCGAAGTACAGCCTTTGATTTCTTCAACATCCTGCTCCGCCTGCATGCTACTTTTAACGGCTTGGTTTACGCTGTAATCAACTTGTGACACAGAGGCAAAGAGTTCAGCAACTTCTACGCCTCGAATTTTGGCAGACGCTTCCATCATAGCAACATAGTCAGGTGCAATTTTTCGGTTGTTTTCAACGGCATGTTGAGCGGCCTTTAATACTGGTTCTGAAAACTCACCTAAAGGCTGTGTTGCCATAAATTGCGCTAATGCAACCTGACCTTGTCCAGTCATGTCTTTTACAATTGCACCATGTTGAACGGCTTGACGCTCAGCATTGAAGAAAGGGAGATCATCACCCGCGACAGGTGTGGTAGCGAAAGCTGAAAATGATGCAGTTAACGTCAGAGCTAGAATCGTCTTTTTCATAATTACCTCGAAAATCTCGGAGTTATTGTTGAGAACGAGTGTATTGTTAATCATATTTTCAATATCATTTAATAGGTTTCCTATGGTTACACCAGAGGGTTTATGATTAGGCTTGAATTACTAAAGAGTTTTATTGCTGCAGCAGACACGGGATCATTTAGTGCTGCCGCGCGGTTGATGGGTAAACACCTTGCGACAGTGAGCGGTAATATCGCGCGATTGGAAGATGAGCTTGGGGTTGTACTGTTTGATCGCAAAGGTAAGTACCCCGAAATTACAGCTGAAGGGTTGAATCTTTACGATAGCGCCAAGGTTGTTGTTGATAGTGCCGAGCGTTTCAGTAATAACGCATTGCAGCTGTCGATGGGAGTACCAGCAGAGCTGACATTGGCCTTAGACCAAGATATTAATGTTGATCGAATATTCGCAGCATTACCTGAATTTCAAAAAAAATGGCCTCATTTGCGGTTAACGGTAGTGAACTTAAGTGCGGAAGATATTTTTGAAGGGGTAAAACTTGGGAAAATAGATCTTGCCCTTGCGCCGACCCTTGAAGGACAAAGTAGCTTTTATGAATTTATGGCGATTGGTCAGTGCAGTCTGAAAATGGTTGTTGGGAAAGGGCACCCGCTTGCTCGGAAACGGCATGTATCGAATGATCAGCTAGCAATGACGACCCAAATATTGTCGAACTCTTGGCAAAGTCAGCCCACGATGATGCAGGCAGCAAGAATGTCGCCTTATGTGTGGTTTGCTCAGGGGTATCACGGCACTGTTGATATGGTTAGACAGAATTTAGGCTGGTCCACATTAATGTGTGGTAACGATCCTATACCTGAAGGCATTGTCGAGCTCGATGCTGAATTTGCGCAAACAGAGTTTCTTATTCAGTATGACGCTATTTGGCCTAAAAACCGTGGATTAAGGGATGTTGATCTTTATTTAATTGATGCATTTAAGGGGCTACTCAAGCTTTCAGTGAATGACTAAATAAATGTGAATAGCCAATATTGATAGTAAATATGAGCTGAGATGAATTTTAGCGTCGCTGGCAAGATGTGCAGCCACGGCAAGCTGAACGGGTATGACGGTCTAATTTACTCCGTTGTACTTTGCAGTAGGCATTCTTCAGTGCGCGTCTGCCTGAAAACCAATCATCAGGTTTAGTGAGTAATAAATAGCCATTAAAGCGTTTGGTTAACTCAAGGCGATTGGCATCAATAAAGCGACTATCAAAGCCAATGTCGAAGTATTCCAGTGCTTGTTCGATAGAAGTAAAGCTAGCAATGGTTTGTTGTAGTGTGGTTTGTTGTAGTGTAGCTGGTTGAGTATTGGTTTGGCTCATAATCTAAACTGATGAAAAGTTTTCATCAGTTTAGGAAAATCCCAAGCGTTGAACAATGATGTAACACGTATTATTCGTTGTTTACGCGCGCCTAGTCTTGAAGATTACGCCAGTTCAACTTGTTGGTTGGGGGTGGTGATTAGTTGGTGAGTCAATGAGATCGCTTAATCGTGGCTAAATATTAACTCGATTTCATCGTCAAGTCTGCGTCCTGTCGGCGTGAACCCATTCGCTAAATACAAGGGCTTGGCATTGCCTTGTTCATTATCCATTGTAGTTAACGAGACACCCGATAATCCGACCAGTTGCGCATAGTTTTTAGCAAAGTTGACCGCTTTGTTGCCGATACCTTTGCCCTGAAATGCATGATCTATCATTAATCGCCAGACGTACAGGTGATCAGGTTGAAAGTGATCATCTGGAATCGCTCGAATTCTTGGGTCGATGAGTGAAATTAACCCGGCGGGTTGTCCACTGTGATAGATAGCAAAGTCTATGCTGTCATTATTAAAATTAGCTTGAGTAAGCCATTCTGCGTTAGTCGCAATCAAGTGATCTTGATTTGTTCCGACTGCGAGTTTAATCACTTCTTCAGCAATATGACCATTGATTTTGAGAAAGTTGATACTCATTATCGACATCCTTGTTTATGCAATTTATCCACATTTAAAATAACGGATAATATAAGTTTTCTAGTTGAGTGTGACCAAGCATATTCACTATATTACGATAGCGGTAGAAATAAAACGAGCTAGCCTTAAAGGCTAGCTCTTTTTTTATTGTGGCTGATATAGGTAACTTAACTCATGCATTCTGCTTGATGCGATTCTGTTTCCATCATTGCTTGCTCATGATGGTAGGCAGCAATGATTTTCTTGGTTGAAGTTACGACATCTTCTTCACTGGTATGACAGCTCAGAATTGAAATCAACATTGTTTTTAAGCCTTTGTAGCCTGATGTTGATGGGTATAAATAACCCTCTTCTTGTAAGTGGTGTACGACACGTGCTGTCAGTTCGTTACGGTAGTTCTCATCACCGTAGCCAAATTGAGCTGAAAAACGATTTGAAACGACATCGTTAAGAATGGTGATTCCGTCAACCGCCGCCAGTTTTTCTGCCATAAGTTTTGCTAGTGCACTGCAATTATCAAGATGAGCGACAATCCCTTCTTTACCTAGCGATTTAAATGCAGCATATACTGGCACACCTCGTGCTCGGCGTGATGCTGAAATACCGAAGTTGATCGCATTACGATCAGGCTTCTCCATCGCATCATTCAGGTAATCACCCATGTTGTTCCCGCCCATAGCGGTAGTGATCGTGCTTGGATCTTTGACAATCACCATGCCGCAGTCGTAAGGCATGTTGAACCATTTATGGCCATCGGTATCGATAGAGTCGACACGTTCAATGCCTTTCAATAGGTGTTTTTGTTTATCACTTGCCGCCGCCCATAAACCGATAGCACCATCAACGTGTAGCCATGCGTTGTTATGTGCTTCTACGCAATCAGCAATTTGATCAAAGGGGTCAAATGCACCAGAATCAATACAGCCCGCTTGTGCACATACCAAGGTTGGTCCTTCACACAGTTTCATCACGCGTGCCAGTTCTTCAGGGATCAACCTTAGGTTGTCATCTGTTGGTACTTTGATGATGTCTTCTAAGCCAATGCCTATCATGGATAAGGCGCGCTTAATTGTAGAGTGAATTTGATCGCTAATGACCACTTGAATACGAGGAGCACCATACATACCACGGGCCGCCACATCCCAACCTTCACGTTGTAACAGCGTATTTCTTGCCGTGATTAACGAAGTATAAATCGCTTCTTGTGCGCCAGAAGTAAAGCCGACAGCCGAGCCTTTTGTTAGGCCGAGTAGCTCAACCATCCATTCGGCTGCAGTTTCTTCAACAACGGCCATTGCAGGGCTTGCAACAAAATACGGTACATTTTGGTCCCAAGCACTCACCATCCAATCAGCCGCTAACGAAGCTGGGAATGAACCGCCAATCGCATAACCAAAGAAACGCGGACCACCTGACGCAATGAGCCCGGCATCTACATTTTTAACCATATCATCGATAACGGTTGCAGGGTCGGTAGCATGAAGCGGGAGTGGTCCTGCAATTGCTTGGCGAAGCTGCTGCGATGTTGGTGTTTGGTCGATTTTTCGATCTGGCAGTGACTCAATATAAGAAACCGCATGTTTAAATGATTGCTGTAATGGTGATTTATACTGATTGAATTGATGTGACATAACGCTATACCTTGATGACTAAGTGTTGTTCCATCTTAGCGATCAGGTTTAGAAGTACTTGCCATTTGATGACAATACTGTTTTTATCTGTATAGGGTCGGTATAAGGGTGAATGCGATGGTTGAAAATCGAGAAATAGCGTTAGTTAAGCGCGAAGATATTGCGCTTTTTTCGCAACTATTCAAAACGTTAGATCATAATATGTATGTGTTGTTGAAAGAGTCCAGAATCCCTAATGATCTGCATTGCAATGACAGCTGCTACGATTATTTGCCTGAAAATGCACTGAAAAATCTTATTCAAATCTTAGGCAGTAGAACAACACCTGATCAGTTTGGACTCTTGGTCTGGAGTGTTTGCCATGATGTGTATATTCCTCGCTTGCTTGAAAAGCTTACTCACTCTTCAAGCTTAAAGGCAGCATTAGATGAGTGCTGTGTGTTACTGCAACAGTCTGCCACTGGCAGTAAAGTATATACCCAGCAAAGAGGTGGTAAATGGTGGCTAGTAAGGGATAAACCGTTTAACCATGACTTAAGCTTCCAGTACGCAGAGCTGTTTTCTGTGATTTTTATTCATGAACTGTTGTTAACATTAACCTCTGGGAAATGGAGTGCGAGTGAATTGGCACTGCAATCCCACGATGCCGATATTTTTCGTAGCTTCAAGCCACTCATAAATACCCAGCTTTATACTGCGCGTTCTGTCATGGCGGTCGCGATCCCTGAAGAAATGATGTTAAGTCCAATTCATTTGTCATCGCGGGCTTCGTTTTCAGATAGCACGACAGATCCAATTAAAGCAGATTCATTTGTTGCTGTGTTTAAGCTGGCGATTAGGCCTTATTTGTCGATGGGGAAGCTTTCAATCAAATGGGCCTCAGACATCTTGGGGATTAATGTGCGTACTTTGCAGCGGCGTTTAGAAAAAGAAGGCGCTATATACAGCGACATTATTGAAGAGATGGTGCTTGAGCAGATTATTGACCTTATCTGTAATACTGATTTATCGCTTACCAGTATAGCCAGTAAGATGGGTTATACAGATTCCGCCCATTTTACCCGCGCATTTAAACGTCAGATGCAGATGACGCCATCCCAATATCGGAAATTGAATCGGTCAAAATAGCCACTGTCATCAAATGGCAATTCTCTCTCTCACTCTTTTCCTATGATATGACCACACCCTAAGTCATAACACGAAAAAACAGAGAGAGTTTTGTCATGAAAATTGCAATTATTAACGCCAATGTTTTTAACGGTACTGATGATCAACTTGAGCGTAATACATCCCTTCTTATCGAAGATAATCTGATTACAAAGATCGGAGACATTGATCCAGCAATAGCGGATGAAGTTATTGATGCTCAAGGCAAAACAGTTATGCCTGGGCTTATGGATGCGCATGTTCATGTCACCATGTCAGCACCTTTCCATGAGCTAGATAAAATGACGCGTGAAGAGGTTGCAATCCGTTCTGCGAAAGTGGCAGAAGAGATGCTAATGCGAGGCTTTACGACTGTTCGTGATGTGGCGGGTAACACGTTGGGTTTGAAAAATAGCATCGACCAAGGTTATGCGACTGGCCCTCGAATTCTACCGTCACAAGCTGCTATTTCGCAAACTTGCGGTCATTCAGATTATCGCCAAAATCAGGCACAACAACGTGTGGGTGGACACGAAGATTCTCCACTAATGAAAACAGGTGCGTTTACCGTTGCCGATGGACGTTCTGGTGTGCTTAAAGCGGTGCGTGAACAGCTATTTATGGGCGCATCTCAGATCAAAATCATGGCTGGTGGTGGTGCATCATCAACCTTCGATCCGCTAGATACTTTGCAATATACCCTTGATGAAATGAAAGCAGCCGTTGAAGCGGCTTCGGATTACGGCACGTATGTTGCTGCCCATATTCATACGGCAGATGCGATGCGTCGTGCTGCTGAAGCGGGGGTGATGTCATTTGAACATGCCACTATCATGGACGATGACATTGCGAAAATCATCAAAGACAAAGGTATTTATGTCATTCCTTCGTATTTCACATCGTCGTTGATTGCTGAGCGCAAGATCCCACTCGGTAGCGAAGTTCTGTACCAAAAGACTGAGCGAGTGGGTAAAGCGATGTTTAAGTCCGCTGAATTAATCAAAAAATACGATATTCAAAACGTATGTTTTGGTACCGATTGTGTCGGCAGACTCGATGTGCACAAAACACAGTCAAATGAACTACAAGCCATAGAAAATGTATTTGATTCGGTAACGGCTCTACGCATGGTAACGGCAAACTGTGGTCGTTTATTCGAGATGTCGACGTATCAGCACCCTTATCAGCAAGGTAAGTTGGGCGTTATTACTGAAGGTGCGTATGCCGATTTATTGATTATCGATGGTAACCCATTATCGGGCGTAGAATGTGTTACCAATCCTGAAAAGCAAAACTTAATCATGAAAGATGGCATGGTCTACAAAAATACATTGTAGAGAACAACTGTTCTTTTTGAGGAAAAAGCTTTAATAATGGGTTAAGCATAATACGGGTTCAAAATATGATTGAACCCGTATTAAGCTATTAAGCTATTAAGCTATTAAGCTATTAAGCTATTAAGCTATTAAGCTTTCACTTTCCTGAAAAGGTAATTACCTCGTACCTTCCGCCATAGTCCAAAGACATCGGTTCGTGGGAAAATACCAATACGACGGATCTCGTCAAACGGCTCATCACGTGAAAGCGAGTCCATCTTCGGGTCATAGTACGGCCTGCATTTTCCACCCCCTGCGATTAAAGCCCTCACCAGTGATGATATAAACGACCGCTTTGATGCCGTACTTTTTGAGTAAAGGCAGCATTAAATGGCACAGTTTTTCTATTTCTTCGTTATCCTTTGACCATTTATCTCTTTGTTATAAAGGGACATTTATTTAAAGGTAGTGTTT
>NZ_NOIF01000212.1 GCF_002265265.1 Photobacterium sanguinicancri
GGATTTATATGCAATTCTCTAGTATTAAACAACACATAATGTTGTTTGGTGGCGCGAGTTTACTTACCGTTACATTAGCGATGGTGGGTTATAGCCACTTTAGTGGTAAAAGCCTACTTCATGAATTAGATGAGTTAATTTTAACAGACGCTGAAAGTGTTTTAATTGAACAGCTTAGCCTCTCCGCTGAAGTTGAGGCTCAAAAAATCAATATCATTTTCAATCAAGCAATTGATATATCGGCTAATTATGCTCAGTCATTTAGTGGCAAAGACCCTGAAATGACAAGAGAGGGGTTAATTAACCTTCTTGGTAATACTATCAATAATACTGAAAATATCATTGGTATTTATTCAGCATGGGAGTTCGATAAATTCAACGGGCAAGCTCGTGATTATATTAATGACAAATACTCTCAACCGAATGGTTCTTTTAGCCCGTACTATAACCGTTCACCATCAGGTGATATTGTATTAGAGGCTTCTTATCCTTATTACAATCATAACTTAAATGCGACAGGAGTACGTGATTCAGAGTGGTATCTATGCCCAATGGAAAAGAAAAGGGCATGTGTTATAGATCCTGCAAGCTACACGATTCAAGGTGTCTCGACGTTAATGAGTTCATTTGTCGCGCCTATTCTGCGTGACGGAGAATTCCTCGGCATGTTTGGGGTTGATTATTCACTCGCATTTTTACAATCATTAGCGAAATCGACTTCATCTAATTTATTAGATGGCCAGTCTCGGGTAGTTATTCTGAGCGGTGCTGAAATGATTAGCGCTGATAGTGCAGAACCTTCTAATATTGGTAAAAAACTATCAGCAACATCACTGAAGAACTTATTAATGTCGCGTCAAGTTGGCGAAACTATAGTGAATGGTAATGATCTGATAGCGACCGCTGGATTCGAAACAAGTGGGACGCAAACACAGTGGCAAGTTATTGTCATCGTACCTGAAGATATTGCGCTTGCGAATGCACAAGCCATTGTTGATACGGTTATTACCCGATACTCAGATAACCTAACAGGACAAATGGTTGTGGGTTCCATCGCGGGCTTGCTGGGGCTTATTCTAATGTGGTTTGTGTCACTCTCGATTGTCGCGCCTATCAGTGTATTGGTCACAAGAGTGAAAGCGCTAACGCAATCAGGGGGCGATCTTACTCAATTTATTGATATCGATCGTAAGGATGAAACAGGTCAGCTTGCCAAGCACCTAAATACCTTTATTGGCGACGTACGCGGTATTGTCAGTGATATCGCAGGGTCAGTCGGTTCATTGACAGAAAGTGTGTCTGCCACCGCCGCTGTAGCATCGCAGGGGCAAACGAATATTCTGGCTCAGCGACAAGAGATCGAACAAGTTGTAACGGCAACCAATGAAATGTCGTCAACGGCTCACAGTGTATCTGATAATGCACAAGAAACTGCGGATGCAGTGACATCGACCCAGAGTTCGGTTAATCAAGGGCAAGATGTGGTTGAAGCGACCGCAAATGGTCTACGCGACTTAGCACAAAACGTTGTTGAAGCAACAGAAGTGATTGAACAACTCGAAGTACAAAGTAATGATATTGGCAGCATCTTAGAGGTGATACGTAATATTTCAGAGCAAACGAATTTGTTGGCACTGAACGCTGCGATTGAAGCCGCTCGCGCTGGTGGGCAGGGACGAGGTTTTGCTGTAGTGGCGGATGAAGTCCGTAATCTAGCCACGAAAACGTCTGATTCAACAGATGAGATCCAGCTTATGATTGATGGCTTACGTGGCAGCAGCAAGCAAGCGGTAGCGACGATGCAGAAGAATCGGGAGCTGAGTAACTTGTGTATGTCTCATGCAGAAGATGCGGTTAAAGCCTTAAATGAAGTCAGCGTACAAAGCGGCAAGATCCAAGACATGGCACATCAAATTGCCAGTGCTGCTGAGGAACAAGCTGCCGTTACGGAGGAAGTGAATCGTAGCATTGTCGCAATCAATGATGCCGCCGAAGAGATCGGAGAAGGGGCTCAACTTTCTCAGGAAGAATGTACGAAGGTCTCTCGCTATACCAATGCGGTTAGCGAAAAAATCAGCCACTTTAAGTTCTAACTTAACGGATTGTGACGATGTAATAGCGCGGTATCGTGATAAGAAAAAGCCGACTCAGCAATGAGTCGGCTTTTCTATACGTGTTATTAGGCGATAATTTAAACAATCCCCATAGCTGAAAAACAGAATTCAACCTGATGGTAAACTGTACGAAGAAGTGTGCATGCCATTAATATTAAGGCGTTGAAAGGTGTTTTAAGCGCGAAATTGCTGCGATAACACCTCCAACCACTGTGGTTTTTAGCCATTTCGACTATAAATGTAATGCGAAAAAGTCAGTAACCTTTTATCCTTACTAGCAATTATGTAAGGGAAGTTGAAGATGATCATCAAACCTAGAATTCGTGGATTTATTTGTACAACAACGCACCCAGTGGGTTGTGAAGAAAACGTCAAAGAACAAATTGCTTACACTAAAGCACAAGGCCCAATTGTAAATGCACCTAAGCGTGTACTTGTTGTGGGTTCTTCAAGTGGTTACGGCCTATCATCACGTATTGCTGCAGCATTTGGTGGTGGTGCTTCAACGATTGGTGTGTTCTTTGAAAAAGCGGGTACAGAGAAAAAGCCGGGTACAGCAGGTTGGTATAACTCAGCAGCATTCGACAAACTAGCAAAAGAAGAAGGTCTTTATTCTAAGAGCTTGAATGGCGATGCTTTCTCTCATGAAGCTAAACAAAAAACAATTGATTTGATCAAAGAAGATCTTGGTCAGATTGATATGGTGGTTTACTCGTTAGCATCACCAGTACGTAAAATGCCAGATACGGGTGAAGTGATTCGCTCTACGTTGAAACCTATGGGTGAGACGTACACAGCAACGGCAGTTGATACCAATAAAGACGTATTAATTGAAGCGAGCATTGAACCAGCTACAGAGCAAGAAGTTGCTGATACCGTGACTGTTATGGGTGGCGAAGATTGGGAACTTTGGATCAATGCACTATCTGAAGCGGGTGTGCTAGCTGACGGTTGTAAAACTGTTGCTTACAGCTACATCGGTACTGAAATCACTTGGCCAATTTACTGGCATGGTGCATTGGGTAAAGCGAAGATGGACCTTGATCGCGCAGCGGCAGCACTTAATGCCAAACTAGCGATTGCTGGTGGTTCAGCAAACGTAGCTGTGCTTAAGAGTGTAGTAACGCAAGCAAGTTCTGCTATTCCTGTTATGCCACTGTATATCGCAATGGTATTCAAGAAAATGCGTGAAGAAGGCGTGCACGAAGGGTGTATGGAACAGATTTACCGCATGTTCACACAACGTCTATACAAAGAAGATGGTACAGCACCAGAAGTGGATGCAGAGAACCGTTTACGTTTAGATGATTGGGAACTACGTGAAGATATTCAAAAGCACTGTCGTGACCTATGGTCTACTGTAACGAACGAAAACCTATTTGACGTTGCTGACTACCAAGAATACAAAGATGATTTCTTGAAGCTATTTGGTTTTGGTATCGATGCTATCGATTACGAAGCTGATGTTGCAACGCTTGTTGAGTTCGATGTTCAAGACATCTAACCTGTTGTCGATTTAGAGATAAGAAAAAACCGCCCTAAATTAAATGGAAGGGCGGTTTTTTTATGCCTGTGATTGGCTGTGTTAAAGCGTACCTAGCTCATGCTTATAGCGCTAGTGTTTAGGCAAACGAATAATAAATGCCGCGCCTTCCAATGATGATTTTTGAACATGAATACGGCCTTGGTAACTGTCGACTAATTCATGACAAACCGATAGACCGATTCCTTGCCCCGGGTTTAGCTGATCAGCACGAACACCGCGTTGGAAAATAGCTTCTCGCATCTGGTCGTTCACACCAGGGCCATCATCTTCAATAATAATGATGTAGTGATCTGCATGCTCTTTCACGCTCACCTGTACCGTACTAATACAGAAACGGTAGGCATTTTCTAATAAGTTACCCAGCAACTCCATCAAGTCATTACGGTTGATCGGCAGCTTCATCTTGGGGTTAAACTTATAGACAAGATTAACGTCTTTATCGCCGTAAACTTTGCTTAATAAACGTTGGAAACTATCAAGCGTGGGTTTTAGCTCGGTCTTTGCTTTTTGTAGGCCCTGTTGACCCATCATCGCGCGTTTTAGTTGGTATTGAACCAATTCATCCATTTGGCTGATTTGCTCCATCACGCGTTGATTGAGCATGGAACGTGTCAGTTCTTT
Organism: Photobacterium sanguinicancri; assembly: GCF_002265265.1. GTDB lineage: Bacteria > Pseudomonadota > Gammaproteobacteria > Enterobacterales > Vibrionaceae > Photobacterium > Photobacterium sanguinicancri. Next base: position 4,282 of record NZ_NOIF01000212.1, read on the forward strand.
ATCATCGAGTAGTGCATTCGTTGCCGCTAAACGGGTTTTCAAACTGTGTGCTAAATCATCCATTGCATGACGATACCGTCCTTTTTGATCTTCCGTAATACGAATCAAACGGTTCAACGCAGATGTGACTTCTTGCAGCTCCATTGGGTAATCTTGATCTAAGGCTTCACGCTTTGATTCCGTCATTTGATCAAGCTGGTTTGCCAGTTTTCGTAACGGTTGGAAGCTCCAATGGAATGCGGCAATCAAAAAGGCAACGGCAATCAGTACAAATAGGCCGAGGTAAAATGTGGTGCGCTTATGAAGCTGAGATAAAGCAGAGGCATAATCATCGCCAGAGCGTAATACGACAAGGCGGAACGTATTACCATCTTCTTTATGCTCTGTACCAAAGTTAGAGACAATGAAGTTTACGCCTTCACTGTTTTGAATGAGGTTAGGGGCGAACAGTTCATCTGGCACATCTTCACAGATATTAATGAGCTTCGCATCTTTGGCATCATCTGATAACCAAACCGTTTCAGATTTTTGATTACAGACCACAGACATATAGTCTGTTTCTGATGGGTCGATGGACTGAATCCACTTATCCACGTCTTTAATAAGACCAGCTCGATTTAGCTGAGCAACCACCATTGGCATTTGTGTGGCTAAGTCAGATGAATAAGCGGCAATATAACTTTGGGTATAAAGTTGGTTGATCACCCCTGCAAGTGCAGAGGTGATTAATACGATAATGGCAACCGAGGTAACGAGTACTCGGCGGCGCAATCGTGGCTGAATAATCTTACTCATTGAGCATGTAGCTCAAAAATATACCCTTGACCACGAATGGTTGAGATCGGGTTTTCTTGGCCTGCCTTGACGATTTTTTTACGTAAACGACTGATCATGACCTCAATGGTATTTGGATCGCCTTCTTGATCTTCGTATAGCACATCCAATAAGCGTTGTTTAGAAACAACTTGGCGGCTATGGCGCATCAGGTATTCAAGTAAGTCATATTCAAAGGCTGTTAATTCGAGTGGACCTTCATCAATGAAAACTTGCTTAGCAAGCAGATCCACACGAATTTGTCCTGCTGACATTTCTGGCTTAACAAAACCTGCACTACGGCGAACGAGAGCACTCAAACGTGCCACCATTTCTTCTTTTTGGAATGGTTTTACTAAGTAATCATCAGCGCCTGCTTCTAGGCCTGTCACTTTGTCTTGCCAGTTAGAGCGTGCAGTTAAGATCAACACTGGTAGGCGCAAACCTTGCTTACGCATGTCTTTGATTAAACTAATACCATCTCTATCAGGTAAACCAATATCCACAATGGCGATATCGTTCGGATAGTTTTTCGCGAAGAATAAGCCTTCTTCTGCGGTATCGGCACACTGAACTTGATTACCTAATTCGGTAAGCTGGGATTTAAGGTGATGACTGAGGATTGAATCATCCTCGACGATAAGAATTCGCATAATATGAGTACCCAGATATAAATATATTTCATTGAATATACTGAATAGATGAGAACCTTGCGAATATCAAGATGTTAAATCGTGATTAATTCAAGGTTTTCTGATCCAGCGCCCGAACATAAAGTCTAAATTGCCACTTGTTGCTCATTGGTATAAACGAAAAGTTCATACTTACGCTTAAGTGACCATGTGAAATGGGTTGTGTTCGTAGCAGTAGAGTGTAACCAATTTGACTGAATAGAGGCTGACTTTAAGCCGACTCATTCTTTGATAAATAATACCGTTAATAAAAAAGCAGCTCTTATAGAAAGAGCTGCTTTAAATTATTCAAAATAGAGTCTGTTAACTCAGGATCATGATCAGCGTACCAGCAATGGTCAACAGAACGTTAGCAATTGCATAAGTACCGGCATAGCCCAATGCTGGAATTGTACTACGCGCATGTTCGTTAATCATATCCATGGCTGGCGCACAGGTGCGAGCACCAATGATGGCACCAAACAAGAGGGCGCGGTTCATTTTTAGTACGTAAGCACCGAACAGGTATGCCACCACAACTGGGATGACACTCACCATGATACTAGTAGCAAAAACAGCGAAGCCAATTTCAGACAATGAGTCAAATAAGTTTGAACCCGCGCTTAAGCCAATACCAGCCATGAAAACCATTAACCCGAGGTCTTTAGTCATATTCAACGCCCCTTGTGGGACATAACCAAAGGTAGGGTGGTTGGCACGTAGGAAACCAAGGGTGATCCCTGCAATCAATAAGCCTGCTGCACTACCTAAACCAAAGGTGATATGGCCAAACGTCATGGTAATACTACCGATCAGCGTACCAATGATGAAGAAACAACAGAAAGCTAATAGGTCGGCTATTTGGCTGTGAATCGAGATAAAACCGATGCGTTCAGCTAAACCCAATACGCGACTTTTCTCACCGCTGACCTGCAGAATATCGCCCTTATCAAGCAAGATATTATGATCCATTGGCATTTCGATTTGCGCACGTACGACACGGTTTAAGAAACAGCCGTATTCTGACAAGTTCAAATCAGATAAGCGTTTACCTGCGATATTGTCATTTTTAACCACGATTTCTTCTTCAACGATACGTAAATCGAGAAGGTCACGGTCAAATACTTCTTTACCATTACGGAAGCTTGGGTCCAATCGTGCGTGGCTGTCAGGGTAGCCTACTAGTGCAATTTCATCCCCTTCTTGCAAAATAGCATCACCATCAGGGTTAGCTAGAATGCCATTTCGGCGTACACGTTCGATATAACAACCTGTCTGACGATAAATACCCAATTCGCGTAGGTTTTTACCATCAATCCAGTTAATCAGTTCAGGGCCAACACGGTAAGCACGAATAATAGGTAAGTAGACTTTACGTTGGCCCACTTCACCAATGCCACGTTCTTTGGCGATCTGTTGTGACGATTCTGCAAGGTTTTGCTTTTGCAATTTCGGCATCAGTTTTGCCAGCATAATTAAGCTAACCAGACCGACAAGGTACGACATTGCATAACCGACACTGAGGCTATCAACCATTTGTTGAATAGCTGTGCTATCCGTTATGCCTGCCAACCCGCCATTAAGCGCATCTTTAGCACCTACCAGCACAGGAGTGGCTGTTAGTGAACCGGCCATTAGGCCTGTTGCCAAACCGATATCAAGGTTGAGTTGCTCAGCCATGGTCATCGTAATTGCGATGGAAGTCAGCAATACAACCAGAGCTAATAGAAGGTAGTGTTTTCCGTCTCGGAAGAATATACCGAAGAAGTTAGGACCCGCTTCAATACCGACGCAGAAAATAAACAGCATAAAGCCGATATTTAGCGCTTCTGTATTAAAGGTGAAACCTGCATTACCGAGGAGAAGGGCGGCGAGTAAAACGCCAATAGAATTGCCTAATTGCAAGTTAGCGAATCGGATTTTACCGACACTTAAGCCAACAGCAAGAACAACAAAGAGCAACAAAATATCATTTTGGTGAAGCAAAGCTGCAACGTCGATATTCACAACATTTTTTCCGGAACAATAGCACGCGATGAGTGTACGAATTCTAGCTGATTTTAAGGATGGGTTATAGATTTTAAT
>NZ_NOIF01000213.1 GCF_002265265.1 Photobacterium sanguinicancri
AAAAAAGCCTCAAAGTGACATAAACTGATCATGAAAAACCATTTATTTATGTAGATGAAAATCATGGGAGGATTTCTAATGGACAATAGAGAGAGACTCGAAGATATCGAACTTCGTATTGCAATGGCATATGAAGAGGGTAACTACCACGAAGCTGCATTACTTGAGCAACAGTTAACCCACTTTCGTGGTAAAACAAATCTCTACGAGAGTAATGAGCCATACTCCATTGAAGGGCGAACATTTTTAGATGAATAACAGCGTCCATTTCAACTACATGTAAAACACTAAACGCCTTCGGCACTTTTATACAAAGTGACAAGGGCTTTTATACGCAGTGCCAAAGGCGTTTGTAATTTTGAATAGTGAAAGATAACGAAGTAAAAGCGGTCTGTTTTTCTGAGTCACTTCATCAGAGGATTCAGTATGTTTATCAAAACCGCACTTGCAGTGCTGACATTAGCTTGCAGTTTTATAGCCGAAGCAGACTTACAGAATATAGGTCATTTTAATGCTAATGGTATCTACCAGCCCGGCTACACCAACTACAACCACGCCCGTGAAAGATCGACGGATACCACAAGCAAACCGCTATCCATTAACCACCAAGCGAGAACAGGTGCCATAGAACCCAACTATGTGAACTACCCGATAGATACACGCACACATCGCACAGCATCGACTGGCGATCAACTCTCTAAAATTGGGAATTATAAAAATGGTATTTATGAGCCTGGTTATTTGAATCATCAACACATCAGAAATTAAATTCAATTAAAGGCATTTGTTTTCATACCCAAATGCCTTTTTAATATTCAGCAGCCTGCATTCAGTTATGAGTATAAAACCGTGATCAAAATCTTATTATCAACACTAAATAGAAAATAGATTGTGAATTGATCACAGTTATAATTTCACGTTATTCATTAACAAACACTGTCTTGTCACAATTTTTATTCATAATAAAAAGCAAAACGTTTAATAAGCCTCACTCATCCCCCTAGGGCATTACTTATTACGTGATTAAGTTCAAATTAATTACATGACGACGATCACACCTTTTTTATTAAAGTGATCTTCAACACATAAAATTCGCCATTTAGCTCAATTTTCCTTTATGAAATAACAAAGTGTGACCTACGCACTCCTCCTCCCTACTCCTCCTAAAATTAATATCTCGGAGGAGGATGCTGTTAATTAACAGCAAGAGCACAATGAGTTCATCCAAATACGGATAAGAGTTTTATTGCTGAGTTCACTCTTTTTCTCACATGCACATTTGAGATTTGACCAAACGGTCGGCGGGAGGAAAACCCTGATTCCCGCCAATTCTTTGCAAAGCTTTATTGCCATAAACAATGGCTTTGCAAAGAACTATAAAAAGGGCGTTTTCATCAGCCTAATTGTTATAACGGAAAAACAACAAGAACATAATGTTTCACTTAAGGAGTTACAAATGAAGATGAGCAAAATCTGCCTAACAGCAGCTGCTGTCTCTGCAGCTTTAGTATCAGCATCTGCTATGGCATCTGATGGCGTTGATTTCCATGGTTACATGCGTGCCGGTGTTGGCATCAGTGGCGACAATGGTGCAAACGTTTCTTACGAGAAAAATAAAGTTGGCCGTCTAGGTAACGAAAACGACGTATACGGTGAAATTGGTCTAGGTAAAGAAGTTTACAACCAAGACGGTGCATCTTTCTACGTTGACTCAATGCTTGCTGTTTCTGCTAATGGTTCTAGCGATTGGGAAACATTAGATGGTAAAGAGGATTCAATTGCTCTTCGTCAATTCAATGTTCAAGCTAAAGGCCTAATCGCTAGCGATTCAGAAGCCGTGCTATGGGCAGGTAAGCGTTACTACCAACGTCACGACATCCACATCTCTGATTTCTACTACTGGGATACATCTGGCGCAGGTGCTGGTATTGAAAACCTATCTGTAGGTCCAGGTAAACTATCTGTAGCTTGGCTACGCGATGACGACGGTAAAGTTAACGGTAATAACTTCGACGTTCGCTACAGCGGTATCAACCTATGGTCAGATGCTAGCCTTGAAGTAGGTATCAACTACAACAAAGCTAACCCAACAGATACTCAAGAAAAAGGCGTTGATTTCAAAGACAGCGTAATGGGTACAGCTGAGCTAACACAAGGCAACCTACTTGGTGGCTTTAACAAGACTGTTCTTCAATACGGTACTAACGGTTTCGGTCAGCAAATGGCTGCTCTAGGTGCAGGTCACTACACAAACACCAAATCTGATGACGGCGTAAAAGGTTACCGTATCATCAACTGGGGTGTGGTAGCACCAACAGAAAGCTTCGAAATTGGTCACCAACTTGTATACGCAGCATCTAGCTACGATAGCCAAGATGATCACAAAATCTGGAACGCAGTGGTTCGCCCTATGTACAAATGGGACAACCACATGAAAACTATCTTCGAAGCCGGTATCTTCGATGAGAAGAATGCACCAGCTGATACAGGTACAGTAGACAAAGCAGGTAGCAAATTGACGGTTGCACAAGCCTGGTCTGCTGGCTCTAGCTTCTGGGCACGCCCTGAACTACGCGTATACGCTAGCTACTTAAAAGATAGCAAAAACGACAAAGCATTCGGTGATAAAGATTCTGAATACAGCGTTGGTGTTCAAGTTGAAGCATGGTGGTAAGCACTTCGCTTCTCTAGCTTAAAATCACAGCTGGCCTACTATTAGGCCAGCTGTATTTGCTTTGTGTGTAAGTCATTTATGGGCAAAGCAAATACAGTCAAAGGTGGTAATAATCATGAATAAAACCTTCCCTATCTTGCTACTCGCTACCTTGCTAAGCGGTTGTGTTACGTCACAAGATGAAGTGACGACGGCTGCCAAAAACCAAGTAGAAAAAAATCTACAATCAATTAGCCAAATTGCTTGGACCCCAATACAGATACCAAGTACAACTAAATTTACAATTGATGACACCAGTCAGCACTTAAACAACACCCTAAGTAAAAGTGCTATCGCTGCATTTACAGTCCCAGCAAACCGTGGGGCAATTACCATTGAGCTAAAAAGCTACGCAGATAAAACAATCTACTCGCCAACAGTCCAGATTTACAACAGCAAAAATCAACTGATACAAGAATATGCTTCAGCACAATTTAAATATGAACCCGCAGCGATGCTCGAAAATGATCGTTTAGTTGGTAAATTTACTTTTCTGCCACCACTAACCGAAAAAGAAGCACGTATTCTTGTGTTTAGTACCCCTGAAGATCTCACAAAATCGACCACAGTACTTCACCCTGCAAAGGCTTATGCAATTGCACGTAGTACTCAGCCACCTGAAATTGCGGACCCAGTCGTGCAACACAGTGGTTCCAAAGGGCAATTTTCACTGATACTGTCTTCACCGAGTCTAGCTAATAACCAAATGTTAAGTAGCGCCCCTGTGGGTGACCATGCTCCTACAATAAAAGAAACTAAAGGTTACTACTTGAATTCCATTGAGAATGCTGTAAATAATGGTGACCTTAATAAAGCTATGAAACTACTTGATGAAGCAGAGAGACTGGGAATTGCCGATGCACGACCAACCTTCATCAATGCCGTTGAAGCTAAAAAATAATGACAATCAGGACATTTATTCAATTACCATTATAAATATTTTGCAGTTTACTGCTGATTAATGGTTTGAATAGACAAAGGCTGCCTTGGCAGCCTTTATTGCGTATTGAGGATCCCATGGACTGGCAAGTAACCAAAGGCACCGCAACCCCACTTGGTGCAACTATCACTGCGACAGGGTGTAATTTTGCAATTCACGCCCCACATGCAAAAGGACTCACTCTTGTTATTTTTGATGACAAAAATGATCATCACTCTATTGCGCTACATAAAAATCATAGCCATATCTATTCAGCCCATGTCAGCGGCATTCAAGCAGGTACTCGCTACGCTTATAGTGTTGTATCATCGAAAAAAACACAGTGGCTGATCGACCCTTATGCTCATAAGCTGGGTCTAAATCCACTGTCAGAAACAGTACCCGTCGCGATTACTGTGCAACATGAATTTGATTGGCAAAGCACAGAAAAACCACATATCGAGCAGGCTAATACGCTTGTCTACGAACTGCATGTCAAAGGCTTTACCCAGCTCCACCCCGATATCCCTACGGAACTTCAGGGGAAATACCTTGGCCTTTGTCACCCTGCATGTATTGAACATTTTAAATCGTTAGGTATCACAACCCTTCAGCTGATGCCTATCGCAACCAGCTTAGATGAAGAACATCTTCACGATAAAAAACTCACGAATTTTTGGGGTTATAACCCTCTCAGCTGGTTCGCTCCAGACAAAAAATTTGCGGTTTGTGACCCGGTTATTGAACTAAAAACCATGGTACGTACCCTGCATCAGCATGGTATAGAAGTGATTTTAGACGTTGTTTATAACCACACAGCCGAAAGTGGTGATGGCGGGTTAATCTTTAACTTTAAGCAGCTGGCCCCAAAAACCTACCTAATGAATGGCCAAGGCCAATTTGAGAATTACTCAGGCTGCGGCAATACCGTTGATCTTAACTACCCTCCCGCGCTAAGAACCGTAATGGATTCTTTGCGTCATTGGGTTGAAGAATATCAAATTGATGGCTTTCGCTTTGATTTAGCAGCAACTTTAGGACGCCGAGGGCCTTTGTTCGATCGCAGAGCTGCCTTTTTCCAAAGTATCCACCAAGATCCCGCCTTACAGTCCACCAAACTCATTGCTGAACCGTGGGATATTGGCCCAAATGGTTATCAACTGGGTGGCTTCCCAATGCGCTGGAATGAGTGCAATGATAAATTCCGGGACATAACGCGGAGCTTTTGGAACCACAAATCAAGCTTGGGTGATTTTGCCACCCGCTTAATGGGATCTCGTGACTTGTTTAGCGCCTCAAAATGGCCCGATAAACTCAGTGTTAATTACATTAGTTACCACGATGGTTTCACCTTGCAAGACCTAGTGTCCTATAACAACAAACACAACGAAGCGAACAAAGAAAATAACCGAGATGGTCATGGTGATAATCGTTCCTTTAACCACGGTGTCGAAGGGCCTACCGATACAGCAACCATTGTTACACTACGAGAAAGACAGAAGCGAAACCTGATCACTAGCTTATTATTTAGCTTTGGTATCCCGCACTTACTGGCTGTTGATAGCCTATCACATACCCAAAAAGGCAATAACAATGCCTACTGCCAAGATTCTGATATCAGCTGGGCTAATTGGCAATTAGGCGATACACAGCATGATTTTTATCAGTGGTTACAGCAGATCATCGCTGCCCGTAGTAAATACATGGTGCCTTTTATTGAAGGATTTTCTGGGGAGAGCCGAGGTGAGCACCGCATTAACTGGATGAAGCCCAATAGCCAACGCTTAAACGTAGATGACTGGCATCAGCATTCGCCAATCATTTTACATTTGGGGTTATATCACTGCGGTTCTGAATTACTGTATCTGATCAATCCAGACAAAATCCCCACGCGCTTTCGTCTACCAAAAGGCAGCCCATGGGAGATTATTTGTGATACATCCGATCTAAATCCAAGTCAGCCAACAGTGTGTACCACACACATGCAGTCTGCACATTCGATGACAATTCTGCATCGAAGATAAAAGATCCCATAAAACAAAACGCCCGCTCAGAATGCCTGAGCGGGCGTTTTAATTTCAGCCTTATAGCTCCTCAATAGCAGGGCTATAACACTAAGTAAATCAATTACGATTAAACAACAAAGGCTGCCACTTTATCGTTCAGGTCTGACGCTTGGTTACTTAAACTCTGCGCTTGTTCACGAGATGATTGTGCATCTATCGCAAGCTGATCAGTCACATCTTTGATCGTCGTAGTATTTTGCGTAATCTCATCCGTTACATGCGTTTGCTCTTCAGCCGCGGTCGCAATCTGAGTTGCCATATCACTAATCAGTGCTACGGAGCTACTGATCTGATCCAGCGCTGCTGTTGCCTGATCGGCATCATCTACCGAACATTGAGCAAGCTGCGTACTGGTTTCCATCAAACCTACCGCTTTCGACGTTGTTGTTTGCAGTGTGGCAATCATGCTTTGAATTTCTTCAGTCGAAGTATGAGTACGTTGAGAAAGTACACGTACTTCATCAGCAACAACGGCAAAACCTCGACCTTGTTCACCCGCACGCGCTGCTTCAATAGCCGCATTCAATGCCAATAGGTTAGTTTGTTCTGCAATACCTTGAATCGTCGATAGAATACTATTGATGCCTTGCGCATGGCTGTTGAGCTCACCAATCACTTGAGTCGCTTCATTCACTTCCGTTGCAAGGTTATTGATTGACGCACGGCTCTGGGTCACAAGGGCATGGCCACTAGTTGTGTGCGAGGTAGAGTCTTGTGCTGCACGAGCAGTCTGTTCAGCGTGTGATGCTATTTCTTGCGTGGCTGATGCCATCTCAGTCACCGCTGTAGCGACTAAGGTAATTTCATCTTGTTGGCGATTTAATTCAAGTGCCGATTGTTCAGCACGTCTCTCTGCTTCTGCAGATGTCTGGTTTAGCTCTACACCTTGTGCACGAATATGGCTAATCAAGGTCTGAAGGCTAGCAACAAAACGGTTAAAGTTACGGGCAAGGTCTCCAACTTCATCTTTAGTATCAATGTCAATTCGCTGCGTTAAATCTCCGCCGCCTTGTGCTATTAGCGCAAGAGCATCCGAGACTTGCTGTAGTGGCTTGAACAAATAAGCGCATAGCATATTAAATAAGAACACACAGACAATAACAGCTAATAGTGTGGTAAATAGCTGCTCATACAAGGAAGTATAAAGTGGCGAAACAACCGAATCGTAATCAATCACTATCACGGTATTAAGGTTAGTACCTTGAATCGGCGCCACAAAAACATAACTCTCATTGCCAGTAATGTCTTGCTGAGAAACCTTACCAGTACGAGCAAGACGCTGTAATAAATCAAATGTTAAATCACGATCTTTTGCGTTCACTGGTTTATTAAGTAAAGACGTATCTGCATGCGCAAAAATATTGCCTTTATCGTTGGCAATAAACATATAACCTTTACCCGGTAAAATTACCTCGTCCAGTTGCTTAATAATGTCAACCATCTCAACATCGGCCCCCAATACAGCCTGCTGTCCAAAGATATTGATCGCTTTACCCATAGATACAACACTCGCACCTGTCGCTGCTGCAACTGTTGGGTTTTCGACAGTAACTTTACCGTTTAGCTTGATCGCATTCTGAAACCAGTGCCACTGACGAGGATCGTTATTCCCCGGCGGTAAAATCACTTTATTTGCGTTGTCTTGCGAACCATCGCTATACGCAAGAAAAACATTATCAAACTTGCCTGAATCACGCACTTGCTCTAAATGCTGTTGTGTCGAATTTTGTGAAATAGCTGTCGGCATTGCTGATAACGCTGTCCCCTTTGCATCTAACCAATCAATTACATAATGGTTATATGCCGACGCAACCCCTTTTAAGCGCGTACTTAAATCTTGATCTAATCGCCCCAGAGAAGAAACAAAAGATAAGGCTGTTACTACTAATCCACCGATAATAATGGCAATACTTGCCGACACTGCCAGTTTTTGCCTAAGTGTTAAATTCATTATTTTTAACCTTAACGTTATAATTGTGTGTGAATGCTTTAAATAAATAATCAAAACCTGTATATTTTTCACAGGTTGAATTAAATACAATTACTCTCTATTAAAC
>NZ_NOIF01000214.1 GCF_002265265.1 Photobacterium sanguinicancri
ATTTAAAAGGGAGATCAAGTTTTTAATTTATACCTTATAGTTTAATAACAATGTTAAGCGTTGTGGCTAATGTTTGTTGTAAATGAGAATGGATTCCAATTGGAGTGGGTATATATGTTTTATTCATATTTAAACATACTTATCTGCCAGTTAAATAATAAGTAACTGTAAGCACCGATTGTTTGTAAGCAGCAAACAAAAATGGAATAAAAAAGGTGAACAATGGGCATTTATAAAATGGCCGTCAGTACATTCACGACGTTATTGGTTGTGATTGGTATTGCTGGCTTCTCCCTCAATGTTGCCGCCGATTCAGAACAACAAGATGCCACAACAGCTAACGTTCCTCATCTTGCCTCTGATTCTGCGAAACAGCATGTAGTAACATTCATAAGGGATCGCGATTACGCTTGTACGCAGTGTCATAAAGACACCAAAGATGCATTGCTTGGCGCTCATGCTAATGCAATTCATGCGCAAACAGGTCGTGAAGTCGGTTGTGTAGACTGTCACAGTAACGTGGGTGAAAACCACCGTGATGGGGCTGCGCAAGTGACTAAATTCGCGCCATCTCAATCTATTGCTGGTACACAAAAAGTTGCCGCTGATCCGTTATGGATCAAAAAGCAAAATGAAACCTGTACCAATTGCCATGAGCCAGACGATCTTCGTGAAGTGAATTGGACGCATGATGTACATGCGCTCGACTTATCATGTGCGTCTTGCCATAACGTCCATCCGACGGCAGATCCAATGAAAGGTATCACTCAATCTTCCAAGATTAAGATGTGTGTTGATTGCCATGCCGATCAGACCAAAGCTAAAGCAGCCAAATAGGAGAAGACTATGACGTGTTCAAGACGTAATTTCCTTGCTGGCGCAGGTGCCGTTATTTTTACAACGGGCGTGGCAGGACAAGCAGTAATGAGCCGCAAAACACTTGCGGCAACCATGGAAGATGGCGATAAACGCTATGGTATGGTGCATGATGAAACGCTCTGTATTGGCTGTACTGCCTGTACAGAAGCATGCCGAGAGGTCAATAAAGTCCCTGAAGGTGTGTCGCGATTAGAAATTGTGCGAAGTGAACCACAGGGCGAGTATCCCAATATAGATTACAAGTTTACCCGTGTTTCTTGCCAGCACTGTGAAAATGCACCTTGTGTGTATGTGTGCCCAACAGGTGCGGCGTTTAAAGACCCAGAAACGGGCATAGTAGATGTCGATGCGTTTAAGTGTGTCGGCTGTGGCTATTGCCTTGCCGCTTGTCCCTACCAAGTTCGTTTCTTCCACCCTGAAACAAAATCTGCTGATAAGTGTGATTTTTGCCGTAAAACAAACCTTGCTGAAGGTAAACAACCCGCCTGTGTCGAGTCTTGCCCTACTAAGGCTCTGACATTTGGTGATTTGAATGATCCTCAAAGTGAAGTTTCACAGCTCATCACGCAAAAAACTGTCTATCGCGACAAAGTAGAACTCGGTACTAAACCGCAGTTGTATAAAGTGCCGCATCAAAAAGGGGAGATAAAAGGATGAGTACAGCCTTTGCAGAAGCCTTCTATTTTGATTCGTTAGTATGGGACTGGATCATTGCTATTTACCTGTTTTTAGCTGGTATGTCAGCTGGTGCCGTCATGATCTCTATTTATCTAAAACGTAAGGTAATTCAGGGACACCCATCGACGAATGGCATCATTAAAGCAACCGCAATTTTAGCGCCATTTGGCATTATTGTGGGGTTATTGATTTTAGTTTTCCACTTAACCAAACCTTGGTCATTCTGGAAAATCATGATCTTTTATAACCCAACATCAGTGATGTCGATGGGGGTGATCTTATTCCAAGTGTATATGGTGGTTTTGTTTGCTTGGATTGCCACTATCTACAAAGATGATTTGCTGAAACTTCTTAATGGGCGCTTACCGATCGTTGGCAAAGTCATGCAATATGTCACGCGTTATGAAAACGCGATTGAACTATTTCTTGGCTTCTTAGCGGTGATGCTTGCGGCATACACTGGCTTCTTATTGTCAGCACTAAAGACCTTCCCATTACTGAATAATCCGGTATTGCCGATACTTTTCTTGTTCTCAAGCCTGTCATCTGGCGCAGCCGCGTGTTTGATGTTTGGTGTGGTGTTCTTTAAAGAGTCGGTGGCTAGCCCTAGTGTGAAATGGGTACATAAGTTTGAACGCCCTGTTGTGGTGTTTGAGTTGTTTGTCCTGTTTGCATTTTTCAGTGGCCTTTACTTCGGTGGTGGTCAGAAAGAGGCGGCCGCGATAGCAGCGATTGGCGGTGGTTTTTGGGCGTCATGGTTCTGGTATGGTGTGATCGGCGCAGGAATGCTATTACCATTGGGGTTAAATGCGGTGAGCCCTTCAGGGGTGAAACACAATAAAGCTTTTATTATGCTAGTGACAACGTTGAGTTTACTAGGCGTATTAATGTTGCGTACGTTTGTGCTTTATGCCGGACAAATGACCATTGCTTAGCATGTATTGTTAGTAATAAATGGCATCAGTAAGATAAAAACAGCAGTGCTAATTCTGGTTGATAACGTTGTTAATCGTTTTAGTGCTGTTGTTTGTTTTAGAACAATATGGACACTTTATGCTGGCTGAAATTGGACACTTTTCGTTAATTCTCGGTTTTTCTTTCGCGTTACTGGCGGCGTTGATGCCAGTTGTTGCCGTGAAAATGAAAGCGCCATACCTTACTCGCTATGTGTGGCCATTAAGTTATGGCGCTTTTGGCTCTATCTTGGCATCTATCGTTTTGTTGGCGGTAGGTTTTGCGACGGATGATTTCTCGGTTGCGTACATCGCGCATCACTCCAATACACAATTACCTATTTTCTTTAAAGTCGCAGCGGTGTGGGGCGGCCATGAAGGCTCTTTTCTTTTCTGGGTATTTTCACTCAGTGGCTGGGCTGCGTTAGTCGCTGCTTGCTACCATAATAAGCCTGCCCAACATATTTTTATTACGCGAGTTCTCGCTATTCTTGCTGCATTAGTGGCGACGTTAACTTTATTCACGTTACTCACTTCGAACCCTTTTGAGCGACTATTTCCTGTGCCGTTGGAAGGACGAGATTTAAACCCAATGTTGCAAGATGTTGGGTTAATCTTTCATCCGCCCATGTTGTACCTAGGCTATGTCGGCTTTGCTGTCAGCTTTGCTTTTGCAGTCGCGGCACTTACCTTTGAAAAACCACAGTGGCAATGGGCCCAGCTCAGTCGTAGCTGGACATTATCCGCTTGGGTCTTTCTGACAGGAGGTATTGCTTTAGGATCTTGGTGGGCATATTACGAACTAGGCTGGGGCGGCTGGTGGTTTTGGGACCCAGTTGAAAATGCATCGTTACTCCCATGGCTTACAGGGACTGCGTTATTGCATTCATTGATTGTGACCGCGCAACGACGCTCATTGGTTGGTTGGAGTTTATTACTGTCGATTTTCACGTTTTCTCTTAGCTTATTAGGCACTTTTATTGTTCGATCGGGTGTTCTGACCTCAGTGCATGCTTTTGCGGTTGATCCTACACGTGGCTTAGTGTTGTTGATGATTCTGGCGGTAATGTTAATTTCAGCGCTGACTTTGTATGCCTTGCGCTGTGAGCGTTACCTCCAAGCGATGAACTTTGAGCTGTTATCACGTGAAGCTGCATTTTTGGTAGGTAATAGCTTATTGGCTGTTGCAACCTTGACTGTCTTGCTCGGGACTTTTTACCCGATGATCTTTCAAGCCTTTGGCTTAGGGAGCATCTCTGTAGGTGCTCCTTATTTTAATAGCATGTTTGTGCCGCTCAGTATGGTGACGTTTTTTGTGATGGGCCTGGGGGTATTAGTTCGACTACGCGCCAGTGCAGAAGACTTCTTGATCACCCGTTTACTGGCGCCTTTATCAGCTTCTATTATTGGTGGTGTGGTACTTTCGGTGCTGTTTGAGCGTGGTGTGAACTTAGTCGTGTGTGGGGCGTTAATTTGTGCCTTATGGATTATTCTTACCGCTTTGCAGTCTTTGATACTGCTGCCTTCTTATCAAAAAAGTCAGCACAATAAACGGATAGAGACTGAAAGCAATACCGAGTGTAAGCCGGGTCATGATCCTATGTATACACAAGCCCGCCCTCGTTTGCGTCAACTCGCGATGCTTATTGCTCATGTTGGGGTGGCTGTGACCGTGATAGGTGCCACTTTAGTCAGCAATTACTCTCATGAAATCAGCCGAAAAATGGGACCTGGTGATACAGCGATACTGAACGATTTCCAATTTGATTATTTAGATACTGAATTACTGATAGGGCCGAACTACACTGCGGAGCAAGCCAATATTCAGCTTACTAAGTTAGATCATTTTGCAAAAAATAAAGCGATGGGTTCCATTCAACCTCAGCGTCGTCATTATACGGTGCGCACAATGAACATGAGCGAGCCAGGTATCCGTTGGTGGTGGAATGGCGATGTTTATATAACATTGGGCGAAAAGCTTAATGCAACGGATTATGCTGTGCGTATCCAATATAAACCTTTTGTTCGTTGGTTATGGGTAGGTGCAATTCTGATGATGTTAGGCGGGGCACTTTCTGTTATTGCCCGATTGACCATGCGTCGAAAATGGGTGGCAGAAAGTATTAATGCGAGTTCTCAAACTAAGATTAGTGCTGTTGATGTGGCGCAGTTGCCTGAAAATCAAATTATTTGGAAGCAAAATAAGTGAAGATAGTTCGTTTTTTACCGCTGCTAGGAGTAGTGCTCGCTGGCATTGTTTTGGTTTATGCATTGGAAAAGCCGACACGTGTTGAAATTTCACCGCTGGCAGGTCAGCCCGTCCCTGCTTTTTCACTGATTAATTTGTTAGAAGGAGAGCCTAGTGAAGGTACTTTTTCTGTACCTACTGTCGATCAATCTTTGCTACAAGGTAAAATGCAGTTATTGAATGTATGGGCATCTTGGTGTGGCGTGTGTAAAAAAGAGCATAGCTTCTTACTCGAATTGCAACAACAAGGTATGTCTATCGTTGGCTTGAATTACCGCGATAAGCGCTCGTCTGCTGTGGCGACATTAACGGAAGAGGGAAACCCATATCATGCTGTTATTTATGATCCGCTCGGTGAATTAGCATTGGACTTAGGTGTGTACGGCACGCCCGAAACCATGCTGATTGATCCTAAAGGCATTATTCGCCAGCGTTACGTTGGGGCGATGGATGAAGCTATATGGCAACAGCAGTTTGCACCGGTTGTCGAAACAATAAAGCTCGAATTGTTAGAACAAAATACGCAACAACAAGGTTAAGACGATGGTGAAATCGACTATGTATGTATTAAGAGTTAGTCAGGCTATTTTTCTTGCTTGGCTAGCCCTAATGTTGCCTTCTAGTTTTGCTGAACCGCAAGTATTTGTGGCGGCAGATGCACGCTTGGTTGAAAGTGTGGAGACATTCTCGTTTCGCTCAAGAACAGAACAACAAAGAGCGATGGAATTAGCAAAAACATTGCGCTGCCCTCAGTGCCAAAACCAGAACCTGATTGAGTCGAATTCACCGGTGGCAAAAGATTTGCGCTTGAAGGTTTATCAAATGATTAATGCTGGGAAAACAGACCAAGAAGTCATTGATTTTATGACCAGCCGTTTTGGTGATTTTGTACTGTATAAACCCAAATTTGCGCCTAATACGTACGCGTTGTGGCTGGGTCCATTACTGCTTATTTTGCTCTTTGGATTTGGGGTTTATCGCAGTTTTTCCCGTCGAGAGTCAACGGGGTCACATTAAGAATTCATCGACCTTTATAGATCCATTTATTACTAACTGTAACCACCTTAGCTTAACTATATTCACGGAATAATATGCTAAAGCGGCAAGCGAATACATCGTTTGCCGCTGCGGACAATTAACGTTTAACGACTACCCTTTTATTATTACAACCAAGCACAAAGGTGACAGTGTGAAAATTGCATTTTTTGGCGAGTGTATGGTGGAACTGAGTGGTCAACCATTGCAGCGCACCTTTGGTGGTGACACCTTAAATACCGCGCTTTATATGGCTCGCTTAGGTAAAAAACGTGATATTCATGTGAGTTACGCGACAGCGTTAGGTGTCGATAATATATCACAAGATATGTTGGCGTCATGGAAAGCAGAAAGTATTAATACTAATTTAGTACGTACCTTGGATAATAAACTTCCAGGTTTATATTTGGTTGAAACCGAACCTTGCGGAGAGCGCCATTTTCACTATTGGCGAAATGACAGTGCTGCTAAATTTTACTTTTCAGAGCTAGCGTCTTCACCGCTCGAAGTTGCGGTTGAAAATAAGCAGGTAGATGCCTTGTATATCAGTGGCATCAGCTTAGCCATTTTGTCGGAAGAGGCGAAAGCAGTACTGGTTACATTACTAGACAAACATAAGAAAAATGGCGGAAAGGTGTTATTTGATAACAACTTCAGGCCACAGTTATGGACAGAGAAACAAGCACAATATTGGTATGCTCAGATTCTTCCTTTTGTTGATATCGCCTTGATTACAGAAGATGATGATCAAAGAATATGGGGAGACCGCGATATTGTCGCGCGTTGTCAGGAATATGGTTGCCAAGAAGTGGTGATTAAGCGCGGTGCAGAGCCTTGTATGGTGGTGACTCAATTACAAACCGATGCCGCGGAAACATCCTATATCGCAGCTAACAAAGTAGCGAAAGTGATTGATACCTGCGCAGCGGGTGATTCATTTGCAGCTGGGTACTTAGCTGCGCGTTTAAGTGGCGAGTCAGCTTCATCATCAGCAGAGCTTGGACATCAACTTGCATCTGTTGTTATTCAATATCCTGGTGCCATTATTCCTCTTGAAGCTATGAAAGAAATTATTTAAGGAAGATAGATACATGTCTCAAGCTCTTATTGAACAATTAAAAGCCTTCAAAGTTATTCCCGTTATTCAGATTAATCATGTTGAACAAGCTGTACCGTTAGCGAAAGTGTTAGTCGAAAATGGGTTACCAGTGGCGGAGGTGACCTTCCGTACAGACGCAGCAGCTGATGCTATTCGAGCTATGCGTGATGCTTACCCACAAATGTGTATTGGTGCGGGTACAGTACTGAATGCTGCGCAAGTAGATAAAGCTAAAGATGCTGGCGCTGAGTTCATTGTGGCACCTGGATTGAACCCCAATACCGTACGTTACTGTCAGCAGCAAGGGATCCCATTTGTTCCTGGTATTAATAATCCGAGCCAAATTGAGCAAGCACTGGAGCTAGGTTTAACCTTTTTGAAATTTTTCCCTGCGGAAGCATCGGGCGGCATCAGCATGGTTAAATCGCTGTTAGCACCGTATGTTGATGTTTCTATTATACCGACAGGTGGTATTAGTAAAGTTAATATTCGTGATTACTTAGCGATTGATCGTGTACTTTGTTGTGGCGGCACTTGGATGGTTGCCCCTAAACTTATTGAAGCGGGCGATTGGGAAGAGATTGGCCGTTTAGTGCGTGAAGCGGTTGAGCTTGTTAACGATTAACGTCACTGTTGCTTTTATTCCGAGTGATAGCTATGTGAACTTAAGGGGCTTCATAATTGTATTTGAGAGCTTTCGTTGCTTTTGAATCGCTTGTAACGACAGAAAACGGCTTTTTATTCGATAATTTGTACATATATCAGTCGACTAAATT
>NZ_NOIF01000215.1 GCF_002265265.1 Photobacterium sanguinicancri
CTACACTTTTCTTTTAGGTATAAGTTTACAGCGCTCAATAAAATTATAGAGTCATTTTCAGTAACGAAAATAATATGATGTTCATAGTTTAGGTTTTCATATTTATATTTGATAGTCTCAGAACCTAATTCCATTTACTTCACCAGTTTTATGTTGAGGTCAGGTTTGAGCTGCGTAATAGATTTAAAGCCATCTTCAATTGATGGGTAATAAATAAGAGTAAGTATCTTCTCTATAACATCATCGTTAAACTTATTTTGGTGATATTTCCTGCAAAAATATTTCATAAGCTCTACATTTTGACCGCGAGATGAGATTGAATGCACGGGAGAGTCACTGATCTCACTGAGTAATTTTTTAAATAGCATTGGAGTCGGAAAGTTACTTTCTATAACTACGATTTTCCCAGCCGTTGGTAGGTGACATTCTTTGAAAGAACAGCTAAGGAATGGCTGGAAGAAAATAATAGCATCAGGGTTTGATGCATCGCATACAGCTATAGCCTTACCAATATTTATTTCCTCAGCTTCATGCATTAACCTAATTATATCCTCTGTGTTCATGTCTGAATTAATCGCATCATAAGTTGGCTTAAGGTGCAATATTACATTGCACCCACTAGGGTGTTCATGCCTTTCTCTTTTTAATCTTGAGATTTCAGTATTTAATTCTGAAATCTCACTTAGCATCTGTTTATTTTGGTCTGTGATTGAATCGTTTTGTATTTGCATGCTGCTGGTGACTGCACGTAGATCATGCCCTTTTAGGGAGTCAGCATCGGCTTTCATCATTTGTGAGAATACTCTGTTTTTAAAAGAGCCGAAATTTTCCTCGTTGTTTAACTCAATTTCTTTAATTTTAGCTTCAGCTAATTCCAATTTTTGTCTTAATTCTATTACAGGTGAATCGTGTTCTAGGTTATATTCACCTTTAATATATGGTATTAAATGTTTGTAATTTCTAGATATTGCTTGCCTAGTGATTCCAGCTTCAGTAGCAACCTCCTGTATGGAGTGATTTTTTCTGTTTGTTCTTATTTCTAAACTTTTTATAGCTGTAATGATTTTATCTTCGGTGTCATTGTTTTTCTTTGGTAATAGGTGTCCATAATTTTTATAGACTGTCTGCCTAGATATACCAAGGTGATCTGCAAGCATAGAAATATTAAAGTTATTGGAGCTTTTAAGAAGTTCGATTGCTTTCAATACATGTTTATCATTCAGGCTCATAACTCCCCCTTAGAGATTTTAAACGTATCACTTGAAGAGGACCTGCTTTCTAGCCTATATATTAAATTTATGTGCGCATCTATTTCTTTTTCATAATAAGCTACCACTCTCTCATCAGATGTTTCGTTCATGTAGCTAAGTAACTTTTGGTAATAATCAATTTGTTTATACACATTTTTTTTAGATTCATTAGTGTGGATGATGTGGTCACATTCTTTGTAGTCGCAGAAGTCGATGTTTGGTTTATTCTTTCCTGATTTAGCCATGCAAGGTGGAATGTTTTTTGTTTCACCTGAGCGTAGGCAGAAGCCACCAATTGGAACTCTCGATACAAATAGGGGAACGCCTGAAGCTAGTGACTCTTTAATGAAGGTATCAATGTCAGTAAGTAAAACTTGCCCTTTATAATTTTGGTTACATATTCTTGAACGAATTAAATCAGATAATTTTCCAGATGTATTGTATGCAGCTATCTCATCTAAAACCTCTTTTAACTCTTCAGTATAATTATGCTCAAGTAATTCTAAGATACCTTGAGCCATCAAGTGGTTTCTTAGAATGTAGCGGAGAGTCATTCCAAAGGATTTATGACCAAATAATTGGCGAATAAGATCTATATTAGTTTCACTTCGTGATATTAACAGCCAAGCAATAGACTTTCTTAATCTATGAGGACTTCCATCAGCGATGCCTGATATATCTCTTATATAACTGGTTATATCTTTAGATATGGTGTCGTTTTTAGCCTTTTTAAAACCTTTTTTCGATACAATGTCTACGGTTATTAGGTAATCACTCCCAAGTTTTTTTCTTTGACTTTCAAATAGCTTTAGCAACACATTAATGGCTTTAACTACCATATTTGGAACAGGTATTACATCTGGCTCACCCTTTTCTTTTGGATCATCAGCTGTCTTAAATCGTATAATGTTTAAGTTCCATGTACCATTCTCATAGAATGCTTCGTTAGCCTTAAGGTTTGAAATTTCACGCCGCCTTAATCCAGTGAACAATCCTATTGTAAAGATACAAGCCCTTTTTAGCGTTATAACCTCGGGTCTTATTTCATCAATTGTTATATACGTTCTATCTTGCCACCCTGACTTATAACCAAGACTTTTAACTCTCTTAGTCTTAGGTGTGAAATCGAACAATTTTACTCCCTCGCTTATTTCAGGGACCTTCATATTCCTGAGAGCTTTAAATGTTTTCTTTGTTTTACCATCTTTTCGTACTAATCCATATGTTCTCCGCACACCTTTTGCCGTTCCAAGTCGCGCTCGGTCTCTTATTAAATTATGGCAATTAATAATACTTTCCGAGAACACTTCGATGTATTTTTTTGCATGGTGATAGCAGTCTTCAATTACTTCAGCACTTAGCGGACTCCAAGGATCTGTTACATCAGATATAATCTTAGTTATCTCTTTTCGTTTTTCTTTTGATATTAATTTAGATGCTTTGAAGTGAGTCCGATACGCCTTAGGGAGATACTTTTTTTCTGATAGGTATACCCAGTGGTCAAAGAATACACAAAAACTGAGAAGCCTTTGTTGAGATGATGGTTGTTTTATTCTAGCAAGTGACATCAATTCATTAAGATACGTCTGGCACTGCTCTAGCGTTAAGTTGGATAGAATTTCTTTTGTTATATAGCCTTTGGGAATTAGAAACGTGTTTGCCACCGTAACATATGAGCTAAACATGGTTGACGTGGAATACCAGCTATTGAGTGTTAGCTTGACTTTTTTTGGGAAAGAATAATACGTCATCATTCTTATCAATGTTATCAGGTCATGATGGTATTTTGTGTCTCCATTTGTTTGAATTCGCTCAAAATTCATAGATAGTGTTTCTGATGAGTCTATCCTTATTGTCCACTTTTGATTATAAAAGAGATTTCCATAATCAATTTCAAAGTCTTCACCTAAGTTTATTCTGTCAAAATGAACTATTCCCATGACCCTAGCTCCGAAATTACAGGTGGCAACAAATCACCCTCAATAGCCCATCTCAGCTCAGCTTCTTTGATTTCGTCTTGATATGGATATGACTCAACAACCTCTTTTGACGCATTAAACTCATCAAGGTAGAGGGCATTAAATTGCTCTTTCTTCATAGTGCGTTTTTTCTGGTCTAGATATAGATACCTGTCAACAATGAACGGGATGTTATCTGATAGCACCTCAGATCTTGAGCATTGCAGACATTTATTAAATTGACGGCATGGCTGTTTAAGGCGCTCTCCAATGTAGCTTCCCCAATCTGGTCTATGTGGATCATTACACACTGCAAGAGGAGACTCGCCCGAGTGATTTGTATAGATATTTAATATTCTATCTTCTATGGTTTTTTCTTCCCGTAGCGGGACTAGGGATCCTTTAAATGAACCATCAGCAATACTTTTTTCTATCTTTATTAGTTCTTTTGCTAGTCTTTTACTTCTTAGCTTTTTAAATTGTGCGTTATTTTTGTAGAATTCATCGGTAACTGCTGAAGATGAATGTCCAAAGAGTGCAACCTGTAGAATAAGAGGCAGGTTTTTCTCTTTTTCATTCAAGTAAAGCCTTGTTGGTCTTAACTGTCTAGGATCAAAGTAGAAACCAAGTGACTTAATAAACTGTTCCTTTATTTGCTTTCTATTCTTTCCGCTTTTTATTGCTCCAGCTTCACTTCTCATGTCGGTATGATGAACAAGAAGACTTTTTGAATGTGTATTAAGGCATATGAAAAGCGGATGGCATCCCAATGTATTAACTACATCCTTATATTCATCACCATACCGTAACCGGGAAGTACGTTTTTTAAGTAACTTTATGAGGTTATAAACACTGTGCGGGTTAGAAATAGAGCATGGGTGAAGCAGTATCCTCTGTTCATTTGTTGTTGAGTTACTTGACTTAGCCCCCTTTATTTTAGGCGCTTGCACAAATGCCCAATCTCCGTTGACAGGAATAGGGGTATAGAGATAGTTTTCTGCATCAATTCGATCTATTACATCGAATGTCCATCCGGTTTGCAGGCTTATAGCTGTCTTAATTGTAATGAGTTCGAATTGATCGGGATAAATATAGGTAAGAAGTTTTGTAAAGGTTAGGTCTTTAGCGTCTTCAAGAAACTCACAATAACTGGGAATGTTTTGAATAGACATTCTTTTAATTATTGTTATTAAGGGGTTGGTTAGCTCCTCATAAACAATATCTCTAGGCGGCGTATAGTGCTTCTTAACAGCCTCTTTATTTAATGGATAATCTGGGTGGGCAAGATATATAGTAGCAATTACATCACTCAGATTGCTTGTCCACCTGTTATAAGCCATTAACCTAGGGTCTTTGTTTGCTTTGTTTCTAAAATCATTACCACAGTATTTCAGAGCTACGCCTGACTTTAGTGATTCTTCTACTTTCTTCTCAATACCTGATATTCTGTCAATTTCAACCTTGAGCCACTCACGCAATGCTTTAGTCTTTTCATCCGATAGTGGTTCGAAATGTCGGGCTGTGGGCTTTTGCGAGGCTGGCCATAGTTCCGGTGATGATTGGAAAATTTCGCCCTCAGCATGAAGGTTTTGCAGGAGCCGCCTTGAGGCAGTGGAATTATGGTAGACCACAGAGGGGCTACTATTTGATAGGTGGTTAATAAATTGCAGGAACTCGAACTCGCCGAATTCACTTGGCAGCATCTCACTCCAGCCTTTATTCTCAAGAAATTCCATTACTTTATTAAGCGCAGTTCGGTCGGAATGCCTTGTCGTCTTTTCACGAAGATTATTGACAATGTTTAAAAGGGTCATGAGATGGACTCCCCTCAGTTAGAGCATTTAAGCAATCTTGTCCAATGTGGTTGTGCAACTGCCCATAAATATATTTAAGAAGTCCTGAACTTCGGGCATCGTCTTGGCTAGTTCCGATATACGCTCACCTAAGCCGTCTTTGACATGGTGAAATTCTTCGTTGTGAAACCTAAGCTCATTCATTGTCTTTATATAAGCCTGTAAGATGTCTGCGGCTTTAACTATAGCTTTGTATTCCGGTTCGACTTTTTCTTGCACGAGCAAGCTCTCAAATTCATCCTGCAAGTCATCTGGGAGCGTGTTTAAACACTTCTTTTCCGCCAAGTCTTCTAGAGCTTTAACTGCTTTGGTTATTTCAGGGTTGCTGTACTTTGTTTTATGGTTGATGTCCTGCACGAGTGTCTCAGAAACCTCGTGATAGATTGCAACTGTGGCCGCTCTTTCTGGAATAAGATTGCCGTCATAACGTTTGTTCTTTATTACTGCAAGAAGGTGTGCGATGACCGCAACCTGATGGCTGTGTTCCGAAATATTCTCAGTTTGAAACGTGTGCATGAGTGCCCATCTTTGAATTAAGGACATTCTTGTTATCCAAGCGAGGAATGTACTTTCTTCGTGCTTCATAGTTGTTTGCCCTTATTGCTATCTTGTGATGTAACTATTTGTCAGATTCAAATATAAGTCAATGAGGGTGGGGCGAGAGTTTGGGAAGTGCAGAGTCAATCACCAAAGTGATGTAACTCAGTGTTAAATTACAAAATAAGTGCGTGGTTTACGAAAATAAACTTTCAAAAATAATCCCCCGTGATCACTTCGCTGCAATCATGAAACATCCCCAGTAGTGCAATGCGCTCTGGGTTAAGGTCGCCACCAAACTTTTTGTTTTTGATCAGAGCTAATGCGTGGGCAACAAAAGCGACTTGAAGGCTATGTTCTGAGATATTTTCATTGGATACACAACGCATCAATGGCCAGCGTTGAATGAGCTTCATACGAGCTAAGTGAGCAAAGAAATGACTACGTTTCATGATCGACTGCTTATAAGTTTATGAATAGCGTATGTTCAGCAGATAATGCTGATCTCTGTTGTATTAAAGGTAACAGAAAAACGAGAACTTGTGACAGCTTCAAATAAACAAAAGCCCCTGCATAGCAGAGGCTTAAAAACGATGTTGTGATACTTGATGGTTGTTTAACCAGCCGCTTACTGGCGGTAGTTGTGCAAGAAGCGTTCTAAACGACCGATCGCTAACTCAAGGTCATCTACCCGCGGCAGTGTCACAATGCGGAAGTGATCCGGTTTCTTCCAGTTAAAGCCCGTACCGTGTACCAGTAATACTTTTTCTTGCTGCAAGAAATCCAATGCCATGCGTTGATCATCAACGATGTTGAATTTCTTTTGGTCCAATTTAGGGAATAAGTACAGCGCCCCTTTGGGTTTCACGCAAGTTACACCCGGAATTTGGGTGATTAAGTCGTAGGCTTTGTTACGTTGCTCTAATAAGCGACCACCAGGCAATATGAGTTCGTTAATGCTCTGGTAACCCCCGAGTGCTGTTTGAATCGCATGCTGCATAGGGACATTGGCACACAAACGCATAGATGCCAGCATTTCTAAGCCTTCAATGTAGCCTTTGGCGACCCCTTTCGGGCCAGAAAGTACCATCCAGCCTGCACGGAAACCACAGACACGGTAAGACTTGGATAGGCCGTTAAATGTGACACAGAAAACATCTTCAGCCAGTGGCGCAATAGAAGTGTGTTGTGCACCATCGTAGAGAATTTTATCGTAAATCTCATCGGCAAAAATGATCAGCTTGTGCTTACGAGCAATTTCTACTACTTCTAATAAGAAGTCACGGCTATAGACTGCACCAGTCGGGTTGTTCGGGTTTATCAGTACAATCCCGCGAGTATTGGGTGTGATTTTCTTTTTAATATCGTCGAGGTCGGGATACCAGTCGGACTGTTCATCACAGATGTAATGCACAGGAGTACCACCAGAGAGTGATACAGCTGCCGTCCACAGTGGGTAGTCCGGTGACGGTACTAAAATTTCATCTTGATAGTTAAGTAAGGCTTGCATCGCCATTACAATCAACTCAGACACGCCATTACCGATGTAAACGTCTTCAACATCTAAATCAAGTAGGCCACGTTTTTGGTAGTGCTGAACAATGGCTTTACGCGCAGGGTAAATGCCTTTTGAGTCACAATAACCTTGCGATGTTGGCAGGTTGCGGATCACATCAACGAGAATTTCATCAGGGGCATCAAAACCAAATGGGGCGGGATTCCCAATGTTGAGTTTAAGAATTTTCTGACCTTCTTCTTCCATGCGTTTGGCATGCTTAAGAACGGGTCCACGAATGTCATAACATACATTGTTGAGTTTGGAGGACATCCCGATGTTCTGCATTTTACTTACCTGAGAATAATGACGATATTTCATTAAATTACACGATAAAATGGATTGAAATAAATAC
>NZ_NOIF01000216.1 GCF_002265265.1 Photobacterium sanguinicancri
CTATTAATATAATAATTACAGTCACTTTTAACTATCAAAAAATAAAGGTAATAATAGCGGCATAAAGAACGAGGACACCACCATGAAAAAGACCATTAGTTTTGCCGTTATTCACTTTACTGTTGCTTTCAGTGTTGCTTACCTACTGACTGGTGACATTTTGATCGGTAGCTTGATTGCGATGATCGAGCCTATGGTTAATACGGTGGCGTTTTACTTTCATGAAAAAGCATGGCAAACCAAAGCACTCAAAAAATCTCATTACAGTGCCCCCGTTAGTAAAACAATCAGCTTTGCGGTTGTTCACTTTACCGTCGCCTTTACTGTTGTGTACCTGCTTACTGGGGATATTCTAATTGGCAGTGTAATGGCTATGATTGAGCCAGCCATTAATACCCTTGCTTACTACTTTCACGAGCGTGTTTGGCAGAAGAAAGAACATCAACAAGCTTCTGTTAGCCTATTTGATGCAATGGCTTGCCAGCATTAATACCCTCAGATTTACGCAGTTTAAGCGCACAAAAAAGGGCAACGCAATTTAGCATTTCCCTTTTTGTTTAAACTCCCCGCCTAAACAGATTCCTTTAACGCCTCTATCACTCGCCAAGTCTTTCTATTCGCGTTTCTAATGCAGGGTGAGTGTTCATCCATTCAGGTAATTCATTGGCAATACCATTAGGCGTAATGAACAATTGCAACATTTGCTGCATCGGTTCTGTTGTGCCATATAAATCGAACATCGACTTAACTGCGAACTCATCAGCCTCTAATTCCGCTTTTCGTGAATACCCTTGCGTGACAAAAAAGACCCCAGCCCCACTATAAGTGTCAACAAGCCCAGTACTTTCGCCCGTCAATACCGCAACCGAAGCTGACAGTAATGACGATCGCACTATCGACTTCATTACATGCTGGTAATGAAGGTGCCCCAACTCATGAAGTAAAATACTGTCCAGCTGCTCCGGCGTTTTAGCAAGTGCAACCAAAGCATCAAATACAACAATTGAACCATCACTCAAGGCTAACGCATTTGGCCTTGCATGCCAGCGGCGAAAATGTAGCTGTGGTTTAACTGGCATAGGGGGTAACTGTGCCACCATAGTGTGAAAGCGTTGCTTAATCAGCGCTTGCTGTGCCACGCTCAATTCACTAGGCGTTAATACATTATCATCCAATGTCTGCATGACATGCTGACCAACCAGCACTGGCACTTGTTGCGGTAAAGCTTTAACTATACCGCTAGTTAACCAAGGAATACCGTGAGTAAAAAATAGCGCAAAGAGTAATCCCATCAATACGAGGCTACTGGCGATCGCGGGTAAATTACGTTCAACCCTATGAAGCCAAGTCCGCTCTCTTGCTTTCAATACCCCTTCCAGCAACTGGGAGTCATCAGGTATAAACTGTGAACCATCAGGAAAAGAAAGCCTAATTGGCAATCGCCCTAGCGGCTCATTGATATTCACCGTCTCCAATAACAACACTTGATGGCCTTGGGCCGTGCTTAATTGTAAACGCCCTTCAGACAGCAACATCACACTCGCAGCGAGTTTGTCTGCGCTACGCGGTGGATGACAAAACCCTTTGATAATCATCCTATACCTATATTTAAATCAAAGGCTTCAGCAAGTTCATCCGCTACAGCAGAAGACGCATTAAGCGTATCACCTTCAACAGTTAACGCATTGAGATCGCCCTGAACGGCAGTAACAGAGGCTACATACTTTGCTGTTCGCACCATCACCCAAGGGCGAGCAAACCCAACGGAAACTACCAATAATATAAAATTAGAGAGCATTAATGTGATAAGTCCCTTTGTTGTCATTCGGGAAATCAGTCCATATTCTGCAGTTTCTTTGATGCTTATTTCAGAAAAAATGTAATTACGTAACCGAGCCTGAATAAAGCCGCTGGTGATAAGCATGATCAAAATAAAGACGATATAACTGCTAAAAATTGCGAATATCATAGTGAAATCGCCGCCATTGGCTGCGATCCCCTCTCCAGAATTAGAAATATCATGGAACGAGTACCCGAAGAGCGCAATACCAGTACCGACCATCAGCGCAGTTAATACCGTAGCCAAAACAGCACCTTGTAGATATGTTGTTACATACTGTTTTGTATCAATCTTGCCGCTAAATGAGCACGAGCCATAGTGATAACCATTAACAAAGTATGATGCTATCTCGGCGCTAACCCAGCAAAATAAGACAAACCCTAATAAAAGGCTTAGCCCGCTGACAATAAGGCCTCCAAGCCATGAACTTCCCCCAATTGCCGCTGAAATAAGTAAACAGCACGCAATTAAGACAGCGCAAATCAATGGCCAGAAAAGAAAAACGTTATAGGCCGATTTTACAGAGCCCGTAAAATTGAAATGAACATTACGAAAGCTCGTCATTCGTGCATCAAAGCGTGTATTACTATGGATTAACCAGGGTGCTAACAAGATAAAAATGAGCATTAACAGCAGCGATAATGTAGGGAAAAGCTGATTACAGACAAACCAAATCAATACAAAAAGCATTGCCACCATCCGCCCTTTAAGGATCTGAATAGGCTTCGCGTGGTAATCAAACCGATCACCTGCCAAATCAGTATTGCCGTAAAAGTATTTTTTAGTCCGCACCTTTGCCCATGCAGAGTAAATTCCAATGGTAACGACACTCAGCAGCAAGTTCACAAGCCAAATACCAAAAAATTCACGGCCTTGACCATAAAACTTAATCTGATTATCCATCTTCAATATCCATCCCTAATTTTTCACAATCTGCACAGTGAGGTGCTTTTATTACCCCACTTAACTTAAATATCAGTGAACGGCAAACACACCGACATATCACCTACCGTGGAAGCAATAGGTCACAATAAAAAGCGAGAAATGAATAATGACACCCCACAACCCGCTAATAAGCGTCTATGGGTAATATTGGAAGATAGATCTCGATGTTAGTCGATAAATTCAAGCTGAAGCACATTAGCGCATCCCTTGACTTTGTTGCGAACCACAACTACATTTAGTTGCAATCCGCAACCATAAAGAGAAAAATATGCAGCCACAGCAACTTCGTTTGTTATCACGCCAACTTGTTCGTCAACTAGGTATGCTTGACTGCTATTGCGGATCATTCAAACTGACCCCAGCTCAAGCCCATGCACTCATCGAGTTAGAACAATCCCCTTGCACCGTCAATCAGATGGCTCAAAAGTTAAATATCGATAAATCAAATGCTAGCCGTACACTTGCCATTTTACTGAACCAAGGGCTAGTACAAACAACAGTTAACCCAGACGATAAACGTAGCCAACTCTCGCAGTTAACGCCAACAGGCCAGCAAACACTCACCGCACTTCACCAACAATTAAACCAACATATGCAAAATATTTTGGATCAAATGGAGTGCGATGAAGTTAATCAGCTAGAAAGTAGTTTATACCGTTATTGCCGCTCAATCAGTGCCGCAGAAAATCAACAGGGCTTCACTTTACGTACCATCACGCCCGAAGATAACCCTTCTGTCGCCGCCGTTATTCGACGCGTATCCTCTGAATATGGCTTAACCGCAGACAAAGGGTATGGCGTTGCAGACCCTACATTAGACTCCATGTATCAAGTTTATGCAGATAAGAAAAACCACTACTGGGTGATAGAAAAAGATCATCGAATTTTAGGTGGAGGCGGCGTCGCATCGTTAGCGGGATCGGATAATCTGTGTGAATTGCAAAAAATGTACTTTCTGCCACAACTTCGCGGTAAAGGATTAGCACGAATGTTGGCAGTAAAGGCATTGAATTTTGCCCGCAAGCAAGGCTATAGCGGCTGCTACTTAGAAACTACAGAAAACCTCAAAGAAGCGGTTGCTTTGTACCAGTCATTAGGATTTGTGACTGTACCGCATGCATTAGGAGACACAGGTCATGATGCGTGTGAAGTACGAATGCTAAAAACATTTTAGTCCAGGGAGGCAATGGAAAACATATCCCACCATATTGCAGAGACAAAAAAGTCGGCTATATAAGCCGACTTTTGATACGTAAAACTGTGAAACGCGATTACTCGTCGTCTTCTTCACCGTCTTCGTCTTCATCTTCACCCGACTCGAAGTATGTACCCCAGCCGTCGTAATCGATGTTGTGCTTTTCAGCAAGCTGGATCATTTTGTCCGCTTGCTCATCAATAAGTTCTACTTTAAGTGCAGATTCCATTACGGCATCAAAACAAACAACTTTACCGCCACCATCTTCAGGCGCCAGTTCAAGCTCTTCTGCTTCCATCACCTCATAGCCCATCTTGAATGCCTCAACAGCTGCAGCTTCAAGTTCTTCAAAGGTATCCGCTGAGAAGTGGTGCTCAATCGTGTAAAGCGCTTCAGGCTCGCTGCCATCTTCTAAGATAGCGGCAATAATTTCGCGAGTCTCTTCCTTCTGCTCTTCAATCAGTTCTGCATAAGACATGGGGTAACTCCAACTATGGAATAAATTTGCTGGCAAATATCGCATGGATTTAAACGAATTACCATCCTGTTAATGTTACGGGAAGGTAAAATTGATTTTGATCAAAGAAATTGTCGATTTCTTAATGCACTAAGCTGCTTTAGTCCCATTTTTACGAGTGAATAAAGTTTCAGCTTATGCAAAAACACGTC
Organism: Photobacterium sanguinicancri; assembly: GCF_002265265.1. Classification (GTDB taxonomy): domain Bacteria; phylum Pseudomonadota; class Gammaproteobacteria; order Enterobacterales; family Vibrionaceae; genus Photobacterium; species Photobacterium sanguinicancri. The sequence goes on from NZ_NOIF01000216.1 coordinate 4,650, forward strand.
ATGCCATAAATGCGTAATTCAGAAGAAAAAACGCATAAGAAAACGAAGATGTTATAAAACGCAGGCATAAATTATCGTAATTATGCGATTTTCAGGCTGAAAATTAACATTCTGGTGAATATTCACCCAACTTTTAAGCTGAGACAAAAAACATATTCATCCATTAATTAACGAAAAATACCCTAACACACAAACTGTGTGGTTATTTACGCCAAAACAGCCTTCTGAAAAAGTGTGAACGGCTGCAAAGTTACCTACTTAGTAGCAGATTACAATCACCCCGTCCAAAGAGATATGACTCGGTGGCAACGACCAACCGGGCACTAAAATAAAGAGAGATACGATCATGAGTAAGTTCACTATCGATACAGGAGTTCGCCATGTCTGCCGACGCAACCGACTCCGCCGTTCTCGAGGCGCACTCGCTCCATTCACCCACTCTGATCATAGTGTGCCGTTGCCTTTCGAGGTATTGGCTAACGATAAAGGGGTGACAGAGCGTTCGCGCACCATGTCATAACTTCAATAGCCGATCACCCATTCGCTTCGATGTTACCGAATAAGTAACTCAAGCAAATATGGTTATGAGCATATAGCTCATACACCAAATTAATTTCCAATAATACGTTTTACTGAACGCGACTGTTCAGGGAGCCCTTTTGCGCCTACTTCGATGTTCGGCGTGCTGGATCACACCCATACACCACCACAATATGGGTGCAAGGAGATAAAAATGACGACTCAAACGGTACAACAAGAAGAGAAAGGCGGCTTCTTTGCCAACTTTAAATTCCCTTCTGCTTACACCATTCTGTTCGGCCTCATTGCGTTTGTCGCACTGCTAACCTGGATTGTTCCAGCGGGTCAGTATGATCGCGTAATGAATGAAGATCTTGGCAAGGAAGTGCCAGTAACCGGCACCTACCATGCAGTAGAAAACAACCCTCAAGGCGTGATTGATGTTCTTATCGCACCGATTGATGGCTTCTACGACCACAACACTTACGAAGCTGCTGCAATCGATGTTTCATTATTCATTCTTGTTATCGGTGGCTTCCTTGGTCTTGTGACTAAAACAGGTGCTATCGACGCAGGTATCGAACGTGTAACCGCTCGCTTACAAGGGCGAGAAGAAATGATGATACCTATCCTGATGGCATTGTTTGCTGCAGGCGGTACTATCTACGGTATGGCTGAAGAATCATTACCTTTCTACACCTTACTTGTTCCGGTAATGATGGCGGCACGCTTTGACCCAGTTGTTGCAGCGGCAACAGTACTACTGGGTGCTGGTATCGGTACGCTTGGCTCTACTATTAACCCATTCGCAACAGTAATCGCAGCAAACGCCGCGGGTATCCCATTTACAGATGGCATCATGCTTCGTGTTGCTATGCTGGCTATCGGTTGGGTAATTTGTGTTGGCTACGTAATGCGTTATGCAAAAATGGTTCGTGCTGACAAAACTAAATCTATCGTTTACGACAAGTACGAAGAGAACAAAGCACACTTCCTAGGCAACCAGTCTGGTGAAATGTTAGAGTTCACAACATCACGTAAAATCATTCTTGCTATCTTCGCTGCATCATTCGGTGTGATGATTTACGGTGTATCTGTTGCTGGTTGGTGGATGGCTGAAATTTCAGGCATGTTCCTAGCATCAACAATCGTCATCGGTCTGATTGCCCGCATGAGCGAAGAAGAATTCACTTCAAGCTTTATCGACGGTGCTCGTGACCTACTGGGTGTTGCACTTATCATCGGTATCGCACGTGGTATCGTGGTAATCATGGACCGCGGTATGATCACAGATACAATCCTGTTCGCAGCTGAAAGCACAGTAACAGGTCTGTCTTCTATCGTGTTCATCAACGTAATGTACTGGCTAGAAATCGTACTATCATTCTTAGTACCTTCTTCATCTGGTCTTGCTGTTCTAACCATGCCTATCATGGCGCCACTTGCTGACTTCGCAGGCGTTAGTCGTGACCTAGTAGTAACGGCTTACCAATCTGCATCAGGTATTGTAAACCTAATGACTCCTACATCAGCGGTTGTTATGGGTGGTCTGGCTATCGCACGTGTTCCTTACGTTCGTTGGGTTAAGTGGGTAGCTCCACTACTAGGTATTTTGACTGTACTTATCATGGTTATGCTAAGTATTGGCGCAATCCTTTAATCAAGACAGCTTTATCTTCATCCCCAAAAAACCGCCTTCGGGCGGTTTTTTTTCATTTGTACAACCGCATGACAGCCCGCAACTTCCAATCTCTATTGAGAGAGTAAACCAGCGAGACTTCAGAACATACGTAAAAACCTAACCATGCTTACCGCGGTATCAAGAAAGGCAAGCACATGCAAAATATAGCGTTGCTAAATCATGCCATGCTGTCGCAGGTTTTTAGACTCTCCTAGTCATGCTCCTTTCTCTTTCACATATTCACTGATGCCTCAGTCAACCTCTCTCAACCAAAGATAAGAGATCGGATGAGTGAGGTGAGGGTTACATGCAATAACAGGCCATGCAGTAGCGGGGCTAAGTGAAGGGATCTACACGCCTGGTTCATTCCATTTATTAAAGACTTTATTCACTTAAATAATGAGAATCTATTGCGAACAAGATAGAAATAGAAATCTGCTTTAAAT
>NZ_NOIF01000217.1 GCF_002265265.1 Photobacterium sanguinicancri
TGACTTACTTCTGGTTCATAACGCTTGGCACTTACGCCCCACACACCAAATACCTTTGTAGCTCTATAAGTAGACACGCACCTTACCTTCAGATCAAATGAATTCACCACAAACACAAAAGATTGAAAGCTAGATGCGTGATATTCAAATTCTACACGAGACGCAGGAAAATCAATGCCCTAACATTCACAATGCAATATAAACCACAACCAAGAACAGCTATTATGATCTGGTATATAAAGGGACTCTCAACTGGTGGCTCCTGACTAAGTCCATCAAATCCACCCGTGAAGTAAGCTACAGGAAGTATTACAACACTGAGAATAACTACATCAAGAATTGAAGCACCAACTCGTGACCATCTTGATGCTAATACAGGCTGGCTTTCTTGAATATCTTCCTTGATAAAGTGGATTATTGTTTACTCAATAAAGCCAATTAAATCGACGAGTGTCCAGCATCACCTTGATTGCATTTGATCCCCACGCCTTGATATCGACTACCGAAACAAATTAAGACCAAATGCTCGTTTAACGCTACCTAACACTTGATTTGATTCATCTTGTGACTTTTCGCTACCAATACGAAGAATTTCAATCAATTGAGCTTTATCTGATATGAATGTATCTCTACGTTCTCTAATTGGCTTTAGAGTTTCCTGCAAGCATTCTTCAAGAATTTTTTTTGTGGCCCCATCTCCTAGACCACCTTTTTGGTACCTAATCTTTAAATCATCAACATAAGCTGAATCTGGATGGAATGCATCTAGATATGTGAAAACAACATTACCTTCAATTTTACCTGGGTCTTCAACGGCTAAGTGATTAGGATCGGTATACATTGATTTTACCGCCTTTGATATATCCTTTTCTCCAGAGCTTAAGAGGATGCAATTACCCATTGATTTAGACATTTTACTTTTACCATCCGTGCTTGGTAAACGAGGGACTTTGCTTAATAACGGTCTACACTCAACTAAAATATCATCTTGGGCTATATGGTTTAGTTTTCTCACTATTTCATTCGTTTGCTCAATCATTGGTAACTGGTCATCACCAACAGGGATGAGCGTTGCTCTAAATGCAGTAATATCGGCAGCTTGGCTAATCGGATATGTTAAGAAACCCGTAGGAATTGAGCCTCCAAATGACTTACCTGCAATTTCATTTTTAACTGTTGGATTTCTCTGTAATCTAGCGACAGACACTAAATTTGAGTAATACATTGTCAATTCAGATAATGCAGGGATCGCAGACTGCAAGCAGATTGTCGTTTTCTGTGGGTCAATGCCAACGGCTAAATAATCAGCAACAACATTCAAAATATTGGAAGATACTTTATGGGGATTGTGACCGTTATCAGTTAAACCTTGTAAATCGGCAACCAAAATGGTTTGTTCATAGTCGTTTTGTAATGCGACCCTTTGCTGAAGTGAACCGACAAAGTGTCCGAGATGCAACTGCCCTGTAGCTCTATCACCAGTTAACACTTTTTCTTTTTTAACGGTATGTATTTGATTATGCAAAATGTGACTCCTAAATTGTACCATCGGAGACATAAATTGCGTTATTCATAAGCAGTCTTCCGACGGCTTTGAACAAATGTGATTCAGCGCCGCTCTATAAGATAGAACGCCACCATGAAACTGAGATTAGATTAAACGTATGATTTACTTGCATTGTTTTAACCTACCACTCACCGGAAAACAATTCAAATGGAGTTTTGCTTGCGTGGGTATACCGTCTGGCATAAGTTGCGCCAACGTATTACTGACTAAACCAATTACCCTTAAAACCAAAACCGCGAGTGTAGAAAATCGTGTTGATGCATTTGTTAGAATTTTATATATCAGCCATAGTCAGCAATTGACTACAGTTACGAACCGTTAAAATATTTATGCTTAACGTTACGCTATAAATAATGCGGTAATTACCAAAAATAATTTCACGATAATTAGCTCTGTTTAGCTCAGGAACAAGGCGACCTAACTCTGGAAATGAACCTAAATTCTCTGCTTTGTCGAATACGTCATTAACCCATTTTTCTGCCGCAGATGGATTATCTAATGCAATGTATTCTGCTGTCTGCCCTATTTTGTCTAAAGCAAGCGGCGACCAAACAACATTCATGAACGTAAACGTCCCAAGATTTTAGAACGAGCATCTTCATTTGATAAACCGAAGCCACTAGCGATTTGAGCTTCAGCTTGCTGCAATTCTTCCAATAACTCTATTTTTTCTTGCATTGCTTCATATTCAGCAACATCTAAAACAACAGCGACACCTTTGCCACGCTGAGTAATTACTAAAGGTCTACGAGTTTCGTTAATTTGACGAATAAACGAAGCTACGCCAGCTCTAAACTCTGAAAGTGGTTGAATATCTTGATCTAATCTTAGTCGAGTCATAATAACACCTTAGTTGTACTTAATTTTGTACCAATTATAGTGCAAGTATAAATATTCAGCAATACTAAGAAAAATTATAACGCCGAACATAAGGAACAAAACACTATTCAATGAAGATCAATTTATGAAGCGTTAGTCACGCAGTGAAAGAGGCTCATCGCCTAACTGTGCCAATATGGTCGAGTACGAATCGCTGTCATTAACCCATGAGATAAGGCCATGACCTTACAACTGACGCGTGTACAAATAAAGCAGAGCACGATGCTTTGATTAGCCCTTTCACTAACGTGCATTAATACGATTAACAAGAACGTTTGCACCCGCACTGAGCCTGAAACTAACTGGTACGAATGTCGTAGCCATCACTCTTTGAATAGTGCCAGATGTGGGTTAACCGATAAATGTCTAGCGGCCCTGTTTCACCGCAATGGAATGCAACTAAACAGGCAGCAGTTGAGACTGCGTAAGAGATCCTCAATATGTGTTTGCCGCAAGCGTGACTTGAAGGCCATTCTGACTTACGAAGAGGACGCGCTTGTTAATCGACTTTTAGTCGACCGCTTACGCGGTCGATAGGAGCCACTTTTCCGCTTGACGCCCGAAGGCTCATATGTGTTAGGCGAGAGTTGTCTAAATTAAACACTAAACAGATCCAGGTAATCAGCTAATGCGAGTAAAGGTAATGAGACCCCAGTAAACATTAATAACCAGTAAAAGACAAAAGCCAACAATCGATCAAACCTAGTAGTATTTTCAATTAAAACTTCTCTATCCGCGTATAAAGGAGATAAAGAACTACTTCTTAATTTACGTATGATGTACGTAGGTAAAGATAAAGCCTGAGCTACATTTATAATATCCCAACCGCTAGCGTATTCGATGCCTAAACTATCTTTTGTATTTTTGTTCCGCCTCAATTTTCTAACCGTTATCTGGCCAAATGCAATGTAAAGCACCATACAAATAAAACTATTCAATAATAATACAGCAAATATTAATGATTCGATTGAACTCATAAACCTAACCATCTCATAATTTGATCATAGGTGTCACCGGAGTTTTCTTTCACATAGCTATTAACACCCATTGATACACCTGCTGCAACTCCTGCAACAGCAACACCACCAACGATCAATCCAACCCAACCGATAGGAGTCGCGACAACCAAGAAACCTAGCGAAGCTGTTCCAACATTTACTGCAGCAGTACCAGCTATGGCACTAGTAGCAAAACTAGTAGACTCAATAAATAGCTCTCTCTCCCAATTGTCTCCAGCCACATAACTAGTATGAATATTACCAACCCTACTGCCAAAATCGATCACAGCTAACCCATTACCTAATAGTTTTGTATGCTTGGTAAATCGGATTAAATTGTTAGCTTGTACATCATTAACAAGGTTTAATTTAGCCACATTGCGGCTACTACGTATTATATTTGCAGCTCGTACTGGATTAGTTAAAGGAGTTCCTTTTCTCGAACGAGATTTGGCCGAAACAACAGATAATTCATGTTGAAAACTTTTTTGCATTTTATTAAATGCACGGTAAGCTTTTTGCTTTGCTGTATTTCTTAAAACCGAATTTGACTTTAATGTTTTTTGATACTCCATAAGTGCATTTTGATAACTTTTAACATCGCCAACAAAGCCGCCAACTCTATTAGCATATACACTGGTTGAAGCGCCAAGCAACCCGACATTATATTCAGACAATTTAGCTGTAACATCAGATACATTGACTACATTTTCACTACCTAACGATAATGACAAATGAGTTAAGTTACGAGAAATATTTTTGGGCCTTAAGTGAGTCAGTAGCTTTTTGCTAGTTGCGGATAACTCACCTAAAGCATATGGTGAATAGGCTTCAATATTCTTAATTTCATTACTATGACTATTTGCCATAATATCAATGCCGCAGTTCTTCTCTAAAGCATCCAAACTTAGAGGTTGATTACAAAGGATTATTTCACTCATTTAACACCCATAATTCTTATTGGTTAATATCTAGAAATCACACTACCCAATAGTAATACCAGTGTATAAAAACAATCCTCAACTCCTTTCAATTTTCGCATTCACAACACAATTTTTGAAAGGTAATTTCATGGCTTACATTCACCTCGCATAACGCTCGCCATAATACGCCACAACGTATTACGATAATGTTGATAGACCACCAAAAACACCACAGCCAATTTAGACCTAGAATGCCGAGCGTTGGTGGTCGTATTGATGGCTTTGTTGAACGAAGCCGCTACGCGGCAGAGTGAAGCAAAAACACTCAGAAACTACCCTTAATACTCCAATCACTACGGAGTATTTATCATGAATGCCGAACAACAACTTCGCGCCGATGTTCTTTATAAGCAACAGCTTACTAACTTAAAACTGCAAGGTAAACGCCCTGCAACCATTGACGCCTATTCACGTGCGGTGCGTCGTATTATCCACCACTTTGATAAAGCACCCGACACCCTCTCAACCGACGATCTGAAACAATACTTTGCTCAACTTCTCAATACCCATTCTTGGAGTACTGTCAGGGTTGATCGCAATGGTTTACAGTTCTTTTTCAAGCATGTACTTCATCGTGAATGGGAGTGGCTTAACATCGTTAAACCACAACAAAACAAGCGACTACCTGACATTCTTACTCCGCAAGAAGTGGGTCTGCTGATCAGCTTCACTCATCAACTGCGTTACCAAGTCTGCTTTTTAACCATATACAGCCTTGGGCTACGGCTGGGCGAAGCGCTCAACCTCACTGTCGGGGATATTGATAGCCAACGCATGCTCGTCCACATTCGGAATGCCAAAGGAGGAAAAGATCGCTTCATCCCACTGCCTCGACGTACCTTGTATGCCTTGCGTTATTTCTGGCAAACCCACAAACACCCTCGCTTTTTGTTTCCATCTCACAACCGGGTTGTGGATAATTTCATGGATCGTGGCGGGGTTCAAAAAGCCATGCGGGTTGTCATTAACGAGTGTGGGATCACCAAGTCAATTAGCCCTCATAATCTGCGTCACAGCTACGCGACCCATTTGTTAGAGCAAGGATTAGATTTACGTTCTGTCCAACATTTACTCGGACATAACAGTTTAAACACCACGGCCCGTTACACCCACCTCACCGAGATATCACGTAAAAACACCTCACAGGCGATTAACCAACTCGCTAACGAGTTAACCCTCATGTGGGAGATGAAAGTATGATGTTCCAATCGCTTTTATACGACCACCTTGATGAGTTGATGACAGCATATTCCTCATCGATGACATCTGATATTCGTGTGGCAATTCACGCGATGCTGACCTGCCAGACCGAACAAAACGGCTACAGCCAGTGGCATTGCCAGCACTGTGAACATCGAGTGCAATCTCCGATGTCCTGTGGACATCGTAACTGCTCTCGGTGTCAGCACAGAACCACGTCTGATTGGCTTGAAAAACAACAACGTAAGCTCTTACCTATCGACTACTTTATGGTGACGTTTACCTTACTCGCGGCGCTTCGCCCCTTAGCGAAAAGCTTTCCAAAACAGATTTACCAAGCGATGTTTACGGTCAGCGCCTCAATCATAAAAGACTTCGCGAGTCGTGCTAAGAGCATGGGTGAGACTATCGGATTTACGTCGGTGCTGCATACGCATAATCGACGCCGAGATTTACACCCACATGTTCATATGATTGTCACTGGCGGCGGTTTTGATACCAATAAACAGCAATGGATAAACTGTAAAAATCAATATTTGTTCAACGCGTTTGCTTTGGCTAACGTGTGGCGAGCACGTTTACTCAGCCATATCACTGACACGCTAAAATTGGCGATACCTCGTCGATTACCCCCCAAATGGGTTGTGGATTGCCGTCATGTTGGTCGGGGGAAATCAGCTTTGTTGTATTTATCTAAATACCTATACCGTGGCGTATTAGCCGATAGCGATATTCTTTATGAAGACAACGGGAATATCACTTTTCGCTACTTAGATGGCCAGACGAAAACGTATCAAACTCGAACATTACCTGTCGTGACGTTTCTTTGGCTGATATTGCAGCATGTATTACCTAAGGGATTAAGACGTGTACGTGATTACGGTTTACTTCGCGGTCACTTAAAGCACCAACTGCAACACATCCAATTCGTCTTTATGCTGGCTGGGCAACTGACGTTGCCAGCACAGGCAGATAAACCCATCAGCCGAAAAGCGGATTACTTTTGCCCTTGTTGTCACCATTTAATGCGCTGTCTTGGCGTATTTCGACCGAGATAAAATAGCGTTATATAAGGATAATGGTTTAGCTTTTGCTTGGGAGATAACGATAATTAAACATTAAAATCAGTTAATTATGTTTATTGGCCTTGAGCCAAGGTCGGTGCTCGCTTCAAGATAACCGCTTATCTGCAATCACCCTTCCATTTCTTCGTAATATTTCCCTATATAAGGTAGCTCGGGCTTGTTCAACACTTCGGATAGGTGTCGGCTTCGCGACACATATCCTTATCTGTTAGGCAGCTACTCAATGCTAGTTAATGACCTTATTTCACTAAAGATCAGAAAAATAGCCCAAAAGAAATTACTATGATTAACCGTTAGCATTCCATCGACCCACATAGGTTGGTTATTTTTTACAAACAGGATAAATTGATTAATATCCTCTTCTACTTCTTGAGGGCTTAGGTTGTGAGCTAACCGGTTTCGTGTTTTATTTAGCATTGATATTGAAGTCCAAATCCATGATTCACATGAATGATCATAAAAGGCACGAACCATTTTGTATTTATTGGCAAAGGTCAACCTTGCTTCCACTATGTACTTTGGATTTTCAGCTTTAAAAATTAAAGCATCAGTTAAAGCTTCTTCTACTAATAAATGAC
>NZ_NOIF01000218.1 GCF_002265265.1 Photobacterium sanguinicancri
GCCTCAGGCTGCCGTTTTTCATTTATGACGCTAGTTCATTAACTTGGATTAAGCGCAATTTGCTTTTTAGTATTGGCAATGGGCTCTTCAAGTCCTAATGCTTCATATGCGGTTAGCATTAAATTCAATGATTTACGCGCCGCTTCAGTATCCGGGTATAAACGTTGGATTTGCTGGCAGCGGTTAACGGCAGCTACCCATGCTTCACGGCGAACATAAAAGTCAGCAGTGGCTAACTCGTAATCAGCAAGACGATTTTTCAGGAAAATCATACGAGCTTTCGCATCTGCAGCATATTGGCTGTCTGGGAAGCGATCGAGTAAACGTTTGAAGTCACGGAAAGCCGTACGTGCAGGTACGGGATCGCGGTCGTGGCGATCGACACTAAACAGATCGTGCATAAAGCTACGGTCTTGTGCCATATGAGTGAGACCACGCATGTACATTACCCAGTCTGTTTTTTCATGAACTGGATTTAAACGATTAAAACGGTCAATGGTGGCTTCACCTAACGCGAGATCGTCGTTCTTGTAGTAGGCATAAATGAGATCCAATTGTACCTGTTCAGAGTAGGCACCGAATGGATAACGTGAGTCGAGCGTTTCCAAACGTTCGATGGCTTTTGTCCAGCTACCACTTTGTAGGGCTTCTTGCGCAGTGGCATAAAGCTCAGAAGGTGGCACATCTGGCACAACTTCATCAGTGCTGGAACAGCCCGAAAGAAGGGCGACAGCAAGAATCGCTGTGAGAGTCAGGCGTTTCATTACGGCGTCAGATTCCTTGATCAAAAATTTTATTTCTGTGATCCATTACGGTGAGAGCCGTTAACAGATACAATGACACTATTAGGTTATTTTACTCAGCGTTTGGCATTTAGTCTCACGCTTTTTGAAAAAGTTCGCTATGGCACAGCAAATAGAGTTAACAAATACAGTAAATGAGAGCCAGCTAGGCAAACGTCTAGACCAGGTTATCGCAGAATTATATCCAGATTACTCTCGATCTCGCATCAAGGATTGGATTCTTGGCGACATGGTGTCGGTTAACGGCAGCGTCGTTAATAAGCCACGCGCAAAAATGATGGGTGGCGAAGAGCTGCACATTATTGCAGAGATTGAAGATGAAGTTCGTTGGGAAGCACAAGATATTCCGTTGAATATTGTGTATGAAGATGACGATATTATCGTGATCAACAAACCTCGTGACTTCGTGGTTCACCCAGGCGCCGGTACGCCAGATTGCACGGTATTGAATGCGTTATTGCATCATTGTCCGTTGCTTGCTGAAGTACCGCGAGCTGGTATTGTGCACCGTTTGGATAAAGACACGACCGGTTTGATGGTTGTGGCTAAAACAATCCAGTCGCAAACACGTTTAGTGCGCGCGCTACAAAAGCGTAAAATTACGCGTGAATACGAAGCTATCGCTATTGGTAAAATGACGGGCGGTGGCACGATTGAAAAACCAATCGGTCGTCACTCGACTAAACGAATCTGCATGGCTGTTCACGAGTTAGGTAAACCTGCAATTACACACTACCGTGTTGCAGAGCACTTCCGTGAACATACGCGTTTGATTTTACGTCTTGAGACGGGTCGTACGCACCAGATCCGTGTTCACATGTCATACCTGACTTACCCGCTAGTGGGTGATGTGCAATACGGTGGCCGTCCGCGTCCTCCACGCCATGCATCTGATGAGTTAATTGCCGCGTTACGCGCATTTGACCGTCAAGCACTGCATGCTCGTATGTTGCGTCTTGCTCACCCAATGACGGGTGAAGTGATGGAATGGCATGCACCGCTACCAAACGATATGGTGGCGATGATCGACATTCTACGTAAAGATAAAGTCGAGCATGGCGTTGATGACTATTAATGTCAGCAGCTAACGTCAGCTAACACCAATGGATGTGATGAGATGATGACAACGCAAATTATCCCTGACTGGCCTGCACCTACGAATGTGAAAGCAATTAGCACAACACGAGTCGGTGGAACCAGTGTCGCGCCTTACCAAAGTTTTAACTTGGGTTTGCATGTGGGGGATAATCCTCTGGCGGTTTGTCATCATCGTGATAGTTTGCAGCAACAGCTACAACTGCCATCATCACCGGCTTGGTTAAATCAAACACATAGCACGACAGTCTTAACGCTAACGAAACCTTTGCTTGAAGTTGTCGATGCAGATGGCAGTTATACCCAGCAATCGGGTATCGCCTGCACTGTAATGACGGCCGATTGTTTGCCTGTTTTATTGTGTGATAAAGCGGGTACGCAAGTCGCGGCTGTTCATGCGGGGTGGCGCGGTTTAGTCGATGGCATTATTGAACAAGCATTAGCATTATTTAATGCGCCAAGTAGTGACATACTTGTATGGTTAGGCCCTGCTATTGGCCCACAGCAATTTGAGGTGGGAGAAGAAGTACGCCAGCAGTTTATGGCTGTGCTTCCTGAAGCCGAGTGTGCATTTACAGCACACGGTGAAAAGTGGCTAGCTGATATTTATCAGTTAGCTCGTCAGCGCCTATGCCATAGCGGTATTACCCATATTTATGGGGGAGAGCACTGCACCGTGACTGAATCTGATACTTTCTTCTCTTATCGCCGTGATGGCGTGACGGGTCGTCAAGCGAGTTTGATTTGGATTGAATAATCTTTTTTAATTAATCCGTAGCGACAATGAAAAAAGCCCTGCAAGCATTACCTTGCAGGGCTTTTTTATGTTCTGAGATTAAGCCATTAGTTAATAATGGTGATATTCATCGGGTTTGCTTGTGACAGCTGAACTACATTTGCACCAAAGGGGACAGAGTACAGCTCGTAGCCGTTGTCTTTTGCACGGTAGAATCGTTGGTTTACGGTATCGTGTAGCAGCACAACACCTTTATAACTGACTGTGCGCATCATGGCATTTTGAATAACCACAATATTTGTCGCTGCCGTTTTGGGATTGCGACGGTTTTCAATGCGATCTTCAGTACGGGATTCAACTCGCGCTTCTTGACGTACTTCTTGGCGTTTTTCCTGAATATCGCGTTGCGCCATAACATGAGTAGATGAAGCAAGTGCGGCAATGATAACAGCGCTGGTAGTTAGGCCTTTCTTGAACATGATTTTTCCTCGATATGGAACGTCGTATTGTTTAAATGGTACGGCATTCTATATTTGCCTGTCAATATTTAGAATGGCATTCCATTTAAATTATCGTGAATGAAGAAAAATTAGTTTATATGTCTGGTAGGGCATATCGATCAGGCGTTATTTAGTAAGTTTGCATAACAAACTCTTCGCGGTTGTGTTGAAATTCTGAGAGATCAACTCCATATATATTAGAGAGAAATAATATCGATATGGGAGGACTTATGCGTCTTGACCGATTTACCAGTAAATTTCAAATGGCGATATCTGACGGACAATCGCTTGCATTAGGGCGAGACCATCAGTATATCGAACCCGCTCATTTGATGTCGGCGTTGCTGAATCAAAATGGCAGTACGATCCGCCCGTTATTGACCATGCTGGATGTTGATACAACGCAATTACGCTCTCGCTTATCAGAACAGCTTGATAAATTCCCTAAAGTGACTGGCATTGGTGGTGATGTTCAGCTTTCACACAGTATGGGGATGTTGCTGAACATGTGTGACAAGCTGGCACAAAAGCGAAAAGATAAATACATCTCCTCTGAGTTATTTATTTTGGCTGCCGTTGACGATAAAGGTCCATTAGGACAGTTACTGAAAGAACTCGGTTTAACGGCGACTAAGGTAGAAAAAGCCATCGACCAAGTGCGTGGTGGACAAAATATTGATGATCCTAATGCTGAAGAAAACCGCCAAGCGTTAGAAAAATTCACCATCGATCTGACTGAGCGAGCAGAGCAAGGCAAACTCGACCCTGTGATCGGCCGTGATGATGAAATCCGTCGTACGATCCAAGTTTTACAGCGTCGAACTAAAAATAATCCAGTGATCATTGGTGAGCCTGGTGTGGGTAAAACGGCCATTGTTGAAGGACTCGCACAGCGGATTGTGAATGGTGAAGTGCCAGAAGGTCTTCGTAATAAACGAGTATTGTCACTGGATATGGGCGCATTGATCGCAGGTGCGAAATACCGTGGTGAATTTGAAGAACGTTTGAAGTCTGTTTTGAACGAACTATCGCAAGAAGAGGGGAGTGTCATCCTCTTTATTGATGAGCTTCATACTATGGTCGGCGCAGGTAAAGGCGAAGGCTCTATGGATGCGGGTAACATGCTAAAGCCTGCACTAGCGCGGGGTGAATTACATTGTGTTGGTGCGACAACACTGGACGAATACCGTCAATATATAGAGAAAGATGCCGCGCTTGAACGCCGTTTCCAAAAAGTGCTGGTGGATGAACCTACGGTTGAAGATACCGTGGCAATTTTACGTGGTCTAAAAGAGCGCTACGAACTTCATCATCATGTGGAAATTACCGACCCCGCAATTGTTGCGGCTGCGCGTTTATCGCAGCGCTACGTGTCAGACCGTCAGTTGCCCGATAAAGCAATCGATCTGATTGATGAAGCAGCTTCCAGCATTCGTATGCAAATCGACTCTAAACCTGAATCACTTGATCGTTTAGAGCGTCGTATTATCCAACTTAAAATAGAGCAACAAGCGCTGGCCAAAGAAAGTGATGATGCAAGCCAGAAGCGCTTGAGCGATTTACATCTTGAGCTTGAAAGCAAAGAGCGTGATTACGCTGAATTAGAAGAAGTCTGGAAAGCTGAAAAAGCGGCATTGTCAGGCACTCAACATATCAAAACCGCCCTTGAGCAAGCGCGAATGGATATGGAGATAGCTCGCCGTGCAGGCGATCTCAATCGTATGTCTGAACTGCAATATGGCAAAATCCCAGAGCTTGAAAAACAGCTCGATTTGGCCGCCCAAGCTGAGATGCAGGAAATGAGTTTGCTGCGTAATAAAGTGACTGAAGCTGAAATTGCTGAGGTTCTGTCGCGTCAAACAGGTATTCCTGTTGCGAAAATGCTTGAAGGTGAACGTGATAAATTACTGCGTATGGAGGAGGAACTTCATAAGCGTGTGATTGGTCAAGATGAAGCAGTAGATGCCGTATCTAATGCCATTCGCCGTAGTCGAGCTGGACTCTCTGATCCAAACCGTCCGATTGGTTCCTTCTTGTTTTTAGGACCAACTGGGGTCGGTAAAACAGAGTTATGTAAGTCTTTGGCTAAATTCATGTTCGACAGCGAAGACAATATGGTTCGTATCGACATGTCTGAGTTTATGGAGAAGCACTCAGTAGCTCGTCTTGTGGGGGCACCTCCTGGCTATGTCGGTTATGAAGAAGGCGGCTATTTAACTGAAGCTGTCCGTCGTCGTCCTTATTCTGTCATTTTGCTTGATGAAGTAGAAAAGGCACACCCTGATGTATTTAATATCCTTTTACAGGTATTAGATGATGGCCGCCTTACTGATGGCCAAGGGCGTACCGTTGATTTCCGAAATTGTGTAATCATCATGACATCGAACTTAGGCTCTGATCGTATTCAAGAGAACTTTGGTGAATTAGATTATGCTGGCATAAAAGACATGGTGTTAGAGGTCGTTAGTCACCATTTTCGCCCTGAGTTTATTAACCGTGTGGATGAAACAGTGGTGTTCCACCCTCTCGGTCAAGAGAATATTCAGCATATCGCAAGTATTCAGGTTGAACGTTTGGTTCAACGACTTGAAGAGAAAGGCTATAAATTATCGTTGGATGAGAGTGCATTGGCATTAATTGCTAAAGCAGGATTTGATCCTGTGTATGGCGCAAGGCCACTTAAACGGGCTATTCAACAATATATAGAGAACCCACTTGCTCACGATATCTTGTCGGGTAAGTTAGTTCCCAGCAAAGTGATTCAAGTCGTGGCGGCTGACGGTAAAATTGTCACGAAGCAATAAAGCGGCTTGAGTCGATAGCCAACCCACTATTAGGGTACAGCTAATAGAAAACACCGAGGTGAGTGATTGCTTCGGTGTTTTTGTATTCGTAATAACAAAACGCGCAAAGAGATGCGGCATTTATTTCCTTTACCTTAATTTACCTGCGAATTCATTTTCGATTCATCTTGAGGCTTGTAATGTGGTTGGGTAATCACACTGGCATCAGCTTATAGTAAGGAGTCATTATGAAAAGCTTAATGGATCAATTGTTAGGGCAAGCAACCAAGCTTATGGATAACGGTAAGTCGGCGGCAGTAAGCTCATCATCGAATAAAACCGATTTACTTAAAGGCGCTGTCGGCGGTGGATTAATCGGCACATTATTAGGTAATAAGAAAAGTCGAAAGATGGTCTCGAAATATGGCACCAAAGCGGCAATGGTTGGTGGCACTGCTGTTGCTGGTACATTGGCTTATCAGGCCTATAAAAAGTGGCAGCAAGATCAGCCAAGTGAATCGACGGCTCCTCAACCTTTATCTACGTCCTCGGTTAATGATAAAGCCATTGAAGTAAAAGCGGAGGCGAGCGCAGAAAACTTATTGCTATTAAAAGCGATGGTATTTGCTGCGAGATCTGATGGACATGTAGATGAAGCAGAAAAACAAGCGATAACGGGATGGGTGCATCAGCAAGGTGTCGGTGAAAATGTTGAAACCATAATTTCACGCTGGATGAATGAACCACTAGATCCTGCTGTATTGGCGAAGGACGTTACCAACCTAGAGCAAGCATCAGAAGTCTATTTAGTCTCATTACTCGCAATTGATGTTGATCACTTCATGGAAAAGGCTTATTTAGCACAGTTATCTCACGCATTAGGACTACCACAGGGTTTAGTTGAGAAAATAGAAGAGCAAGCATCACTATAATTAGAGTGATTGGCGTTGTTATTTGACCACTTTAGGGTGATTAGGTGTAATTTTGTTCGGTCGGGTGCTTTTGTTGAAGTTATTTCAAAAAGCCCCTTGCCAATGCGATCGAAGTCTCTATAATGCGACCTCACTGACACGGAGCAAGGCGCTAAGCCCGCTACGAAGTCAGTATGTTCTTTAACAATTTGACCATGCAATCTGTGTGGGCACTCGTGAAATGAATAGTCAAAACTGTTCATTGTTACTTTTTAAGTAGCAATGAATTTGGCATCAATGAACTGAGTGACCAATACAAAACTTAAGTTTACTTAAGCTTTGGCACAGTCAATTCGAATATCATG
>NZ_NOIF01000219.1 GCF_002265265.1 Photobacterium sanguinicancri
CAAATATAATAACGTTTTCTCATCTATATAAATAATTAGGTTTTTTGTGACTCAATATCAACAAGACCCGTTCACTGCTTTAGAAGCAAAAACGGAAGCTCAGAAATTGGCTTTTGCGCCTATCGTTTTTCATACCGCACGTACTCTTCGTGACCTTGGTATTTTAGAAGCATTGGATTTTGCAGGTAGCGAAGGGCTACATGCTGAACAAATTGCGGCTAAAACGGGTGTTTCTGAATACGGTGTAAAAGTGTTGCTTGATATGGCGCTGAGCGCACATATTGTGACATGGCAAAAACCTAACTATGTGTTAGCAAAACTAGGCTACTTCCTGCTGCATGATGGTATGACTCGCGCTAACATGGATTTCACGGCGGATGTTTGTTACGCCGCCATGATGCACTTAACAGAAGCGATCACCGAAGGCACACCTGCTGGCCTTAAAGAACTTGGTGATTGGCCGACGATTTATGAAGGTTTGTCACAGTTACCTGAGAAAGCAAAAGAAAGCTGGTTTAATTTTGATCACTTCTATTCAGATCGTTCATTCCCAATTTTACTAGAACGTGTTTTTGCGGCGAAGCCAAAGCGTGTTTTTGATATTGGTGGTAACACGGGTAAGTGGGCACTTCAGTGCTGTAATCATGATGCTGACGTCGAAGTGACCATTATTGATTTGCCACAGCAAATTGAAATGGCAATGAAAAATGCCAAAGAGCAAGGCTTTGCCGAACGTGTCAATGGTTTCCCGGTTAACATGCTGGATAAAAGCCAAGCGTTGCCAAGTGGCGCTGATGTGTGGTGGATGAGTCAGTTCCTTGACTGTTTCTCTCCAATGGAAATCTTAAGTATTCTTCGCCGTGTACGCGCCGCGATGGATGAAGATGCAACGGTGTACATTCTTGAACTTTTCTGGGATGCACAGCGTTACGACGCCGCTTCATTTAGCTTGAATGCAACGTCTCTTTATTTTACATGTCTAGCGAACGGTAATAGCCGTTTCTACCGCAGTGAAGACTTCCTAGAGCTCGTAGAAGAAGCGGGTTTCGACGTTGCAACGCGTACTGATGACATTGGCTTAGGTCATACGTTGTTAGAGCTAAAAGCGAAATAACGTCGAGCTAATGTAGCAGCCAATACATCAGGCTTTTATGGTCGTAGTCACAATTGTGATTACTGTGATGATGCTGTTTGATTGCTCGCTAAGACCGTACTTGGTTCTTCACCATTTGGTGATAAATTGGGTGCGGTTTTTTGTAACCAGTTTACTAAACGTTGCTGATTCTTAGGGTGCTGTGTTGTTAAAGCACGCGCATGTTTGCAGCCGGCTAAGCGCCAAAATTCTTTCTCCCCTTGAAGTTGATCATAAATCCCTTCGCCAAATTCAATTGGTACCACCACATCTTGCTCGCAATGCAGCACTAACGATGGCGCTATAGGCAAATTATCTTCTACTTGGTTTGCAGCATAATCATCACGCATGATCACATAGACTACCCACGACACTAATTCTCCAAACACACCTTGTTCGACCACGTGTTCCGCAGTATCAATGTAGCTAGTAAACGACGAGTCAATGATCACGCCGTCAATATCTATTGGGCGATCAGCCCATGCACGCAAGAAGATGTTGCCGCCGGTTGACGTAGCGACCGTATAAACAGGTAGAGTCGTTGAATGCTTAATTTTGGCAATGTAATCCAGAACAGTTAGTGCATCTAAGTAGGCCGCTTCATCGCTTACTGTTCCAGAGGAGTGACCAAAGCCAGAGTAATCAAACACCATCACGTCGTACCCATGTTGGGTTAGCCAGTCGACTTTTTCTTGAGTTTCTTCCATATGTCCACTGTTGCCATGGAAATGAATCACAGCGCCTTGTGGTTCTGGGTGCTCCGTTGGCAACCATAGGTACGCAATATCGTTACCTGATTGAGAATTTAACCAGCGGATCTCGGGGTTCAATTCAGCGCTTTTAGAGGGCGAGAAGAAGGTGCTGTTGGCACAGCCTTGTAAATAGAGCATTGCAAGAAAAAGCACAACCGATCTCAACATAGTTACCTCTCAAATCGCTTTTTGCTAGCAGTAATGCTTTATAACTAGCTTGAGTAAGTAATACGCATCTTGATGCGTTTTGGATCTAAGAGTTTAGAAAAATGGCAGAATAGCTAAGGGAAAGGAGGCTAATAGATTGAGTATAAAAGGAAATAGTCATTAGTTTTTTAGTGTAACAACGAGGGAGTTTCAATAGATTAACTGTAATGATGAGAGGTTGAATGCATAACTGTGCTTGTAAGTCGAGGAGATGAATGTTAATTATGGACGCTGTTCATAATAAATAAAATCATTACCATTCACAAAACGGATGAGTATCAAGGAAAGGTATTATGCCAACCACCTCGATCAAGTACCTCTGCGCACTCGTCGCAGCATGCTCTGCTTCTTTTTCTTACGCCAATAACGATCCACTTTGGCTGAAAAATACAGCCCTATCACCAGATGGCAGTAAAATAGCTTTTACTTACCAAAGCAAAATATACCTTGCCCCGAGTCAAGGCGGGGAAGCTCGCGCGTTGACAGGCGGTGAGTTTTATCCTCATGCATTGACTTGGTCATCGGATAATTCCACCTTGGCCTTTGCGGCTAATCCCTTTGGTAATGATGATGTTTTCACCTTGTCACTAGACAGCTTGGCGATGAAGCGTCTGAGCTATAACTCGGGCAGTGACATACCTACAGGCTTCACACCTGATGGGCAGCAGGTGTTATTTTCAACCACGCGTTCAACACCGACAGACCAAGATTTTTATAGCCAAGCCAGTCCATGGTCTTTTGGTTCGCCTGGTAATCAACTCTATACCGTAAATCTCGCCAATAGTGCTATGCAAAGCATTCTTGCTATTCCTGCTCGTCACGCGACGTGGAATTTAAAGCAAGATAAATTACTGTATAACACGCCTCATAAAGATCAGCGCTACCGTAAGCATCAGTCTTCGTTTGCTGTTCCGACTATTTGGCTATTTGATGCGAAAACAAAACAGCACCGCCAATTAACACCAGATCGTATCGCGGCACAATCGCCAATCTGGGATCACAATCGTGATGGCTTCTACTACCTGAGTGAGCAAAGTGGTGACTTTAATGTTTGGTATTACAATTTAGCGACTAAAGAAACATCGCAGCTTACCCAATTTGCCCAACACCCAGTGCGAGACTTAACTGTTGCCGACAATGGTGATATTGCATTTTCTTACCGTGGTGAGTTATATCGCATGGCAAAAGGGAGTCATGAACCTCAAAAGATTGTGTTAAATATTACTCACTTCGCGCCAAGTAAAGATCGCTACTTTATTACCAATGAAGCATCGGCTTTTATGCCTTCACAGGCTGATTCTGATGGCGATTCTGATGAAGTTTTGCTGGCAAGTTACGGTGATATTTTTGCCGTTGATGCAGGAAAAGACAAAGTGGTTCGCTTAACGCATTCAGCTACTGCTGAAAAACACATGGTCTATACCCCTGATGGTTATGGGGTACTTTATGCGGCATTAAGAAACAGCAATTGGGGGTTGTATATTACCCAACCCTTGGTAGATGAAGAGCCGTTATCTTCGGCGCCTGTGGTTGAGGAAGTCCCTTTTTTGCAAGTAGAAGGGGTAGATATTACTCAACCTCAATATTCACCTGATGGGGCTAAGCTAGCTTTCGTTGTGGGTGGACGTTCGCTCCATGTGATTGACCTTGAAGATTATGATCCCAATAAAGCTTTGCCTGCTAAATTAGTTAGTGCTTTGAAAGGCAGCAATCAACTGGTCTTGGGGAAAGAGCTTATTTCTCCTGAAAATGTGAGCGAAAGAGGGAGCCTACAATTTACTTGGTCGCCAGACTCGAGCCAACTTGCGGTACATGTGAACCCATCACCATATAATAACGATATTTTAGTTGTTGATGCTGAGGGTAAAAAGCCTGCGGTGAATGTATCGCAGAATGGCTTCTATAATACTCTGCCGAAGTGGAGTGATGATAGCCGTATCCTCAGTTGGTTATCGACCGAAGGAGGCTTGAAAAGTACCGATGGTGAAGATGTAAGCTATGTTATCAAAGGGGTCTTTACCAATGGTCAGGCGAAAGCGGATTTCAAGAATGAAGTAGCATTAGAAGAAGATGAAATACCGTCTTATCCTTTTTCTACCCGTAATCTTGAATATCGCCAAGCCTTTGAGTTCCCATTCTCAGGTAATATCCTCGACTTTGCTTTGTCTGGTGATCAGCTTTACGTGGTCGATGGCAAGTTGACACCTGAAGGTGATGAACTAACACGTAGTTTTGTGTACGACATCCGTAAGCAGCAAACTGAACTCTTGTTCAATGACTTGCCAATCGCGATGGCAAGCGTGATACGTCCACAGCAAGGTGTGATGTATTTACAGCTAGAAACCGATGTGGTGAGAGTTGATTTAGAAACGTCAGAGCAAATCTCCCTGCCGATTAATTTACCGATTGATTATCGTCATGAACCGCGCAAAACGGCGGCTTACCAGCAGATGCTGAAACAAACCGAGCAGCTTTATTATCGTCAGGATATGGGCAAGGTAGATTGGCAGTACTACAGTCAGTTTTACCAACAGTTTTTACCGCATATCAATAATGATAGAGACTTTGGGGTATTGATCAGTGAACTATACGGTGAGCTGAATGCTTCTCATACTGGCGGCTATGGTGAGCCTCGCCAAGCAAAGACTGAAGATGAAACGGCTGAGCTTGGTTTGGTGTTTACCAGCCAACGTGCAACCAGTTCGACGAAAGTCCCGAGTGAAGGCCTAGTGATTGACAGTATTTTACCGGGTGGTCCTGCGGATCTTGGTGATGTCACATTGCGTGCAGGTGACAAAGTGGTGGCGGTTAATGGTCAGCCTGTTGCGACCTTGCCTGAATTAGCAAAAGCATTGAACCATAAAGCGGAACAACAAGTTGAATTGACCCTAACCAAAAGTAATAACCTCATCAACAATAAAGAATGGCAGGTCAGAGTCACCCCAACCGATCGCGAGCAGATCTCGGCGTTGGCCGCGAAGCGTTGGGAGATCGAACGACGCAATTACGTGACTAAGCAGACGAATGGCAAAGTTGCCTATGTTTACTTGCCAGACATGAGCAATGCATCGTTCCAGCACTTACGATCTGAAGCGTTAGGGCGTTTCCGCTCTGCTGAAGCCTTGATCCTTGATGTGCGTTTTAATGGTGGTGGTTTCTTAGCAGATACACTGATTGAGTTTCTCACTGCGCGTAAAGTTGCTGATGTCGTGCCGCATGCAGGGCGAGCCGCTTCAGATGCGAGTCGTCGTAATTGGTTGAAGCCTTCATTAGTGATTGCTAACTCGGCCTCATATTCAGAAGCTTCTGCGTTTAGTCAGTATTTTCAAGATCTTAAGGTAGGCCCAATCATAGGTGAACCTGTGCCTGGTACAGGTACTGCTGTGACTGGGTTTGAATCAGAAGTGTACGACGGAATCCGTTATCGCTTCCCGTATTTGCCTCTTAAAAATATGAAAGGGCAATATTACGAGAACTTAGAACTTCAGCCTGATGTCTTGGTGTTTAATCCCCCAGAGCAAGTGGCAAAAGGTCAAGATGCACAGTTAGATGCCGCAATCAGCGAAGCGATGAAACAGCTTACACCTTAGTACGCGACAGGTGCTTTAGTTAAAAGATCACAGCCTCATGATGAATGAGGCTGTTTTTTTATATTCTGTGTTCTAGGGGATATGTTTATGTCATGCTTTTTTAGGCGGAAAAGCCGGTTGGTTGACTACCCCATGATCACATGCGGAATATAGCGTGACATATCTTGGGTGACCAGCGAGCTGTCCTCGCGAATGGAGATGCCTGCGGCTTCATCATTCACCAGCCAACTGCCGATTAGCGTGTAGTTATCACCAAATTTTGGTAGCGGATGAAAAGCCTGATAAATCACACCTTCATCGCCGTACGGACCATCGACACGCAAGGTTTGTTGGCCATTTTGTACCACGGTAATGTTTGCCCCTTCGCGAGCAAATAGGGGCTTTACAACATAGTCTTTCAGCGTCGATAATTCGCGATCGTCGGCGAAAAACGAAGGAAGTAAGTTAGGGTGGCCTTTAAACTCTTTCCATAATAAAGGCAGCAAGGCTTTGTTACTCAGTACTGACTTCCACATAGGTTCAAGCCAGTTCACTTTGGCTTGATCTAAATATTGCGCATAATCTTCGCGGAACATGTCTTCCCAAGGGTAAAGCTTAAACATCCAGCGGATAGGGGTGTCTTTGAGATCGGTAAATTCGTTGTTGCCATTGATGCCAATGTCTTCAACGTGAACAAACGCCGTCGATAGTCCCGCTTCTCTGGCGCAATCCTCGATATATTGCACTGTACCGCGATCTTCAACTGTGTCTTTACAGCATGAGAAATGAATGGTCTGCCCCGGTTGCATGCTAGACAGCTCTTTGAAGCGTTTGATCAACAATTCTTGTAGCAAATTGCACTGATCGGCATCGCGACGGAGTTGGCCATTATCGACTAAGTCCTCAAGCCACAACCATTGCCAAAACCCCGTTTCATACAGTGATGTTGGAGTATCGGCATTGTTTTCATACAACTTAGCAAAGCCTTTACCATCGTAGGCAAAATCGAGGCGAGAATAGAGTGACGGTTCTTGACGTTTCCATGAATCCAGCACGTTTTGCCACATATTTTCGGGAATTTGAAAGCGTTGTAACCAGTACTCGTCTTTAACCACTTTATCGACCATGGCTAAACACATTTGGTGGATCTCTTCGGTGGGTGCTTCGAGATCTTGCTCTATTTGCTTCAGAGTAAATTGGTAGTATGCCGTTTCGTCCCAGTAGGGGTCTTCATACATAGAGTGAAAACCGAAGCCATATTCTTTCGCTAATGCACGCCAGTGCGGTCTTTCCTGCGCATTGATCCGAAGCATGGGTCATCCTACCTTAATCTTAAATTATCGTGCTGATATGTAAGCGAATATGCCACTTACCTCGTGATGATAGCAAGCGATCTTCATTCAATTTCAAGTCTATTTCGCAGTTTAGCATTTCCTTCTTCCTAAATGACCTTGGGGTTTACCTTATTAAGTAATCTGTATATGATTTATATATAAATC
>NZ_NOIF01000220.1 GCF_002265265.1 Photobacterium sanguinicancri
AACCAAATGGTTCGCCTTTTATTGATGAGTTTAGTTAATAGTTAAGGTTTAACCTTAATATTGACTATTAATCCTCAATATAACTTTCGATACTTGGGCAAGAGCAAATTAGGTTACGGTCACCAAATACGTTATCAACACGGTTTACTGTCGGCCAGTATTTCGCATCTTTGGTTTGTGCTGATGGGTAACAAGCCACTTCACGGCTGTATGGGTGTGCCCATTCTTGCTCTAGCAGATCCACTTGAGTATGCGGTGCATTCACCAGTGGGTTATCTTCTAGTGGCCATTCACCTTCTTGTACACGAGCAATTTCTTGACGGATAGCTATCATCGCATCACAGAAGCGATCAAGTTCCGCTAAATCTTCTGATTCAGTTGGCTCAATCATCAATGTACCCGCAACAGGGAACGACATGGTTGGCGCGTGGAAGCCAAAGTCCATCAGGCGTTTCGCCACATCTTCTTCAGAAATACCAGACGCTTCTTTGATTGGGCGAATATCGATAATACATTCGTGTGCGATACGGCCTTCAGTACCACGGTACAGAACAGGGTAGTGTGGGCGTAGACGCTCCATCACGTAGTTTGCGTTAAGGATAGCCAGCTTAGTGGCTTCTGTTAGCCCTTGTTCGCCCATCATTGCAATGTATGCGTAAGAAATTGGCAGGATGGATGCAGAGCCCATGTTTGCCGCAGAAACTGCATATTGCTGCTGATCATTTTCTGCATGTTCAACGTGACCTGGAATGAAAGGTGCTAGGTGAGATTTCACACCAATAGGACCCATACCAGGGCCGCCGCCCCCGTGAGGAATACAGAAGGTTTTGTGTAGGTTAAGGTGCGATACATCTGAACCGATAAAGCCAGGGTTCGTTAGGCCAACCTGTGCATTCATGTTCGCGCCATCAAGGTATACCTGACCACCCGCTTCATGCACTAGGTCACACACTTCACGTACTGCTTCTTCGTACACGCCGTGCGTAGAAGGGTAGGTGATCATGATACAAGATAGGTTTTCGCGGTGTTTTTCGATCTTCGCTTTTAAGTCTTCAACATCGATGTTGCCTTGCTCATCACAGCCTACAACAACAATTTTCATTGAAACCATCGCCGCAGACGCTGGGTTAGTACCGTGTGCTGAGCTTGGGATTAAACAGATATTACGGTGGCTATCACCATTGGCTTGGTGGTAACGCTGAATCGCGATAAGACCTGCGTACTCACCTTGTGCACCGGAGTTTGGCTGTAGCGAGAATGCATCGTAGCCTGTTACTTCACACAGCATTTTAGACAGGTTAGTCGCTAGTTCATCGTAACCTTTGGTTTGGTCGGCTGGTGCGAATGGGTGTAGTGCACCAAATTCAGGCCAAGTCACAGGGATCATTTCAGCGGCAGCGTTTAGCTTCATGGTACAGCTGCCTAGCGGGATCATACCGTGTGTTAGCGAGTAGTCTTTGTTTTCTAGCTTTTTCATGTAACGCATCATTTGCGTTTCACTGTGGTAGCTATTAAAAACAGGGTGCGTTAAGTATTCGCTGGTACGACGACAGCTTTCAGGAATAGCAGCATATTCGTCAGCTGCAATATCAGCCGTGAACATAGATGCTTTTAATGCATTGCCCGTCAAAAGGTGAAGCAGTTCTTCAACATCTGCCACCTTGGTGGTTTCATCAAGGCTAATACCTAGCTGAGCATCGGCTTTACGAAGGTTAATGCCTGCATCGAGTGCTTTTTGGTAAAGCTCTGCGGTTTTCTTACCTGTGTTTAGCGTTAGGGTATCGAAGAAGCGTTCGTGTGCGAGTTCGATGCCTGAATTACGTAAACCAGCAGCAAGAATTGCCGTTAAGTGGTGTACTCGACGGCCGATTTTACGTAGGCCTTCTGGTCCATGGTAAAGGGCATAGAAAGCCGCCATGTTAGCCAGTAGTGCCTGCGCAGTACAAATGTTTGATGTCGCTTTTTCACGGCGGATATGCTGCTCACGGGTTTGCATCGCCATACGCAGTGATTGGTTACCTTTGGCATCTTTTGATACGCCAATAACACGACCCGGCATCGTACGTTTGTGCTTGTCTTTGGTAGACATAAAGCCAGCGTGTGGGCCGCCAAAGCCCATAGGTACACCAAAACGTTGCGCACTACCTACGACTACATCTGCGCCCATTTCACCAGGCGCTTTCAAAATGGTAAGGGATAGTAAATCAGCAGCTACAGTGACGAGTGTTTTCTTCGCGTGTGCTTTTTCAATGATGTCGGTAAGATCTGTGATTTCACCTGTTGTGCCTGGGTATTGCAGTAGGGCACCAAATACATCGTGGTTATCAAGTTCTTCTGCATTGCCTGTGATAATTTCAAAGCCAATGAATTCAGCACGGGTACGAACAACGTCGACGGTTTGTGGGTGAATGTCATTTGAGACAAAGAATGCTTGGCTTTTGTTTTTACCTGCACGCTGACAAAGGGTCATGGCTTCAGCGGCTGCGGTTGCTTCATCAAGTAACGAAGCATTGGCGAGTTCCATGCCTGTTAAGTCCATGATCATTTGTTGATAGTTCAACAGTGATTCAAGACGACCTTGAGAGATCTCTGGCTGGTAAGGCGTGTAAGCAGTATACCAACCTGGGTTTTCAAGCACATTACGCAGAATAACGTTTGGCGTAAGTGTATTGTAATAACCCTGACCGATAAAACTCCTGTTGATGATGTTTTTACTTGCGATTTTTTTCAGTGAAGCAAGCATGTCTGCTTCGCTTTGTGGCAAGTCAAGCTGCATTGGCTCTGGTAAACGAATGTCAGCAGGGACAGTTTGTTCGATCAGCTTTTCAACACTTTCGACGCCAATGGTTTCAAGCATGATTTTTTGTTGTGCTGAATCTGGGCCATTGTGACGACCAGCAAAATCGTTGTCATCACTGAGGGCATGTAGCAGAGTCATATCGGTCATGGTTCTTTCCTGAACAGTTGCTACCAGTACCGTGAGCTGATACTGGCCGGATAATCTTAAATTAACACCTTGGTCACACCTTCTAAATGCTGCTTATTTCGTTATTTACGAGCATGCATTTATAGTGTTGTAGGTACAAAAACGGCTTTCCGAAGAAAGCCGATACGCATTAATCTTCGATAGTCTCTAGGTATTTCTCACCGTCGATAAGCTTAGCAAGCTCTTCAACGTCTTCAATTTTGATTTTTGCAATCCAACCGCCTTCGTACGGTTCTTCGTTGACAAGCTCTGGGCTATCTTCTAATTCTTCGTTGATTTCAACGATTTCGCCAGTCACTGGTGAGTAAATGTCAGAGGCCGCTTTTACAGATTCAACAAGAGAGAAAGTCTCGCCTGCAGTTGTTGAGTCGCCAACATCAGGAAGATCCACGAATACCACATCGCCTAATAGGCCTTGAGCGTGGTTAGAAATACCCATAGTGATAGTGCCGTCGCCGTTGTCGCGTACCCACTCATGGCTTTCTGTGAACTTCAGTGTATTTTCCATTTATAACTCCTTGCGCAATCTATCCGCTTTCAATGTTTGTATCAGCTTGATGATATTCATGCTGACATACTATTTTTTAGGGTGTTGAGAACAGCTTAATAGCACCTAACAAGTGCGTAACATACAACGCTATAGAGAGCTTATCAAACGAAAATTTCCAATAGTGTATTATTGCCCACTTTAATCTTGGAAATAATTAGCAAACGTTTGCGTCAATATTGGCGTTTGGTTATGCTTTGGCTAATTAATACGCGAAAAATCTACACTAGATACCAGAAATGTTTTGAGTTCAAATTGATGTGCTAGGCTGAATTACAAGGCTTTACGGGTGAAAATTACATTGAAAATGGGTGGCAGGCAAAGTAGGCAGCTCAAAAATGAATGTGGTGTAAAGATAAATGAGGCTGATGAGTTTCCAATAGGAAACTTTGTTGTAATTCTGTTAGTGAAGTCATGGTTTTTATCACCTAAAGTGGTTTAGTTTTATGCTCACTATGACAGAATGAAGCCAGTTTACCGCCAAGGAGGGGGCGTAATGAGTGAGGATACTCAGCAAGACATTTACCCATCAATGACAGTTGCCCGCGAGCGCGAATCGGCCAAAATTGAGCCTTTACAACTGGGTAAGCGTTTAAAAGAAATTCGAATGTCGCATGGCCTGACATTAGAAGAAGCCAGTAAAAGAACGGGATTAGCGCGTTCAACACTTTCTAAAATTGAAAACGAACAAATTTCACCGACTTTTCAAGCGATGCAAAAGTTGGCTGGAGGTTTAAATGTTGATATGCCTCAGCTTTTTGCGCCTCCTCGTCAAACCAGAACGACTGGTCGACGTGATATTACGCTTGTCGAACAGGGTAAGCCTCATCCGACGTCGACGTATGAGCACGAATTGTTAGCGACTCAGCTAACCAATAAAAAAATGATGCCATTTAAGTCACAAATACGTGCGCGGCATTTCAGTGATTACCCAGACTGGATCCGTCACGATGGTGAAGAGTTCTTACTGGTACTGAATGGTGAAATTACGTTTTTCTCTGAATTTTATGAACCCGTCAATTTAAACGAAGGTGATTCAGTTTATTACGATGCCAATATGGGCCACATGCTGATTTCAGTGAGTGAAAACGATGCGAATATCTTATGGGTGACAGCTTCATAATGATGGCGCAGGCAGCCATTAGCATTGAATGGAAGGTGATTTTTGATAAGTCTCTCAGGCTAAAATCCTGATAAGAAAAATAGGGTATTTCCTTAGTGATCAATCTAGCTAATCACTATGGTCATGATCGCTTTTTATTCGATAATCTGTTGGGCTGAATGTTGCTGATTACTTCGTTTAAGCCTTCTTCATAGCCTTCGTTATAGTAAAGTGACTTACGTAAATGAGATTATTATCATTAACAACTCTGTAATGATAAATGTTAATGATTTGCTGTGTCTGTAGTATTTGTTTTGGTGTCACTGCTGAGTTATGGACTCTAGATCACAACACGGTTTCTCAAAATTTGCGGCTTATAAAAGACAAAGCCTGCTAAATGTGGTTTGGGTGTAATGTGTTGGGTAGAACATCAACAATAATTTAGGGGGGCTTTTGAATGAAGCCTCAGTAATACGTGACCTTACGGCTATAACGTAAGGCAGTTAGTGTGATAAGTGGCGAAACTACTTCACATAATGTAATGGATAACACGGCCGCACGGCCTACGGAGAAAGAAAAATGTCTCAAGATCTTCTGGTTACACCGCTACACGCTCTTCATATTGAAATGGGCGCAAAAATGGTACCGTTTGCAGGCTATGATATGCCTGTACAGTACGCCCTCGGTGTACGCAAAGAGCATTTACATTGCCGTGAGCATGCGGGGCTATTTGATGTATCACACATGGGGCAAGTACGCCTTCATGGTAAAGATGCGGCAAAAGCAATTGAAGCGTTAGTGCCGGTAGACATTATTGATCTGCCAGCGGGTAAACAACGTTATGCCTTCTTCACCAATGAGCAAGGCGGTATCTTAGATGATTTGATGGTGACTAACTTTGGTGATCATCTCTTTGTTGTAGTGAATGCAGCTTGCAAGGAACAAGATATCGCACACATCCAAGCGCATCTTCCAGCAGATGTTGAATTAGAGATTATTGACGATCGTGCCTTGCTTGCACTACAAGGGCCAAAAGCAGCCGATGTGTTAGCACGCTTAAATCCCGCAGTGAGCGACATGGTGTTCATGGATGCCGCTAAAATCGAACTACTTGGCGTGGAGTGCTACGTAAGCCGCTCTGGTTATACTGGTGAAGATGGTTATGAAATTTCAGTGCCGAATGATAACGCAGACGCATTTGCGCGAGAGTTGTTAGCATTTACTGAAGTGGAATGGATTGGCTTAGGTGCACGTGATTCACTGCGTCTTGAGTGTGGTCTGTGCTTGTATGGCCACGATATTGACACAACAACCACGCCTGTAGAAGCAAGCCTATTATGGGGTATTAGCAAAGCGCGTCGTGCTGACGGTGAGCGTGCGGGTGGTTTCCCGGGTGCAGACTTGGTACTTGAGCAAATCAAAACCAAAGATGTTTCTCGTAAGCGTGTTGGTTTGTTAGGCCAATCTAAAGCACCTGTTCGTGAAGGTAGTAAGCTATTTGATGGGGCTGATAACGAAATTGGTATTGTTACCAGTGGTACATTCGGTCCATCTAAGGGGGCGCCTGTGGCAATGGCTTACGTGAAAACCGATAGTGCAGTGATTGGTACAGAAATTTTTGCTGAAGTGCGTGGTAAGAAGCTTCCAATGACAGTTGAGAAAATGCCATTTGTACCACAGCGTTATTACCGTGGTTAATGTATAAGTTTGGTGAATATCAATTAACGAAAGAGGGGCGTTTATCGCCTCTTTTTTTTGCTAGTTAATTCTCTGTTTAATTACTATTAAACCATGGTAAAAATGTGAATTGCGTAACCTGAAGTGAATACAATTATGATAAAAGTACTGTATTCACTTATTACATAAATTACGCAAGCACAGTTGTTTAATGTGAGACATTTTTATATGCCGATTTAAACATAAGTTGAAAGCCTTCTTGTGTAAGGTCTTTTGCACTAATTCCCGCTTCTTTTAATCGGCGATAGCATTCACCTAATGCGGCTATCGTTGCTTCTTGTTGTTGCGCTTTTAATTGTCTTCTGTTCATTTTATGATGCCTGCTTGTTATTGATGATGATTGGTGATTGCTCTTTTGGGTCATAATTAACTCTTATCCATGAATGTATGCTGAATGGAGCATACGATTTATACAAATGGGTTAGATAAACTAAAAAGACTCACATGACATCAACTTAGATTAATTATTAACTAAAATGTTAATGTCAACGAAGTGTCAGGTTTTTCTCGATACGAATGACAAGACCTAGAATCAAGTTTGGTTGATATCGAACATATTTAATGAAAATTTATTTCCCTTGGTATTTCTTAGCGTTACTGATCCCTGTTCTTTGCTATCTCTATCCTCTTTCAAAAGTAAAAATGCGTCACTATGCACTCGGTGACTTTTATTCAGCAGAGTGATTAATCT
>NZ_NOIF01000221.1 GCF_002265265.1 Photobacterium sanguinicancri
AAATAAATACAATTATTACATTTTAAGTACAAAAAATAAATCGCCAAAGGAATAAGTGAAATACCCAATACCGCATACGACATTTATACACACCATTTATACACTGGAGGCATACAGGCGCAAAAAGCCCCCATTACTGGAGGCTTTGGTATATACAATGAAAAACTAGGTTTACTGCGAAATAGACTCAGAACTCATTGCAGCTTGGTTACTATCAAGCACATCGCTCATATACATTTCAACGTATCGCTCTGCAGATTCTTGCCAAGAGAATTTACACGCCATTGCATTTTGCTGCATACGTTTAAATTCTTGGGGTTGCTGGCAATACAATAGCAAGCTGCGTTGCAATGTAATTAGCAGCCCTTCCGCTGTTGGTGCGTCAAACATAAAGCCTGTTGCCACTTGTGGCGTCTGATCGTAATCAATCACCGTATCTTTCAAGCCGCCAACACTGCGTACAATCGGCAATGTGCCATACGCTAAACTATACATCTGGTTCAAACCACAGGGTTCAAACTCTGACGGCATTAAGAAGAAGTCAGATCCCGCTTCTACACAGTGTGCGAGTGGGTTGCTGTAAGTTTCAACAAATGCGAGTTTTTCAGGGTTTGCTTTTACCAAGTCATGCAGTTGTTCAGCAAGGCGTGGGTCACCAGTGCCAACAATCGCGACCTGCACATCATGTACAAGGAATTGTTGTAAGATTGGCAGTAAGTAATGAATACCTTTCTGCTCAGTCAAGCGACATACCATACCGTACAAGGGCACATCTTTAACCGGTAAATGGACTTGCTGTTGCAAATCACGCTTACACGCTTTTTTACCGCGCGTCATGCTGATCTTATTCGCTTTGAAATGTTGCTTAATGAATGGGTCCGTCTCAGGATTCCAATCATCGTAATCACAACCGTTCACAATACCGAATAGGTCACTGGCGCGTTGATTAAAGTCAAAGTCCATCCCATGCGCACCCAATGGCGTGAGCAATTCAGACGCATAGTTCGGACTTACAGCATTAATTTTATTCGCATAAGCAACACCCGCTTTTAGCATGCTAATGTGTGAAGCATCCATTTCTAAATGCATATAACGGTGCTGAATAAGCTCTGGGATCAAACTAAATTGATCGTAGTTATATACACCTTTAAATACAGCGTTATGGACAGTTAAGACACTCTTTGTCTCAGCAAAGAACTGGCTGTCTGCATAACGAGTGCGTAATAAAAATGGAACTAAACCTGTGTGCCAATCATTACAGTGGATAAAATCAGGCTGGAAGCCCACTTTTTCACATAAATCGAGCGAAGCTGCACTGAAAAATGAAAAGCGTTCGCCATTATCAGCATAGGCTTCATTATTTTCAGCATAGAGCTCTGCACGATCAAAATACTGCGGGGCATCAATCGCATATACAGATACATCGCCGCTACTCAGCGGTATTACCTGATAAGGCACTGCTGTAGGTTGCGATGTAACCTTCAACTCAGTGCTTAGACAAGGTTCAACCTGTTCACGCTGTGCAAGAACACGATAATAAGGCATCGCAATGCGCACATCGTGCCCCATCGCTTTCAGTGCCGCAGGTAGAGACTTCGCCACATCGGCAAGCCCTCCTGTTTTAACTAAGCCTTCGACCTCAGAAGATACAAATAAGATTTTTAACGGCTTATTCGTTACCACTTTTTTCTTAGTAACCAATTTTTGCTCCTTTAGGGATAACGACGATTCCTTCGTCTGAAACGTGATATTTCTTACGATCTTCCTCTAGGTTTTCACCTATCACAGTCCCTGGTGCAATCATGACGTTTTTATCAATAATTGTGCGGCGGATTGAACAGTTGGCACCAATTTTCACATCACCCAAAATGATAGACTCTGAAATTGTGCTACAGCAATCCACATTGGTACGGAAGCCAAGTACTGACTTATGAATGCGCGCACCGCGAATATAGCTGCCAGCTGAAATCATACAGTTATTAATATCAACTTTACATTCTTCGCTATCAAGCACAGTTGCTGGTGGTAGCGGTGGGTAGAAAGTATGCAGTTGCCATTGACGGTTATAAAGCGAGAATGGGGCATCTTCCGACAATAAATCCATGTGTGCCTGCCAGTACGATTCAATCGTACCTACATCACGCCAGTAACCGTTATTTTGTTCGCCAGGAATAACATTGGTGTTGAAGTCGTAAACAAACACCTTACCTTGAGGAACAAGTTTTGGAATGATGTCTTTACCGAAGTCGTGACTAGAATTTTCATTCTCAGCATCTTCTTCAAGCTCTTTGCACAATACGCCTGTTTCAAAGACGTAGTTACCCATAGACACAAGTGCGTGCTCTGGATCACCAGGGATCGATTTTGGATTAGCTGGTTTTTCTTCAAAACCCACCATCCGCCCTTCTGCATCCACTTCAATTACACCGAATGCGCTAGCTTCATGCAGTGGCATACGGATAGCTGAAACAGTAAGTTGTGCTTCTTTTTCCTTGTGGTAGTCAAGCATTTGCTTCACATCCATTTTATAGATGTGGTCACTACCAAAAATACACACTTGCTCTGGCTCTGCGAGTTCGATAAATCGAATATTTTGATAAATGGCGTCAGCCGTACCGTCATACCAGCGTTTACCCATACGCATCTGAGCAGGAATAGGATCGATGAAACGATCTGTGATACCTGTGATGTTCCAGCCTTTTTTCATATGAACGTAAAGAGACTGAGATTTGAACTGAGTAAGAACGTAGATTTTCATTAAGTCTGCATTAACAAAATTGTTTAACGCAAAATCAACTAGTCGGTAACTGCCACCAAATGGCACTGCAGGTTTTGTACGTGAATCCGTTAACGGACGAAGACGAGATCCTTCTCCGCCTGCCAAAATCATTCCTAAAACGCCAGCCATGGTGTACCTCCGTGTTATTAATTTAAGCAATCGTTGTCATATATATCACACTCTGTAGGTGGTTGAGAATATCCTTGCAGTGAATACTGGTGAATATTTCCAATAAATGCGACACCAAATGACAACACAAACCTCCAGCCCAACCCTACAACCCAGCCTTAACCACTGATTTAAAGCGATTTACGATAATTAAATCGATGCTTTGTGCTAATAGCAGATAATTAACACTGAAAATAAAGTTAAAAACAATCGCATCCCTGTAATGATTATTACAACATTCAATAACCACAAGGATACATAAATACAATTCTAACTTAGGGTTAAATACAGAGTGATGATGGAAATATGTCAGCTTTGTTACGCACTGGTACAATGCAGCCAAATAAAAATTGGGACAAAGAACAAATTAAAAGCAATTCGATATTGAAAAAACCGCCAATAGGTAACAACACAGGATTAACAGCAACATCTTGTTAAATTACAACATATAACAAACAAAAAAGAGAGGTATTATGCGACTAAAGAATACCAAACAGGAGTTAATTTGCAGCAGAAAATACACTGAGGGAATTGTAAGTAACAGCAAGCAAATCAATAAGCATTTACGCTGTTACTCATCAGTAACAAGGAAAGAAGCGAGTACTCGCCGTTAATCATGTTCGATCGTTAATACTTGCCCTGTATAAAGATCTAGTTCGATTTCAACTTTATGGCCTATTTTGTTACGAGCTTCAACTTCAATCTCGTCTTCATCTTGCTCTAACTTAATTTTCTTAAAATCGTAGTAGCCCTGATCTTGCAACATACGAAGTGCTTGCTGCACCGTAAGTGCATTAGTGGGCGTCGTATGAACAGGGTCAGCAATGCAAGCTACAGGGGCTATCGCTAACGTTAAAACCAAAAAGCCAGATGGTACAAACAACTTCATCTTATTCTCTCCAAATGTGGACTCAAGCATCATAACAAAGCTAAATCCCTCTCTCGACAGCGATGTTTCTGCTACCTCGTGAATCGGATCACACATTCATTCCATTGTGCTCGTTACAGTGTGCTCCTATTGATTAACCATGAAGGTGCTATGTCTAGTCATCTATCAGGCGCTTTTGACCCAGTTCGATTTCGCCATCATCTACATCGCTACCCTGAGCTATCACTACAAGAACAAAAGACCGCATCGGTCATTATTGATCAGCTTTTAAAGTTTGGGCTATCCCCTCATACCAATATAGGTGGCTTCGGCATTGTCGTTGACATCAATAGTGGGAATCCGGGAAAGGAAACATTATTACGAGCAGATTTTGATGCCTTGCCAATCAGTGAACAAGCAGAGCATGACCATACATCTCGACATGGAGGCTGTATGCATGCATGTGGCCATGATGGCCATACTGCAAGTTTATTGAGTGTCGCTGAGCATCTCAGCCTGCACCCTCCCGTTAATGGCCGTATTATTTTACTGTTTCAGCCTGCTGAAGAGATTGGGCTTGGCGCAAAAATGATGCTGGCGGATCCAAGGCTGCAACAGTTTAATCCTGACGCCGTCTACGCCTATCATAATTTGCCGGGCTATCCGCTTGGCACTGTGGTCGTCAAAGAAGGGGCATTTGCATGCGCATCCACCGGTGTGAGTATTTCGCTAAAAGGTAAAACATCGCACGCAGCTAAACCTGAAAATGGTCGTAGCCCAGCCACCGCAGTCAGCCGAATTATGGCCTATTTAGAAGATCTTCCAGACAGCATTGAGAATGCCTTCTGCTTAGTCACTTTAGTGCACGTCAAAATTGGTAATCCAGGATTTGGTACCTCTCCAGGCAGAGCGGATGTCATGGCAACAATACGCAGCGATAGTGACCATGCACTTGCCAGCATGCAAAAACAGTTACAGGCTTTTGTTGATACACAAGCAATTGAACAGGGATTAACCTCTGCCATTGAATGGGTTGAACCTTTCTCTGCAACTCATAACCATCCAGCTTGTACCCAGCAACTGATTTCAGCAGCAAGAGAATTGGGATACCCAATTGAAATCCCATCGAAACCCATGCGATGGTCTGAAGACGTTGGCGAATTTTTAAGCCACTGGCAAGGAACACTATTTTGCCTTGGCAGCGGTGAAACACACCCGGAATTACATAACCCTGATTTTGATTTCCCCGATGAACTTATCGGTATTGCATCTCGCTTATTCATCAAGCTACTAGAAGAACGGCATACCCATTCAGGTAAGTAAGTGTTCATAAAAAAGCGCGCTTTAGATAAGGCGCGCTTTAATCACTCAACATAGAGCGACTATTTTCTCTTTACAGCGATGACTGATGCTCACTAATTAGTGCTGCCATTTGTACTTCCGCACGCTGTTTTGCATCTTCGTAGCTCTCATCTTCAAGCATTTGCTCGACAACTTCGTAATAGCACTTCACTTTAGGTTCGGTACCAGATGGGCGTACCACCACCCGCGCGCCATTCTCAAGATGATAAATCAATACATCACTGGCTGGTAAATCTATCGACTCTGTAGGCTTCGCAGCAAGAGAGCCAGAGAAGGTGCGCTGGGCAATTTGCAGGTCATCTGTTTGTACAATATCGACGCCAGCAATACGCGATGGTGGCGATGCACGTAAAACACTCCCAATGGCAGGAGAATCGGGCATCAAAGCGATACTGCGCTGTGCATTCAAATAAAAGCCGTGCTGACGGTAAATAGCTTCAAGCTGAGACCAAATCGACTGACCTTTTGCTGTAAGTTCGGCTGTCATTTGGGCAAAAGCAACCAAAGCGGTTAAACCATCTTTGTCCCACACTTTGCTACCCACGGTGTAACCCAAAGCTTCCTCATAAGCGAATAAGAATTGGCTCGTTTCAGTCTGCTTTTGCATCGCAACGTTCGTCAGCCATTTAAACCCAGTCAGAGTTTGAAAGAAATTCGCCTGATGTGCGTGGGCAATTTTTTCAAGTAAACTCGAAGACACTATCGTTGTCCCCACGAGATTCTCACTACTGCCACTCGCCACATTCAGCAAGTAATGTCCAAATAAAATACCAACCTGATCCCCTGTTAGCATTTTATACTCGCCATGCAAGTCACGAACAGCGACCGCAAAGCGGTCTGCATCTGGGTCGTTGGCACACGCTAAGGTCGCATTATGCTTTTTGGCTTCTGCAATGACTAAATCCATAGCCCCTGCTTCTTCAGGGTTGGGAAAATTAACAGTAGGGAAAGTACCATCAGGTTCGCGCTGGGCAGCCACACTATAAACATGTTCAAAACCTACGCGTTTAAGCATAGTTTCTGCCATATCAGCCCCCACACCATGCATGGCGGTGTACGCAATCGAAACGGCTTCTGGTTGGTGGTGATTCTGCAACAGCGGGTTCGCTAACTGTGCATCTAAATACGCTTGATAAAAATCATCTTCTAACCACACAAGCAAGCCTTGGTGCTCTGCTTGCTCAAGATCCATCAAGTGCAAAGGTTGGGCTGCGGCTTTATCAATTTCAGCGGCAATGCCTGAATCATGTGGGGCGATAATTTGTGCACCATTCTCCCAGTACACTTTAAAGCCATTGTACTCAGGGGGATTATGGCTTGCCGTTACCACTATACCTGCCGCTGTTCCCAGCTGTTTTACACCAAAAGCCACTAGCGGTGTCGCAGCCACTTTACTTGTTAGGTATACCTTAATGCCCATGGCTGTTAGCGCCGCAGCAGCATCTTGAGCAAATTGTTTCGAATCTAATCGGCCGTCATAACCAATAACGACACCACGATGATCGGCTTCTTCAATTTGCGATAACAAGTACTGCCCTAAGCCCGTTGCTGTTTCTTGAATCACGAGGCGGTTCATACGATTCGGACCAGCACCAACTACACCGCGTAACCCTGCTGTTCCAAATTCAAGGCGCCCCGAAAAACGAGCTTGCAGTTCAGCCTCATTACCTGCATCGATCAAACCTTTAAGTTCTTGCTGGGTTTTCGGGTCGGGATCTCGAGTAATCCACTGGGAGATGATTGTATTCATGATTAGATTCCTGCGGCTTTGTTTTAACTGAAACTACAGTAAAT
>NZ_NOIF01000222.1 GCF_002265265.1 Photobacterium sanguinicancri
CTATTTTTACTAAACAAGTTTCATTAAGAATGAAACACTGGTTATATCACTTACGAATACTTTTATGCTATATGGTTACTTTTTTTGCAGACAACCCCGTTTTTTTTGATTACCATTGCGGCTTAAAATTTGAGTTCCGTTGAAGGCAGCAGGAGAGTGGCACGCTATTTGTTATTTCGATAATAGATACTGAGCCCGCCGAAGAAGTAAGCGTTGACCGTTTGTGACTGTTCAAACACCTAGCGTAAATCTTTCAGGCACCAGATAACCACCTTGAAAAAGGTGCTGGTATGGACTGTTGTTGGAGGAGCCTCTGGAGAGATCCGTTAAATCGGACGCCGAAGGAGCAAGCTTGTGAATTTTCACAAGTGAAACTCTCAGGCAAAAGGACAGAGGAGATATGATCAGCAGGCAGAATTTATTTCTGTCATCAAACATTTCTGTTGTTCTGTATCTCTTCCTTTGTTGTATTGAGGAAGGCATAAATGAATCCCCTTTTAGAAACACTGCAAAATTTACTACAAATCGTCGATAACCTTATTTGGGGTCCCCCACTCCTTATTTTGCTTGTTGGTACAGGTGTATACCTCACCCTGCGTTTAGGTTTTATCCAAATACGTTATTTACCGTTAGCGTTAAGCTACGTATTTTCACGTAATAAAAAAC
Organism: Photobacterium sanguinicancri; assembly: GCF_002265265.1. GTDB lineage: Bacteria > Pseudomonadota > Gammaproteobacteria > Enterobacterales > Vibrionaceae > Photobacterium > Photobacterium sanguinicancri. Next base: position 667 of record NZ_NOIF01000222.1, read on the forward strand.
AAAACACAGCCAAGGGTGATGTCTCTAGCTTTGCTGCACTTTGTACTGCCCTTTCTGCCACTATAGGTACTGGTAATATTGTTGGTGTTGCAACAGCCATCAAAATGGGTGGTCCAGGCGCATTATTTTGGATGTGGCTTGCTGCATTATTTGGCATGGCAACCAAATACGCTGAATGTCTGTTAGCCGTCAAATACCGTGAACAAGATGCGAATGGTCAGATGCTTGGTGGGCCAATGTACTACCTTGAAAAAGGTGTAGGCAGCAAGTGGTTAGCGAAGCTATTTGCCTTTTTCACATTAGGTGTGGCGTGTTTTGGTATTGGTACATTTCCGCAAGTAAATGCCATTGTCGACGCAGCATACTTGTCGTTTGAAATACCTCGTGAATACACTGTTGTCGCGCTCACATTACTGGTTGCGACAGTCACGCTTGGCGGGATCAAATCCATTTCTAATGTGGCGAGTAAAGTTGTTCCAGTAATGGCTGCTTTTTATATTCTTGCTTGTATTACTGTACTTACTAGCCAAGCCTCTGCACTACCAAGTGCTGTTGCGCTAGTGGTTAGCTCTGCATTTACGGGTCACGCAGCTACTGGTGGGTTTGTTGGTGCGAGTATTATGCTTGCCATTCAATCCGGTATTGCACGCGGTGTATTCTCGAATGAATCTGGGTTAGGTAGCGCGCCAATGGCAGCAGCAGCAGCACAAACGGACTCTTGCGTACGCCAAGGCTTAACATCAATGACAGGTACTTTCTTCGATACCATTATCATTTGTACTATGACAGGGTTAACCCTTGTTGTAACAGGTGCTTGGGAAAGTGAATACGCTGGTGCAGCGATGACCACGTATGCATTTGCTTCGGGGTTAGGATCATCGTACTGGGGCCCTTTATTGGTTTCCGTCGGTTTGATGTTCTTTGCATTCACCACAATATTAGGCTGGAACTATTACGGCGAGCGCTGTATCACCTACCTTTTTGGTGTGAAAGCCATTAAACCCTATAAGTTTATTTTCTTAGTTTTAATCGCCGTGGGTGCATTCCTTAAACTGGATCTAATTTGGTTAATTGCCGATATCGTTAATGGTTTAATGGCCATTCCTAACCTCATCGGCTTGGTGCTCCTACGTGAAGTGGTTATTTCTGAAAGCCGTATGTACTTTTCACAATTAAAGCAAGATACAAAAGTAGAACAGCAACAAACTGCTTAATTGATAAGTAAAATACGAACGTAAACGAATAAAGCCCATGCATTGTATTAACATGCTTGGGCTTCTTTTCATGGGGCTGTTGGTCTATTCAACTCAGGCTTTTTATGCCATGTAACAGTAGTGATCATCTTCGTTATTCTAAATACCGCGTTAACTGTTGGTATAAATCAAAACTACTGTCTTCAAGCCAACATTCCGTCATCAAGCCCTCTTCCATTTTAAAAATCATTATTCCTGTCATAGTCACAGCTTGATTTTTTGCTGGTATTTTTAACCAACCACCACAATACAAAGCAGAACTCTGATAAGCGACGACTAGTTTATTATCGGCTTCTATCACCTGCTCAAAGGTAAAGGACATATCTCTAAAACGTTGATTCCAAAACTTAAGATATTCACTGTATTGTTCGTGGCTTAGTGTTAATTCACGACCACCAGGAAGATGAAAAATAAAAGGATCTGCCGCACACTCAGCCAACCGTAAGCCGCTTCCTGCAGCCAAAATGCTGTTAAACCAACACTCAAGCCATGCTTGTTTACTCATCGCCGCTACTCCTTGGCGTTAACCGAATATAACTGATCTATTATGAGATTAGTAAAATTCGGATAAATGTGTAAACCTATTTATGAACAATGCGATACATATACGTTTCTAATTTAAAGTAACGTATTACTCTCCTTTTTTAGGCGCAAATCATCCGTTGTCGCAATAATGGCCAGAGCTTTCTTCATCCATTGCGCCCCTTGCGCTTCATCATAGTGGCTCTGCATTATTGCAACTTCAACTTGCAAGCGATCATCATTCGCGTCTTGCGCAAACTTCCATGCTTGATCAAGTGCAGAAAGGGCTAACACCTTGTGCTGTTGGGTATAATTTAGCCTGGCTCGCTCTACCCAATAGTGCCCATGAGCGCTGGCTTGAGCATCATCCAAGTAGAGTGCCGTTTGGCTCAGATAATAGTCAGCATCACTGAATTGATTACGTACAGTGTAAGTACGCGCAATTTGGCTTAATAATTCACTCAGATAAGTTTTATCGTGACTCTTAGTCGCAAGATTAAGTAAGGCTTTATAACTCAATGCTGTTTGCTCAGGGTGAGCATCATTCCAAAGAGCACGGTAATCAGGAAAGTTAACGCCAGCATAACTGTGGCAATATGTGAGGTTTTCATCTGCTGCTTGGGCTAAACCGCCAGAAAGCAGCAGAGAGATTGTAAGTAGTTTGGGTAACGATGAAGTAGATCGCGGCATAGATAAAACTACATGAAAAGACTTACCACTAATCTAGCTGACTTACTCAATTTACGGTAATACCGTCAAATTAAGATGGAACAACGATCACTTGAGTGATTCACAACAGCATTTTACTTAATCAATTCGGCTATTAATATTTTAATAACTGACCCACTACTTTCTATTTGATATTCAAATCACATTGCTAGCTGTGAAAATACCGACTGGTAATGTGATAGATTTGCTAGTTGTGTGTGATGTTGTACTTTTTTACCTACAGCGACAAAGTCAAATCCTAGCTCTTGCGAGGCATTACGGTTCCATTCCCCTTCACCAATAAACACGCGGCGATCAAACACAACACCACTGTCTTGTTTAGCCCTAAATGTCGCTAGCGCCATAATTTCAGTGCGGCTCATTGCATCTGACGACGAAGCAAATGTAAGCATTGAGGTATCAATACCCACTGCACGTAACTTCAATTTTGCTGCAGATTCCCAGCCTCCTGTTGCTATCCCTACATGAATATCATCACGCTGAGCTAAGTGATGAATAAAATCTTTCGCACCTGATATTTCATATTGAGCATGGGGGTGCTCTGCCATTTCTTCACGCATTAACGCAAGGTAACGCGCTTCAACTTTTCGATGAACCAGAAAGCGGCTTTCGGTGATGCTATGCTTTTTAATGACTTCATCCAATACGCCAGAGTCCGTCACATGTTGATATTGACTCCAGTCTGGATCCACTTTGACCCCTAACACGTCTTCAATTGCTTGCGTCAAGCAATGTTGATCCAATGCGCTCGAATTAACGAGAGTGCCATCCACATCGAGTAGAAATAGATTCATATTCTTACCTTATAAGTTTCCTTTGCTCTTTAAGCCGCGACAGCTTGCGCTTGTAAAGGAAATGTTGCAAGCGATTGATGCGATTCATTTATGAAACTATGCGCGACATCATAATGCCGAATTTAAACACTGATTTATAACAAAAACATGTCAGTAAAAAGATGAAAATATGAACACAGAGACCTTTGTTATCGACGAGTTAATCTACAATTATGAACTGAGTGAGAATAACAAACGTATAACACTCTGCGTGATGCTTTGCTGTATATAACCCTACTCGCAGCAAACGTACGGATAACAATGAAGGATAAGGAAAGAGCAATGAAATCAAACCCTACAAGACGCCGTTTTTTAAAGCTCAGTATTGGTGGGCTTATTGGAGTAACATTAGGTGGTAAACAACTCATCAAATCGGCTTCAGCTGCTGATCTTCCACACCTAGCAGAAGATGACGCCCAAGCAGCAGCATTAAAATACGTTCATGCTTCACCGGATAGTGAAAAACATTGTGCTAACTGTGCCCTGATTCAAGGGGCTGATGGTGAGGAATGGCGACCTTGTGCCCTATTCCCAGGCAAAGTTGTGAATGCCAATGGCTGGTGCTCTGCTTACGCGCCTAAACCTAGCTCATAACAGCATATTTAGCTTACTCACGCTGATAGATAAACAACGTATATTACGCACAGCAAAAGCCCGATATTGCATCGGGCTTTAAATATTAAACCTAATCGACATCAGAAAACTATTTAAAGCAGTGCTGAGCCCAACGCGCTAAGCCTGCAGTTACCGAACCGAAATAGCTACCACTTACAATTGGTACATTTGGCAATAAGGCTTCAATGCTTGCTCGTAAAATAGGGGAACGTGCCGTACCACCTGTCATATAAATCACATCTGGCTTTTTATCACTCTGCTGCATCGCTTCAAGTACAAGCTCTGCCATTTTAACACGAGGTGATTCAATCGCAGCTGCCATATCAGATTGCGAGATATCCGCTTGTAAGCATTCAGACAGTACATTGAGGTTAGTGCAGTATTGCGCTGCATCACTCAATGCAATTTTACTTTCTTCTGCTTTACGTACGATTTGATAACCCAATGTATCATGGTAAACCTGAATTAAACGTTTCAGTTTTTCAGGGTCTGCAGCATCACGTCGTAATTGATCCAATGCGCGGAAGTTACTACTGCCATAAAAATCAGTTTGCGCGGCAACATTGTTAATAGCAATCGCATTCCAAAACTGGCTGATTGGCATGTCAGTGCCTTTTAAGGTTTTACTACCAAACCCAAATAAAGGCATTAACTGACGAAAAGCAAGGTGGATGTCTAAATCGTTACCACCTATACGTTGGCCACTGTGCGCTAATAAGCTCTTAGTTCGATCATGCTTGCCGACCCACTCAGGGCCCATTTCAATTAATGAGCAGTCCGTCGTACCACCACCGATATCCACAACTAATACGGTTTTATTTTCAGTTAAAGTACTTTCATACTCTAAACCTGCCGCAACAGGTTCAAATTGAAACTCTATATGCTGGAATCCGGCACGCTGTGCAGCTTGACGTAGAATGCCTTCAGCTTGTTGATTGGCACGCTCACCACCTGTTCCCTGAAAATTGACAGGGCGACCAATAACCGTGCTTGAAATAGCCTGTTGGGCATCCTGCTCTGCTTTCGATTTTATATTTTTCATCATTGCGCAGACAAGATCTTCAAAAAAGCTAATTTGCACATCGTGAAGACCATTCGCACCAAGGAAAGATTTTGGTGATTTAACATAGTAAACTTCTTCAGGATCATCTAAATAACAATCCAATGCCGCTTGACCAAACAGAAGATCACCACGTTCAACAATGATATCTTCTTCTCGGTTCATTGACATGGCACGACGCAATACTTGCTCACCCGTTGCGTTTACTGGTGACACGTCCATAAAACGGTACAGATACTCGCTGACTGACTCTCGGGTAGGAGCACACAAAGTTGAAGGGATATAGTGCTGGTTATTCTCTAATGCTAATAACCTTGGCTTTCCTTGTTCCATCATCGCGACTGAACAATTGGCGGTGCCGTAATCAAACCCAATAAACATGCCACACTCCACTTCAAAAAAAGCCCGCAATAATACTGGATTGCGCAATTACTTCAATCTTTACTCTGATCTTTTGTCCATGATGGACAATTTTCGGCCCACAAATGTTATCTATACCGACTTAAAGTGTAAAAGAGTGTAAGTTTTGAAATTGGCTCACGATTTTTCATCAATAACCATCCATAATGATAAGTTATACATCACAACAATAAGCACTATGAAAAAAATATTATTACCTCTTTTTGTGGGATTACTGGCACTTGTCGGTTGTAACGATACTTCAACACCCAAAGAAGGTGTTCAGTACACCACTGTGGCAACCCCCGTGACATCAACAACTGTACCTGTGATGGAAGTGTTTTCATTAGCCTGTGGACACTGCCGCAATATGGATAAAATCCTACCTGAAATACAAAAGTTAGCTAACACCGATATTGAACAAGTGCATGTCACCTTCAATGAAAGTGCTCAACTTGCGGCATACATTTTTTACACCGCTGCTATTCAGTCAAATGGTCACCCTAAACCAGAGTTAATGGAGCAGCTTTTTTCTTACACACAAGATAAAAAAGAAGGGGCGACTGAAGCAGATCGTAAAGCTCAATTAATTGCGATTTTTAACCAGCATTCTTTACTTAGTCCTTATGAGCTTTCTGAAGATCAACATAAGCAAGTATTTGAAGAAATGGCGAGAGCAGAAAAAATTGTTGCCAATGCGGAAATTGCTTCTGTGCCTGCATTTGTCGTTAAGGGTAAATACCTTGTCAAAAGTGATGCTCATGAAAGCCTAGAAGATTTAGCAAATACTATTAAATACCTTTCTCAACTTTAGTATTAATA
>NZ_NOIF01000223.1 GCF_002265265.1 Photobacterium sanguinicancri
CTGCATTTATTTATGTGGGGTGGGATGTTTCATATTCAAAAAAGGATTCATGTTATGAAGCTCTATGATTCAATAATTAAAATTGTTGAAGGGAAGATAGCGCCAATTGCAGTGAAGGTGGGTAACCAAAAGCATATACGCGCCATGCGTGATGGTTTTATTGTTGCCATGCCATTTATTATTGTTGGTAGTTTCATGCTGGTATTTGCGTTTCCTCCTTTTGCTGAAGATACGCAGAATACTTTTGGCCGCGCATGGTTAGATTTTGCTGCTGCAAATTTTGACAATATTATGTTGCCCTACGAAATGACAATGGGGTTGATGGCTATTTTTGTGTCGATGGGGATCGGCTATAGCCTCGCTCGAGCCTATAATATGGATGGTATTACGAGCGCATCGTTATCTTTAATGACTTTTTTAGTGGCATCAGCACCGGTTGCTGACGGTGCTTTGTCGACGAGTCATTTATCAGGTACTGGGATATTTACGTCAGTGATCAGTGCGTTCTTCTCGGTTGAATTGATTCGCATTTTGAACAAATACAATGTGACTATCCGATTGCCAGAGCAAGTACCGCCAGCTATTGCTCGGTCATTTGAAATACTGATCCCCGTGTTGTTTGTCTTTTTGACGGTTTATCCATTAAGCCTATTTTTTCAATCGCAATACGAGATGCTAATTCCTGATCTGGTGCTTGAAATGTTCCGCCCATTAGTTAGTGCTTCTAATTCACTGCCTGCAATTATTGGCGCTTTATTATTGTGCCAGTTGTTGTGGTTTGCTGGTATTCATGGCGCGGCCATTGTGGTGGGTCTGTTGTCACCTATCTTCTTGACTAATATAGGTGCAAACCAAGAAGCATTTTTAGCAGGAGAGCCAATTCCAAATGTGTTTACTCAGCCATTTTGGGATTTTTATATCTTCATTGGTGGCTCTGGTGCAACGTTAGCCTTGGTGATTTTAATGGTGTTTAGTAAATCCATTCATCTTCGTAGCTTAGGTAGAATGAGTGTTGTACCTGGCTTCTTCCAAATTAATGAGCCCGTTATTTTCGGGAGCCCATTAGTCTTAAACCCGACCATGTTTATTCCATTTATTTTTGCTCCTGTGATTAACGCCATTATTGCTTATACCGCTGTTCATACCGGTATTGTTGGTATGGCGGTTTCACAAACGGCTTGGACTGCACCTGCATTATTGGGGGCATCTTGGGGAACCGGATGGACATTATCGCCAGTCTTGTTAGTCATTGGGTTACTTATTATGGATATCTTTATTTATCTGCCTTTCTTCAAAATGTTTGAAAAGCAATTAGTGGAAGAAGAAAGCAAAATTGAAAAAAGCAGCGATAAATCGGCAACGCCTGCGGGTGAGGGAGCCACTGCTTAATATGCATGATGAGGAGGTATATACATGCCTCTTCAATGAAAATAGGTTTAGGGAGAGAACGAAATGGATCAAGAAGCGGTAGTCATGGACATCATTGTTAATGCAGGTGAAGCCAGAAGTTTATGTTTTGAGGCATTAGCGTATGCAAAGAAGATGCAGATTGATGGAGCGAAAAGTTGTTTAACGCAAGCGAAGGCTTGTTTGAATAGAGCCCATTTAACGCAGACCCGGTTAATAGAAGCCGATGAAGGTGAGGGTAAAGTGAAAATGACCTTGGTGATGGTGCACGCTCAGGATCATTTAATGACAACGATCCTGGCCCATGAACTCGCCACCGAGTTGGTTGTATTGCATGAACTTCGCCAAACAGAACAAGGAGTTAATCATGGCTAGAGGGGCATTAAAGTTAGCCATTATTGGGGGCGGCAGCAGTTATACACCGGAGCTGGTCGAAGGGGTCTTAAAGCGTTTAGCGTATTTGCCCGTTAAAGAAATCCATTTTGTGGATGTTGAAGCCGGGCAAGAGAAACTTGAGATTATTGCTGCCTTAGCGAAACGAATGGTTGCCAAACACGGGGCTGATATTGTTATTCAAGCATCGTTGGATCGCCGTAAAGCAATCGCGGATGCTGATTTTGTGATGACTCAGTTTAGAGTTGGTGGATTACAAGCTCGTGCGAACGACGAGCGTATTCCACTTAAGTATGATGTTATTGGACAGGAAACCACAGGCCCAGGTGGCTTTGCTAAAGCCTTGCGCACTATCCCTGTCATTCTCGACGTATGTAAAGACATTGAAGCATTAGCCCCCAATGCTTGGATGCTTAACTTTACCAACCCAGCGGGTTTAGTCACTGAAGCTGTGCAGAAATATACTAACGTCAAAACGATTGGCTTATGTAATGTTCCTGTCTCAATGAGCATGATGATTGCAGACATGATGGCTTGTCAGCCAGAAGATCTCACGTTGGAATGTGCTGGATTAAATCACTTATTGTGGGCGCATCGCGCCTGGCTTAATGGTGAGAATATTACAGCGCAGGTACTCGAGAAAGTCGGGGATGGTGCCAACTTCAGTATGAAAAATATATTTGAAGAACCTTGGGATCCCGCTTTTCTGAAAGCGTTAGGTGCAATTCCATGCCCATATCATCGCTATTTTTATCAGACCGAAGCCATGCTCGCGGATGAGAAGGAAAGTGCGGCCAAAGAAGGCACACGCGCAGAACAGGTAATGGCAACTGAGCAAGCGTTATTTGAACTTTATAAAGATGTCACGCTTGATGAGAAGCCGGCCTTACTTGAAGAGCGTGGTGGGGCTTACTATTCCGATGCTTCATTAAATTTAGTTGATGCCTTGTACAATAATCGAAATACAATCAATGTCGTTAATGTACGCAACAATGGCACATTAAATTTTTTACCTGATGATGTTGTTATAGAGTGCAGCGCCGTTGTTGGTAGTGCGGGGGCTCGACCATTAGTCGTAGGGGCATTGAGCCCCAATGTAACGGGTTTGATTCATCAGGTTAAAGCGTATGAACAGCTGACAGTCGAAGCTGCTGTACATGGTGATTATGATAAAGCCTTGATGGCATTAACGAATAACCCATTAGTGCCAGATATTAATAAAGCCAAAGCTATTTTGGATGATATCTTGCGGACCAACCATGATTATCTACCGCAATTTAGTTAGGGTGTAATGGCGGTCGCTAACCTTGCTTTCTTCGGGGGCAAGGTTAGAGCGTTTAGTGGTGTTTCGTGTAAAAGGACTAATGATGAAACTGATATTCAATGCTGATGATTTTGGATTAACGAAAGGTGTTAACCTTGGCACTTTAGATGCATGCTTACATGGTGTAGTGCGTTCTACTACCTTGATGGTCGGGATGCCAGCCGAGCAACATGCGCTGAATTTATTAGCGCAGTCTCCGCCATTGAAAGTTGGCTTGCACTTGCGTTTCACGACAGGGAAGCCTTTAACATCCGGAAAAACGTTAGTGGATCCTCGAGGGGATTGTTGGTCGAAAGAGTACATTGCTCGATATATGGATTTTGATGCGATGGAAATCGCAGATGAAATTGAAGCTCAAATCTGCGCATTTCAGGCATTGGGGATCCCCTTAAGCCATTTAGATAGCCATCATCATGCGCACTTTCATCCTCAAATCTTACCTGTGGTAAAAGAGATAGCGTCATCGCATCAACTCGTCGTACGCGGTGTTACGGATAGTGAGCAGGTGGAGGGGTGCCATTATGCATTTTGTAATCAGTTCTACGATACGGCCGTGAGCATCGATAGCTTGCTAAGTGTTATCGATCAACAACAAGGGTTGTGTGATGTATTAGAAATCATGTGTCATCCCGCCTATGTTGATCAACCGCTATTGGAATGCAGCGGCTATACGATGCCAAGAGCGAAAGAATTAGCCGTGTTGACGGATCCTTATTTACTTGAACAATTAGCTAATCGAGATATTACATTGTGTGACTATGCTGTTTTTTCATGAAATGAGAGAGTGAAGTTGCTTGTTTATTGAAGTTCGTATCGGTAGAGAGCACTATTTCTCTCATTAATCACAGGTAATAACAAAGGAATGAAGCCTGAATGGCAAGAATCAAAGATGTTGCATTACTGGCTGGAGTGAATCGATCCACGGTATCGCGCATTATTAATGGTGAAGGAAAGTTTCGCGCTGATACTAAGCGTAAAGTCGAGCAAGCAATGGCAGAGCTTAATTATAGGCCTAGCGCGATTGCACGTTCGTTGGCGACAGCTTCATCGAATATGGTTGGGTTATTAGTCACTTATTATACTGGGGGCTTCTTTGGCGAAATGATGGATCAAGTGCAGTCTGAATTAGACTGCCATAATAAATTTTTGATCACAGCCCAAGGTCACCATAATGCAGAAGGCGAGCGAGAAGCTATCCAACGTTTTCATGACCTGCGATGTGATGGTTATATTCTACATAGCCGCTATTTAAGTGATGATGAATTACGAGAGTTAGCCAAGCTACCTACACCATTTGTGTTACTTGATCGTTTCGTGGAAGGACTTGAAGACCGTTGCATTACCTTCGATCATACTCTTGCCGCTCAATTAGCGGTAGGGCATTTAATTGAACAAGGGCACCGGAAAATTGCGTGTATCTCTGGTGACCTAAATAGAGAAACAAGTAAACAACGTTTTCAAGGTTATAAGAATGCACTGCAAGCCGCAGGGATCCCTTTTGAATCATCGCTTACGAGTGAGGGAAACTATGGTCGAGAAAGCGGTTATCAAGCAGCACTGAACCTTTATCAGCAACATGATGATATGGATGCTTTATTCTCGTGCAGTGAAGAGATGATGAGTGGGGCATTACAGTTCTTTCATCAGCACAAGATCGCAGTACCTGAACAGTTATCTGTCACGAGCTTTGACAGTGTGTACCTTTGTGCCAGCTTTTATCCGACAGTGACAGCGGTTCATTTCCCAATTAGCGATATGGCACGTACAGCGGTTGCTGTATTGAATCATCAACTCAAAAAAACTGAGACAGATATAGACCGCCACTTTTTACCTAAACTGATCTCTCGTTGCAGTGTATTGCCACGGTAATCGCAATCATGACTAATCAGCATATGCTTTAAAATCAAAATAATAAAAGGATTTGTGGTTGTTATTGTTTCGCTTTGGTTGCTTATTCATCGGTTGGTCTGTTTGATGCTGTTTTTTGTAAATAAAGGCTTGCGTCGGTTTAGTGCATACGTATAATGAGCTGCATCTGCCCGAGTGGTGAAATTGGTATACACGACGGATTCAAAATCCGTTGCTTTCGAGCGTGACGGTTCAAGTCCGTCCTCGGGCACCAGATAAAATGATAAAGCCTCAACTTCGGTTGGGGCTTTGTTGTTTCTAGACCGATCAAAAACTTAGGTTCGCTTTTCGTCTTGTCATCAACCAGTGAAAAGCGAGTTTAAGCCCCTGTTATCATTTCTGAAAAGTTTACCATGGTCCATCTATGGTTCATCGCATGTCAATTCTGTGCTCAAGAGAATCCTAGTAAATCCAACAATCTCCGGTTCCTGCAAACTCGCAGGTCAGTATTACCAAAGTGTCAGGGATAGTAGAACCATGGTCGTACCATGGTGACTTTACGGTGCTATGGAAGAAAGTAACGCTGCCAGATAATAATCGTGACAGCGAGGATGGTTTGGCTCTATTGGATATTGATGTCAATGACTTCACCAGTATCATCAACTTCATCCGTATTAATTGTCACCTCATGCTCTATTTGACAGTTATCACAGGTAATTACACCCGTGTATGTGTACGATGTGGTATGATTTCCGCTACTCCCATTGCTCTCACAGTCTAGCAAACTTAGATCAATATCAATTTCTTGAAGACATGCTTCATTGCTGCATTCCATAATCATCTTTCCTTTATTTTTGTAATGTTGTTATTTATTTAGTCTTGAACGAACTGTTTGAAATGTATCTTGACCCTCGGATAGTTCCAACATTGCTTGTACTCTATGTGACGCCATGCTTGCAGCTTCTGCATATGAGCATCGGTAGCGTTCCTGTAAAACAAGTGCCGTTTCATTAACTACTTTAATTTCACCATGCTCACGAATACTCATTTGAAAATGGTATAGGTCTTGAGCTCCGTTTAATCCTGCTCTGGTAGCAGTTGCCGTATCAAAGATATCTGCAGATAGTCTTGAAACTATGTCATTAAAACTAATCACCTATCTGTTCCTCATTATATTGTGGGGGGGAAGGGACTATACGGTACTAGAGTTTTACTGTAGTGTCGCTGAAGATAGGTTAACGGAAATTATGTCTTGAACTAAGATCCGACTCGGGTTCTAATTTTCACCCTAAGATTTCCCTTAAGTAGGTAAGGTCGTGACGAGCAAGAGATATGATGATCCAATTATAAAGCAATGGCTTGTTGAGTTGGATGCAATAAGCCGACATGAGATACTCCACTACCTTGTTGAGTGGCGAGAGCTTAAGGCAGGAGACTTTTTCATTGATGACTGGCACTCCATATCTCTACTTCAATGCCAGATGGATGCATCGAGCTTATATTTTGATAAGTTGTGCGAAATAGAAGACGATACAGAGTTAGCAGAGTTAGAAAATTCTGTAGGGTCTCTTGCGGGTCAACATCAGTTGGAGCGATTTTTGGATGAGAAGGACTTTCTATTACAGGTCATTGAGAAAAATGGTTTTGATGAATTGAGCTCTCGAGCTCGAGAGGTTCTTATTAGTAAATACCCGTTAGCTATGCAAACAGTCAAATATTTGATGAGTTCGATAAACGAACAACCCTTGCCATCGTGCTTGTGGTCAACAAAGCTTAATGACCACTTTCGTGCTATTAATTTGTTGAGTGGTAATAGCCTTGAAGATATTTTAGTTTTTCATGCTGATTTAATTGATAGACTTGATAATAATCGATTCAGAGC
>NZ_NOIF01000224.1 GCF_002265265.1 Photobacterium sanguinicancri
TTTAAAGCCAGATCAGCCAGCAAGCTTGTTTACTCGTCGGTGACTAAGCTAAGCCTTGGTGAACTTGATAGCGAAGAACAGATGAAATGGATCTGAACTATACTTTGACATTAGGAAAAATATCGCAAGGATAGTTGTCTTTGGAAACTATTAGCCAAACGAGTGATATAGCCCCCTCCTTAGCAACCTCGTGCCATATTAGTCAAAGGAAATGTTACTCGGTTGTTCTGTTTTAAATCGCTTTACTCACCTCGGAATGTCCAATAACTACTGAGTCGCCTAACCGTATCAAAAAAACGCGTAGCTTTAGCGTTGAAACAAAACCATGCTTCATAGTAACGGTTCCGCTAAAATACGCGCATGTTATCCTGACAATGGAAAAATCGTGAACGCCCAAAAACCTTTCTCCGTAATGCTTTCTCAAGCAGTAGGCAGTTCCTATTTTCGAATTGGTCATGATCATTGGCACATCGAGGAATTACTTTCCTTACAACATCTATTGCTGTTAACAGCCCCAACAATCAAAGATGGATTACTTTGGTGGAGCAAATCGGTGTCATTGTACGATCGTTCAATCTATGTTGAACCTGCATCTCGCTATGACAGCCTATCGCTACATTTTAAATCACGAACAAATACTGAATTGCCTTTGTGGGTGCACTACCTGACCCAAGATTTACTCGAGCACGTTTCTTCATTTACTCACTTAACGCATACTTGGCTGCAAACCCCTAGTCAACGCAACTATTTAATTCGTAATGAATACGGAAAGTCGCTACAACTGCATTTTGACCATCAAGAAATTCAGGTTAGCGCAACACCCGATGCCAAGTTATTTTCTCTCGCTAAGCAGTTTTTTTTACTGCTACAGCACGTCCGTATTGAAAAAGAAGATCTGGTCTCTCGATTAAAAAAACGTATCCATGACAACATTAGTTCACCTTTACGTTTATCCGATTTAGCGGTTTATCTAGGGCTATCAGCCAGAACACTGCAACGGCGCCTACAAGAAAAACAAATCAACTTCACCACACTTGTTGATGATGAAAAAAAAGCCACCGCTTTACGTCTACTGGCCGATACACAATTGAGCGTATCCAACATAGCTAATCAGCTAGGTTATGATGATCCTTCAAACTTTCACCGCGCATTTCGAAAGTGGTATCCATTTTCCCCTCAAATGTACCGTGAACAATGCCGAACCAATCGAACCAATCGAACCGTTCAACAAGAAAACCCCATCAGGCTGCATTACGCCACTGCCGTTATAGAATCAAGTGCCGCCAAACAAGGTCAAAGTGGCAGAGTATGGATTGAGGTCAATAATATAGCGTTTGAAAAAAAAGTGGCGGTTGAGTGTGAAGACAGAGACGGTGTATGGCGCCGCTATCCCGCCTTTTTCGATTACTTCCTGGCTGATGGTATTGAGCTTTGGTCAACCGCAAACCTACCTGTCGCTAATCCATTACGCTTTCGCTTATGCTACGAAGTCGATGGCAATCAATTCATCGATGATAACCTTCAACACAACTATGTCGTCAACGAACCGATTCTATTAGGCCATCCTATTGTTGTCGTACCTACCCTTGTCGTCGTCCCCGAAATGGAAGGCGTTCGTGTTGTTATAGAGCTTGCATGCCGCCTGCCTGATACTGAAATCATTCATTGTCATATTGATGGTCAAGAAAATAACCGTTGGGCTATGACAAAAACAAACCAAAACCGTCAATTTTCATCTTGGTCTCTATCAACGTATCTAACTGAACGACCTAAAAAATGTCATTTTGAATTGATTTCTCAGCAAGGTGAACACCAGCGATGTGATAACTATCAACACGACTATCTATTTCTTTCGCCACTTTCATAGCCAGCGAAAATGATAACAGGCTCATATTTAGCACCAACTGACACACCACAACCAATATAATGGCGTAGAGTGACACTCTCATCGCGTTGAATTCCCGTTATTGTTCACACAGTTTTGTAGGCAGGGGATTATAACGTGAGACTGAAAACACCTAACACAATGAATAAAATAAAGTTTTTAACTTTATCGATAGCGTTAGCCTTAACAGGCTGTAATTCAGACAATAATGCCATCGAAATAGATGACAACACTGTGGCGCCAGTTGATAATCAGGTGGCATCACCTGACTGGCAAGACCAAATCATCTACTTTCTCATGATCGATCGATTTAGCGATGGAAATAGCCAGAATAATGACCAAGGCCAAAATGAATACGATCCGACATCGGACAAAAAATTCAGCGGCGGTGATCTACAAGGCGTTACCGATCAGCTTAGTTACATCCAAAATTTAGGAGCAACATCTGTATGGATCACTCCGCCTGTGGCAAACCAATGGTGGGATTCAGAACAGAATTACGGTGGTTATCATGGCTACTGGGCGCGTGATTTTCAGAAAGTGGATGGGCATTTCGGGGATTTAGAAGATTACCAAGCACTTTCTCGTGAAATACACAGCCGAAATATGTTCCTCATCCAAGACATTGTGACGAATCATGTTGGTAACTTTTTCACTTACGATAACCCGTACGATTATGACGCTTTAAACCCTTGTACCGGTTTCCGTCTAATTGAAAATGCATTGGCACCTAATCAATCCCTACCATATCCTCTGAATCAGAACCAGTGCAAAGACGACGGCACAGGTAGCTACCATTGGACACCAAGCATTACCGATCACAATAATCCGACACAAGAAAAAACATGGCAACTCTCCGATTTGGATGATCTCAATACTTCTGATCCAGAAGTTAGAAAGTACCTCAAAGCGAGCTACCGTAAATGGATTAAAGACGTCGGTGTTGATGCATACCGGGTAGATACCGCAAAGTTTGTTGAACACGATTTCTGGAACGATTTCTTTCACAGTCAAGACGGCGTACTATCACAGGCAAAAGAAACAGGACGTGAAAATTTCCTAACCTTCGGTGAAGTCTTTGAGGCATCGACGCCGTACAAGACAGAAGGGGAGGAAAAAATGCTCACCTATATTGGTGAAAATGGCTCTCCGGCACAGTTAACCTCAGTATTAAACTTTCCGCTCCAAACCACCATGACCCGTGTTTTTGCATCAGGCCAACCGACGGATTATTTACGCTTTCGCCTAGAACGTATGATGGAAATGTTCCCTAACCCTTACATCATGCCGAACTTTATCGATAACCATGATATGCCTCGCTTTTTGTCTCAGGCTAGCCCAGAAGATATGCAGCAAGCCTTGCTTACCATGATGACAGTGCCCGGCATTCCGGTTATTTATCAGGGTACTGAGCAAGCTATCATCAATAGCCGCGATAGTATGTTTAACGGCGGCTATCGCACTGACGGTCAACTTGTCGATTCTTTCGATTCAAGCAACGAGATGTACCGATTTATTCAATCATTGGCCCAGCTTCGTACAGAAAACAAAGTGCTTACACGAGGTGAATTGAAAGTCATCGCCAGTGATAAAGCAGGAGCTGGTATATTCAGTTTCACTCGTCGTTTAAATGATGAAGAAGTGTTCGTTGTCTTGAATACCTCGTCGTCTCCTATGCTGTTAAACCAGTTAGATTTAGAGCAAGATGCAGGAACGGTTTTTGAACGACAGATTCAATCCAACTGGCAAGGCGCACCAGAAATACTGACAACCAATAGTCACGGTCAAGTCACCCTCGAACTGGCTCCAAAATCTGCGGTGATTTACTTTAAAACATCCCAAACAGGCAATATCGATACCCCGGATACAAAAGTCGAATTAGAGGGAAATTGGGATAACGCGGTCATCACCCAAGATACTGAAATAACCGGGACAGCAACACCCAATGTGACATTAAAAATGGTCGTAGATGGTAATTTAGACGTAGCAAAAGACATACCTGTTGATGCTAACGGAGACTGGAAAACCACCATTTCGATCCGTCATTTTGCCATCGGTGAACAACAACATCGCTTTGCGATTTACTACCCTGAAGATAAAGCAGGCACTAAAGATATTGCATTCACTTCCGATCTTTCATGGGCGGAAACACCCGAGAAAATCATTGATGATACAGGTGATGCTCAAGATGGTAGTGGCGGACTATACGGCTCCTATTCTCTACCTACCGATCCCTCTTTTGATAAAGATAAGAATCAGCTCTCGATTGAAAAAGCCGAGATCTATACCGTGGGCAGTAACGTACGCTTAAAAATGACCATGAATAACGTCACCAACAGCTGGTTACCACCCAACGGCTTTGACCATGTCGGTTTTTCAGTCTTTATTGGGTTGCCCAATGAAAGTAAGACTGGCTTAACGGCATTGCCGAAGCTCAATGCAGAAATGCCTTCTGGCACTTGGAATCGAAATGCGGTGATATTTGGCTGGCAAAGCTCAATCTACAGCTCAACAGGCGCAGATTCACAAACATGGGGAGAAACCGTATCACCCGCCCCCGTTGTCACTGTAGATAAAGCTAACAAAGCGATTTATCTTGATTTTGCTAGTGATGCACTTGGCCGCCCCAATTCGCTTGACGGTATCAGCATTTATGTCACAACATGGGATATCGACGGATTATCGGCTGTCTACCGTCCGTTAGACACCCAAAAAGGACCGTGGAATTTCACCGGTAACGATACATCAGAACCCAAGATTTGGGATAACCTCCCCGTCATCATTTTAAGTGAGTAAAAAAATCACTCATAATGTAAATCGTTAAGGTATGAGTCCTCTGCTGCCTCAGCAGAGGACTTAACAAACTATCTTGACGCAGGGGGGCTTCTCGTCTCTCTAAAAATTGCACTTTGCTCAAGTATTCGACTGTACTTACCTATTTTGATTGCACTCGATACAGTGTGGGGGATAAGTGTGCGAATTGAGTAAAAACAAAATCTATTGCGTTGAAAGCGGTCTTGAGTTTTTCTCAATTCATTAGTTCACATATGGCTAATAGACATTAACAGGGTATAGATGAGTTTCAGATCTAACGCGGAATGGGGCTGAACCTTGCTACATCTAAGCCCTTAGTATTGCTAAATTAGCTGTACTGTTCTCTGTTCTTTTGGCTGCAAAACAGTAGCGCGAACAGCCAATGACATATTTCTCTTTGCGTATATTAAGTAATGCAATACGGTATCGAAGTAGCTCTATTCGTCTTTTATCTTTCTCTGTCATGATTATTTATCTGTTCTTAGTTGCAATCAGAAAGTCTTAACATTATGAACAACCAAGTGGTCAATAAAGGAAAAAGTGAAGCATGCATTGAGGGTAATTTAAAGCCAGATCAGCCAGCAAGCTTGTTTACTCGTCGGTGACTAAGCTAAGCCTTGGTGAACTTGATAGCGAAGAGCAGATGAAATGGATCTGAACTATAATGAGAGATACAAAAAAGGCCGCTAATAAGCGGCCTGATAGTATTTGTTTGTTACATGCAGTACGAGTGCTTACTCTTTACCGAACACGTTGTTTTCTTGTTCTTGAACGCGGATAAAGGTTGCGCGTTTTGTTAGTTCTTTAAGCTGCGCTGCACCTACGTAAGTACAAGTAGAACGCACGCCACCCATGATGTCTTGGATAGTTGTTTCTACTGGGCCACGGTAAGGCAATAGTACGGTTTTACCTTCAGCTGCGCGGTATTTCGCAACGCCGCCTGAGTGCTTGTCCATCGCTGACTGTGAAGACATGCCGTAGAATTTCATGAAGGTTTTGCCATCTTGCTCGATGATTTCACCGTTACTTTCTTCGTGGCCTGCTAGCATACCGCCAAGCATTACGAAGTCTGCACCGCCGCCGAATGCTTTAGATACATCACCTGCACATGAACAGCCGCCGTCACCAATAATACGACCACCAAGGCCGTGTGCAGCATCTGCACATTCAATGATTGCTGAAAGCTGAGGGTAACCCACACCTGTTTTAACGCGTGTCGTACATACAGAACCTGGGCCGATACCCACTTTAACAATGTCGGCACCCGCTAGGATAAGTTCTTCAACCATGTCGCCAGTAACAACGTTACCTGCACTGATTACTTTGTCTGGGAATTCAGCACGTACGCGTTGTACGTACTCAACTAAATGCTCAGAGTAACCGTTAGCGATATCAATACAGATGAAGATAAGGTCATCTGAAAGGGCCATGATGTCTTTGGTTTTTTGGAAGTCGTTATCTGACGTACCAGTAGAAACCATTGCGTTGTTAAGTACTGATGCATCGTTGTTTTTCACAAAGCCAGCCCAGTCTTCAACTGTGTAATGCTTATGGATAGCAGTCATTACATTATGCTTCGCAAGTGATGCCGCCATTTCAAAGCTACCCACTGAATCCATGTTAGCAGCAATAATTGGCACGCCTGACCATTGACGACCGCTATGCTTGAATGTAAAATCGCGGGTTAATTCAACTTGAGAACGGCTTTTCAAGGTAGAACGTTTTGGACGAAACAGTACATCTTTGAAACCTAACTTCAAGTCTTGTTCGATACGCATGGTAATTTCCTTAAATGTAAATCGAATTTTGCTCTCAATCTTTCTGCTGTTGGCAGACAACAGATAGACATCAGACGAGCAGGCACAAAAAAACCGGAGCGTTGGCAGACGCTCCGGTTTTCAGCATTATAGGGCGATAAAAATTATTAACAAGCCTGATAATTGTGTTTTTTTTGTGATACCTTTACAAAGATTAAATCTCGATAAATCCTCTTTTTTGGCATCTCGCTATTGTCAAAATAAGCGAAATATTCGCTTATCGCCTTCCATTCTTACCAAATTCTTGCATAATCCCTGTATATAAGCTGTCTCATAAACACATCTGACGCTGCCGACGAATAG
>NZ_NOIF01000225.1 GCF_002265265.1 Photobacterium sanguinicancri
CTCTAATATTATCTTCAATTTTTTGCAGTTCTTCTTTAAAACATTCTGAAGTTTCAAAGTTAGCATTTACAGTTTTTAAATTATTAGCTGACTTAGTCATTAGATCAGAAGCAGTATGAGCCTTTTTAGTTATAAACTCGTTTTTTACTATTTCTGGTATATGAAGCCTAACAAACTCGACATCTATTAGTTTTTTTAATAATTGCATCCGTCCAGAGTTTAATCCTTCTTGATGCAAGATATTTGTATCTAACACTATCTCTATCATTTTTTCCCCAAATTAGAAATTGGTAATAATCATTGACGCTTAACGCCCAATTAAGGTGTGAAGCACGCTACCACAACACTCAAATTGGACGCCGTAATCACTAAACTAGACCCAAACCAAAAATGCCAAGCGTGCTGAATCACTCTTAAATTGTTTGTTATGTGCCGTACTATGATTTCGTGATCAACTTGAGGTCATCCATTGCTAATTTTTTAGTCAACGTGATGATGTCATCAACTGATTCACCACTCGAAATATGGTGCCCAATCAAGCGGTCAAGGAAATCATCTGTAGCCTCATGGTCATCTTGTATGGGCTGATTATCATACAATTTGTGCCTTAATTTACCCAATAGGGTTTCAATATCTCCTAACTCTGGTGCTAAATATATCGACTTTATTGAGAAAACACTTTCGAGATTTTTAAAGCTCTTTCTAGTTTTAGTGGAGAGTTCTTGACGAGCCAAGTTTGCTTCTTGTGTTTCATATTTTTCACGAAAAGCTTGTTGCTCACTCTCAACATACTCTTCGTAAGACTTTTGATATTCCTTATCTTCAAAGTCGTAAATAGAACTCCCAATATAAATAAAGCTATCCGTATAATCAGTTAAATATGCGATTTGGTCTTCGATATACTCTTTCGTTAAATACAGGCAAGATAAGATTTCTTCATAGGCAAGACGCTTAGTATCCCAGATCTGCTGTTTTACCCAATATTTTTCACCAAGTTGCCCTTTTATGCCTTCTACCGCTTCTGTATTCTTTTTTAGCTGATCAACAGCTTTCAAAAAGTCATTGCTATTGGCAAGATTTTTTAATCGAGTTTGTAGATAAATTCCGAGAGGAACAACTATTAACGTTGTAACCAAAGTCGGTAAATATGGCCAAATTTCCTTCAAATTAACTCCTAAATGTAACTTATTAGCAAAGGCACATAACATTCACATCTACGCTGTCGCTGCACATATCTGCCACAACAGGTATCATCAACGCATGATACTCACTTAGCTATCCTCGTTCGTGCCAAGCGCGCAATGTGAAAGCGGTATTATATCAACACGTTTATTATTAAACCTAACATTTTGTATGGTTATTTGGACAAAATAACATGACAAGAAAGCAAAACTAGACGTTAAGTTAGTGCTGAATGCTTTCAAGTTATTGCAGGGAACGGACGAAAAGGAGCTATTATTGCGAGGGAATGCAAGGGACTTAACACTAGGTGGGTATGGCACAGAGTCGCAGCACAACTCCCCCCTACTTCCAACTGTTACCTTTCGCGCTATAGGGAGAGACATGAGGTGTAAATCAATATGGTGAGTAGCCGAAGCTTGTTTAATGGCTATCGAGGCGCAACAGCGACTTTTGATGTAGAGAGCCTTTATTTAATGTTCATTTTGCGGCAGATCATCGTTAATGTCATAGTAATCCCCCTTCTCTGCGACATAAATATGTTGCCCAAGGTTTGTCCCTGTCGGCTTATCAAATGACCCTAATGCAATTCCTATCCAATGGTGCTTTTCTTTATCGAGAGGATCGAAGAACAAAGATGATCCGCACTGTGAACAAAAGCCCCGCCTTACTTTTTCAGATGAGTGATACCAAGAGAGGTTTGCTTCCCCCTCGATGAGTAATGAGTCCCGCGAGACTTCTGCACTGGCAAGAAAGTGTCCGGTCCATTTCCGACACTGATTACAGTGGCAAGCATCTGTTGCTTCAAGGACTCCAGAAACTTCAAATTTGATAGCGCCACAAAGGCAAGATCCTTTATACATTTCATACTCCATTTAGAGATGTATTGAAGTAAAACCTTAGCAACGCCTTATCCACGACTACCACTGCAAACATACCAGCCTCGCTTTAATCGCTTTGCTAAGCCTCAATTTTGACGGCTGAATTTACAAAATCAATAAAGTGCTGCTTACCCGTGCTGTTTCCATAAGCTTTAGAAACTCGGTTCCACCATGGCATTCCAGGATGAGGCGTTCGGGTATATTTTATGGATTGCGCATCAAATTCGGTTAACAAACCACTTCGTTTAGCATGGCGATATGCCAGTGAACTTGTAAATATGATGATTTCAGGTGCAATAGCTTTAGCTACTTGGCCCACAACACTTTTGCTAACATCAGCATCAAGTTGAGATACCTTAATTGATTTACCCGTCTGTTCCGCTGGGCGCTGGAAGTAATTCAGAAATGCGATACGACTAAATGCGGTTGAACTCGGATGAAAATCAGCCTCACTTTCAAAGAGCGCTTTCTCTATGTTTCTGTATATCGTTTTGGACTTAGATTTCCATTTGCTCTTTATACCGTTGGAAATAATATTTCGCGTCTTAATCCAGCCATTATCTTCTTTATCTGATACGGTGACACCCGCGTACCATTCTTCTGGGTTATGGTGATAAGTGCTTCCAACATCTAAATAGTGGCTTTCGCCAATCACTAAAATTTTCACTCTCGATGCGTTATATTCACAACCAACCCAAGGTTTCAGGTCGGGATAGATCTGATAATGACCAAGGCTGTCTAATGCTTCATCAAACTCATTTGAACAATACTTCACTGTTATAATTTCCTCCTGAAAATCGCCTTTTCTACCTGGCCTTTTCTATCTAATCTTTGCTATCCGATCTTTACTCGATAAAGCGTATTCACTTTTTTATCTACAAAGTATGACCATACATGTTTAAACACAGCATGCTGATTTGGAAACGGCGCGAGTTCTAATGCTTCATCTAAAGTGCACCATTTATAGTCAGTGTGTTCTTCATTTAAAATAACCGCCTGTTCTGGTGGGCACATAACCACAAAAACAGGAATTAACTCAATGACATTTGCGCTAGGTTCATAGAACTGCTCTAGGAATTGAGCGTTGTACAAATTTGCTACTTCTATTTGAGTTTCCTCTTGAAACTCTCGAACAATAGCATTAATACCAGTCTCACCGTCTTCTATCGAGCCTGCAACATGGCACCAGAAGCCACCTTTCACTCGTTTCATTAACAGCATTTTTGTTTCACCGTTAATTTCCGATAGCGCGACACCCGAAACGATGGATGTATTTACTGGGATCATTGTTACCTCTTAATGTTATATTTTGAGATTGGTGGGCATCCCCACAAAAATAAACACCTGCGAATACCATGCTAAAAGTGCTGGTGACTACCTTTCCAACCGCACATAACTTCACAGGCATCCACCTGAGCAGTTGACGAGAAAAATTAGTTCGATGCACCATTTATCTTTCTAACAGGAATAGTCGAGAAGCACACGGCTAGCGAAAAGTACGATACCTTATTAGCGACGGCCTGCCAGAGTCCATCGTTTCAATATAGATATTGCGATCTTTCCACATCACTTCCATGTCATAAAGACAAAAGGAATACTTAGCCGGGTCAATAACCCAATCACTATTTACCTCAACCGGCACAGAAGTAAATAACTCATTATCCCCACCAAAACTGAGCCGCTGTGACTGAAACGCTCACCCCGAAATTGATACCAATTCACCAAACGTTTTAAGCTCCTCTTACACACTGTCTTAGGCATCTTTGCTCAAGATACCCACTGCAATTTCGGCGGCTTTTCGAGTGTAGTTGCTACAATTTGCGCGAAGGTTATGAGAACGAAAATGAGCCATTCCTTCTTCTGTTCCAATGTCACAACCTAGAAGCTTATGACAATCCTTTGCTCCGAATTCACTTTCAAACTTCTCGACTAACTCCTGCGTTGCTTCGTATGTTGCAACAACAGTATCACTTTTGGATTCACGACCTAGAGCTAAACTAATACCCATAACAGCCCCAGATAAGGCTCCACATGGCCCACACGTTCTAGCCACACCACTGCAAAATCCAGTCGCCATTTTTGAGGCTAAATGGTCATCCACCCCTTGATATTCAGCAATAGCAGAAACCACACTCTCAGCACACAAAAGCCCATTTTCAAAATGTATCTCAGCTAATCGACCAAATTTTTTTGATTCTTCCATGACAATAACCTCCTTGTATTTTCTAACACCGCATTAAGGTGTGAGCAACGCTACCACCTAACCTAACCTGACCTGACCTGACCTGATCTAATCCATTACACCGTAAACACATTACCCAATTGGAACTAAAACCCCAAGCTTAAGGCGCTATCTTTAATGCTTGATTTATATATTATTTTCAATGTAGCTTGGGACATCGATTTTTTGTCCACCTTGTGCAAAGTGATAATCAAATGTATACGCGATTTTCTCTAACGGCGCTTCGGCATAACCAAGAGTCTGCACTTCAGAAATATAGCGCTGCAAAAAGCCAATAGCCCCAAGGGCATTCCACTGAGATACATGCACTAATTCATGGAAGTGCAACCTTAAATCAAGCGCAACACTCGGCACTATGTAATAGGTGTTTTTATATGTGATCCCCTGAACGTCCATATCGAGGAAATCGCCTAAACCAGCCTCGCGCAGCTCTGGGAGATCTGGCTTTGGAAGGCTCTCAACGACGACAAAATATGCGTTAGCAAGGAACTCTTTAGAGTAGAACCCAGCAAAAGGCTGAGAAAATTGAGAGCAGCTTTGCCGCTGATCGACAAACATCGCGTTCGTTTCATCTATCCATGCTTCAATGCTGTGTATCATGCTTAGTTCCTATTAAGCCAGTGTCCATTCAGAACGTAAAGCCGCTAAAACGATAGTATCCCACCACTTTCCCTTAAAGAAACGATGCTCTCTAAAATGAGCTTCTTGCCTCATCCCAAGTGATTTGCACAACTTAATTGCCGCAAGGTTTTTGCTAATTGTTATAACGCAGTTTTCACGTAAATAACCGTGCTGTCCAACTCGCCAGAAACTAAACGACGCCCATTATCTAACTTAGCTTCAAGTTGATAGCCACAACGTTCCGCAACCGCTCGACTCTTAACATTAGAGCCCGCCATTTTAATTTCAACCCTTTGTGCCTTGTTATCGATAAATGCAAAGCGTTCAACAATATTCACCGCTTCACTTATATAGCCTTTACCGACCATTGTGGTACTAAGCCAGTAGCCAATTTCAAAATATGGCACATCAGGGTCTCGAACAATAAAACCCACAGCACCAATTAAAGCCCCTGATCTTTTTTCAAAAATATTAAACCAGAAGTCATCAGAAAAGTTGTCGTAATTTTTGGCGGAAAATTCAATATTATCTTTCAGTTTATTCAGCGTCAGAGATTCAGACACCCAAGGAAGAAACTCAGCTAATTCTGCTTCGCTTTCTTGAATAATAGCCCACATCGAATCTGCATATTCTAATGATGGCGGAGTGATTTTTAATCGCTTACTTTCCATATAACAGACTGCTCCTACAAAACATAAAATACTGGCTGGGCAGTTATCTCGTCAAAGAAAAATCATTACCAAAAGTTATTAGCTAACAGTAAATTGAAAATCGCCCAGTACAACATCACCTTAGATGTATAGCGCATTGTTTACGACAAGTAGGCAGTTATTTGTTCTTTATTTCGCTTTAAATATTCAATATCAGCGATATAAGCCAAATGATGTCCATCTCTGATATTCGCTATAAATGCTTTATTACCTTTGGCCGCTTCGTTATGCATAAAATAAACTAAGGCTTGTACCCTCGACACCATGGTGTCTACTAATTGAATACGATCTTTATATGATAGGCCATAAGAATCACAGAATTGCTTTGCACGAATGGATTGATCTGTTAAATCACCTAACGAATCATATGGATTCGTTTTAAAAGGCGCCCAACAATAAATAGCATAAGCCACATCCCAAATCCTTGGTGCAGGATGAGCCGTATCGAAGTCAAAAATACCAACAACTGTATCTTCCTTTAATGCCACGTTGTATGGGGCATAATCACCATGGCAGATGACTTCTTGCGGCTCTCTTATAGGTAAACGCCACCTTAATTCTTGGCATTGTTCACTTTGAAGAAAAGATACTGTTGCATCATGATACTGAGTTAAAAGTACGGCAGCAGAACACAATGCTTCAGTCGTCGAGATAGCACCAACTAGAGGGTAATTGTAAACATCACCCCACACATAAGATAAAACCTCATTCCCATTATCATCGAAACCAAATGATTTTGGCGCACCATTAAAGCCCTCACTTTCGAGGTGAGACAGCAATTTATGGATTGAAACAGACCAAAAACCACTTGGTCGATACACTTTATCTTCCGAGCGAAAAATGAGCCCTTCACGCCCACCTTGAAGTTCTTCCATCATAGTCCCTTATTATGAAGTCGTTCCAAATATTCACTTCCATCAATTTTTTGCGGCCAACTACACCGCACTCCAAAAGACCAGCGTAACCACATAAGTCAAAACCAAAACCACTGAGTGTAATGTATCACCTTGATGGCATTGCAAGTTCACAATTTCAATGGGTTAATAAAAACACTTATTAAAGCGACACCAACACTAAATGCATTGGCTATTAGAAACCAAAAAAATGTTTTACTTTTATACTTGAAAGGTAATTTAAATAACTTTTGATAAACTCCTCCTTCAATAGCAACATTTATCATGCACGCGATTATGAATGTAG